>JACCXC010000114.1 GCA_013697275.1 Actinomycetota bacterium | reverse complement strand
AACCTCGGCCTCTAGAGGGCTGCTGACCGAAGCATCCGGCCGGACTTCTAGGCGCGCCCGTGGCCGGTCGGGCCGAGCAACTCGCCAAAGCGCGCGCGCCCCGGGGAAGGCGCGGGCGGTCGGGCTGCCCGGTCGGCCGGGCCGAGCGTTTATGCTCGCGCCTCTTGAGTCGGTACGACTGGTTGCTCTTCGTCCATGTCCTGGCGGCGTTTGCCATCGCGGCCGGGCTCACCCTGCTCACCGGGGCGATGATCCTGACGCTTCGGCGAACCGGCGACGAGGCGCTCGCGCTCTCGTTGACGCGCTTCAGCCCCTTCCTCTTCGACGGCGCCGGCGTGCTCGTCCTCGTCTTGGGCATATGGCTCGCGATCGACATCGACGGGTACGAGCTCTGGGACCCGTGGATCCTCGCTGCGCTCGTCCTCTGGGTCGTGATCGCGTTCTCTGGAGCACGGGCGCTCGCGGCGTTTCGTCGTGCTCGCAAGACGGCCGGACCCGGGACGGATCTCGCTACGGCCGTCCGCGACGGGCGCGCGCCACTCTGGAACGCTGTCGCGATCGCGGCCGTCCTCGCAACCCTCATCCTCATGATCTTCAAGCCAGGAGCCTGAATGAGCCTCGCCGCCGTTCGCCCGGACGAGTGGAATTTCCCGCTCTTTCTCCATGTCCTCGGCGCGATGCTTCTCGTGGGGACGCTTCTGCTCGCCGGCCTCGTGCTCTTCTCCCGTCGCGAGGGACGCTCGGGCGCCGGCCTCGGGTTCCGTGTCTTCCTGCTCGGCGTGCTGCCCTCCTACATCCTCATGCGGGTGGGGGGGCAGTGGGTCGAGAGCGAGGAGGGCTTCGGCGACGATGGGCCCGGCTGGCTCGGGTTCGGCTACATCACGGCCGACATCGGCGCGATCCTGATCCTCCTCTGCCTGATCATCACGGGCATAGCGGCCCGGCGGTCGGCCCGGGCCGAGGGTGGGGGCGGGACGCTCGTCCGCGTAGCCGGCGGCGTCTCGTACCTCCTGCTCGCTGCCTACGTCGTCGCCGTCTGGGCGATGACGGCCAAACCAGGCTCGTAGCTCGGGCACTGGCTGAGAGCCCGCGCATCGAGACCGAGCGGCTCTCGCTGCGCCCGCTCGCACTCCCCGACCTGGGCCCGCTGCACGAGGTGTACGCCGACCGCGAGGTCATGCGCTACATCGGAGCCGGGGACGCACATTCCACCTCGGTCGAGGACAGCGAGCGACGGCTGCAGCGGCTGATCGACCACCAGGAGCGCCACGGCTTCAGCCTGTGGGCGGTGACGGACCGCGAAACCGGGACGGTCATGGGCGACGGGGGTCTCATCCACCTCGCTCACCGTGGCCCGGAGATCGAGCTCGGCTACCGCCTGGCGAAGCCATACTGGGGCAAGGGCTACGCGACCGAGGTCGCGTCGGCGTGGGTCGCGCACGGCTTCGAGGAGCTCGGCCTCGAGAGAATAGTCGCCGTCACGCATCCCGAGAACGTCGCTTCGCAGCGGGTGCTTGAGAAGGTCGGCTTCGCGCACGAGGGGATGACGTCATACGAGGGCGAGGCGGCACGCCTCTACGCGATCGGGCGGGAGACCGACTAGATAAGCCGGCGCTCGGCGATGCAGTCGCGTGCCCAGGCCTCGACCGTGCCCACGAGCGCATCCTGTTCCGCGTGTCCGTCAGGGAGCTCGACCCGAATCTGGTAGATGCTCGCGCGGCCTCCCCGGTCGATCTCCGTTCGCTGCTCGCAGACGATCTCGGCCTCGTCGACATGCTCGAGGAGGGCGTCGCCCAACCGGTCGATCTCGGCCGCCGTCGCCTCACGACCCGCGTGGACGGCGAAGTTGACCAGGACGGCGCGCCCGCCGGCCGTGTCGCCGACGAAGACGAGGGAAGGATCGTTCACTCTCTCCTTATGCCTCGCGAGGCTCCCAGCGGAACCACCGCAGCGCGACGAGGAGCCCCGCGAGGCCCCAGCCGGCCAACACGGCGATCTCGGTTCCGCTGTCGGCGAGGTCTCTTCCGGCGATGAACTCCGCCCGCACGAGGTCGAGCAGGTAGGTCAGCGGCGAGACGGTGGCGATCGCCTGGAGGAAGCCCGGCAGCGAGTCGACCGAGAAGAAGACGCCCGACGCGAAGGTCAACGGGAGATAGATGGCGTTGACGACGGCGGAGGAGCCTTCGGCGCTTCGCACGAGCCCCGTGACGGCCAGGCCGAGTGAAGCGAAGGTCACGGATCCCAGGAAGAGGGCAAGCGCGAGCGCGCCGGGGGACGCCGGCCAGTCTGCGTCGATCACGTAGCGGCCGACGAGGAGCTGGACGACGACCTCGAGCGCGACGACGACGAGCGTCGAGGCGATCACGGCGGCCAGGTAGACGCTCGTCGGGAGCGGCGTGCCCCGCACCCGCTTCAACACGCCCGACTCCCGTCGCACGACCAGCGTGATCGCGAGTCCCGCGAAGGCCGTGGCGACGACGCCGTAGCCGAGCAGTCCTGCTAGGAGGAAGGTCGACCCGCGGATCCCGTCGATCTCGTCGTCCCCGTAGACCGAACCGAGCAGCAGGAGGAAGACGATCGGGAGGGCGAAGGTGAAGAATGCCGCCTCCCGGCTCCGCCAGAAGAGCCGCTGCTGCGCCAGGAGCTCTCGGCCGAAGAGCTTCACGCGCCCTCTCGCGTGACCTCGAGGTAGACATCCTCGAGCGAGCGCCGCTGCACCTCGAGGGCCTCGAGCTCGACTCCCGCCGCGAGGGCTTCCGCGGTCAGCTCGTGCAGGACGCGCGTCGGCTCGTCGGTGTCGATCACGACCTCCTCGCCGTCTCGCCGGAAGCGAATCTCCACAGCGACGTGCTCGGCGAGCAGGGCACGCGGCGGGCCCGTGGCGACGATCCGGCCGTTGCGGAGGATCGCGACCCGGTCGGCGAGGGTCTCGGCCTCCTCCATGTAGTGCGTCGTCAGGAGGATCGTCTTGCCCAGCTCGCGCATGCCGCGGAGGGTGTTCCATGCCTGCCGCCGGGCCGCCGGGTCGAAACCGGTCGTCGGCTCGTCCAGGAAGATCAGCTCAGGGTCGCCGACGAGCGCGAGCGCGAGGTCGAGGCGCCGGAGCTGGCCGCCCGAAAGCGTCCGGACACGGGCCCGGCACTTGTCCTCGAGGCCGACGAGGACTAAGACCTCGTCCGGGTCGCGGGGGGCAGGGTAGTAGCCGGCGAAGAGCGCGACGATCTCCTCGACCGTCAAGGTCGGGTAGACGGCCGACGACTGGAGGACGATGCCGATCCGCGCCCGGAAGTCCGCGTCGGCCTGCTCGGGATCTGTACCGAGCACGCACACGTCGCCGCCGTCGCGCCGCCGGTACCCCTCGAGGATCTCGACCGTGGTCGTCTTGCCGGCCCCGTTCGGGCCGAGGAGCGCGAAGACCTCGCCCGTCTCCACGGCCAGGTCCAGCCCATGGAGCACCTCCCGGTCGCCGTAGCTCTTTCGCAGGTCGTGCACCTCGATCGCGCGCAAGCCGTCCGCGAGGATACGGGAGGGCCCGAAGCCGTCCGGCCTGACAGTCCTTCGTCCAGGTTTTGTATAATGTTGCCATGTCGGCAGCGAGAGTGCGGATCGGAGAGCTGAGCCGGCGAGTCGGGGTTCGAGCCGAGCTCCTACGCGCCTGGGAGAGCCGTTACGGACTCTTGAGACCTGCCCGTTCGGCCGGGGGGTTTCGTCTGTATTCCGCGGAGGACGAGGAGCGCGTGAGAGCGATGCTCGAGCATCTGGCGGAGGGCTACTCGGCGGCGGAAGCTGCGCGGCTCGCGCTTGCCCGGCCACTTTCCGTGGGCGCGGCGGCCGGTCCGTCTGACGTCGAGCTCGAGGTCGGCCAGCGGGCGCTCGCTGTCGCTCTCGACACGTACGACGACGCCGGGGCGAACGCTGCGCTCGACCGGCTGCTCGCGGCCTTCGGCCTCGACACTGTGCTCGCGGAGGTCGTCCTTCCCTACCTCCACGAGCTCGGGGAGCGCTGGAGCCGAGAGGAGGCAAGTGTGGCCCAGGAGCACTTCGCGAGCAATGTCCTGCGCGGCCGTCTGCTCGGGCTCGCTCGGGGATGGGGCCAGGGCACGGGCCCGCGCGCGCTCCTCGCCTGTGCGCCCCGGGAGCTGCACGATCTCCCGCTCGTGATCTTCGGCCTTGCGCTTCGCGCTCGCGGGTGGCGAGTGACTTTCCTCGGGCCGGACACCCCGGTCGAGACAGTCGCCGACGCCGCTCATGCGCTCGACCCGGGCCTGATTGTCCTCTCCGGCTCCTCCCCGGACGTCCTTGCGGACGTTTCCCAGGGCGTTCGCCGGCTCGCTGCGCGCTGGCCGGTCGCGCTCGCCGGAGCGGGGGCGACACAAGCGCTGGCCCGGCAGACGGGCGCCCGCCTGCTGGCCGATGACCCGGTGGTGGC
>JACCXC010000140.1 GCA_013697275.1 Actinomycetota bacterium | reverse complement strand
GGAGGCGCCGGACTCGGGCTCGCGATCGCCCGTGGCCTCGTTGAGGCGCAGGGCGGGCGGATCTGGGCCGAGAGCCGCGCTGAGGGCGGCGCCCGCGTCTCCTTCACGCTTCCGTCTGCTTTGAGGCGATGAACCTGACTAACTTGCTGGGGCGCTCCTTGTGCCTGGGACTGTCGCTTGTACAGCTCTGCCATTGAAGCCGTCACGTGGCGAGCGCGTCGAACGGTCGCCGCGCTCGAGCGCTCGATGAACGCTGTTATCGTTTGAACGTGCGTGTGAACGCCTCTCCGGAGGCCGTCCAGCTCGTGCAAGACCGGGGTGGAACGTTGTACGTCTGGGCCAAACGCGTTGCTGCGGCGGCTCGCTGACCTTTCTCGAGCCGTCCAGCGAGCCGGGCGAGCGACCGTTCCGGCGTGTTCAGGCGGACGGGATCGAGCTCTACTCCGAAGAGCGCCTGCGCGAGCCGGACGAGCTCGAGCTCGACGTCGGCCGTCTGCGCCGGAAGCACGTCCACGCGTACTGGGACGGCTGCGCCTACGTCATCTGACCGGCGGCCCCGTCCGGCCGAGCGGCTCCGCCTCTGAAGGCGGCGCGCAAGCCGGCCCGACGCGGCCACGTTTTTCCTGTGGGTCGACTTTGCTTGGCCTCTTCGTTCCTGCGGACTCGTGCCCGCGCATGCGCAGTCTCATGCGACCCGTCTAGCGAGCCTAGGCCGGGTTACTGGCGCCTTACGTGATTCTCAAACCGCAGGGGCCGGCGTTCTTGCCGGCCCCTGCGGTTACGAGGCGCCCGCAGGCTAGGAAACGCGCTCGATCGTGATCTTGGCGGCGGGCTCGGTCCAGCCGTAGACGGCCGGGTCGAGGTCGCCCACTCCTGCGAGCCCTGGATGCGCCTGGATGAGGGCGCCCTCCGGGTCGCGCACGAACGGGTTCCCGCAGCACGGGCCGGGGATGAACGCCTCGAGCTCGTTGTTGCGCTCGCTGCCGGCATCGTAGGCCATGCGGTACAGCGTCCTGCCCTTGCCCCTCAGCCGGAGCGAGTCGAGCCCCGTGAAGGCGTCGTTCGTGTTCACGAGCATGGTCAGCACCGAGAGGCGGCTGTACTTGCCGCGCGTCTCCACTGTGTAAGTGCGTGACGTGCCCGACGGGATCGGGCCGCCCTCGCCCGTGAAGACGTCGCGAATGCCCTTGGCCGACGCGAGAGCCGACTCGGCCGGCGCGTTGTTCGCGTCTTCGGCGATCGCCGCGACGACGTGGCTTGCGATCCCACCCACGCTCCAGACATCCGCCCGCTTCGAGTGCACGACGAAGAGCGGCGGCGACAGGGGCTGCGACCCCGGAGCGCCAGGGCCGGCAGGCGTGAGGTTTTCGATCGTGACGCGCCAGACCTTCGTTCCGGCGTCGTCGGAGCTCGCACTCGCTGTCAGGAATCCGGCAGCAGCAAGCGCCGCGAGCCCGAGCGCAAGGAAACGCTTCATGTATCTCCCTCCATCGGTTGGCACCGAGACCGTACGTGCGCCGAAGTCACCGGTGGATTAACTGATCCTTAACGATGTGGTGCTGTGCTCTGGGCTCTTGGGCAGTCTCAGGGCACGGGCGTCGCCACGTCGAGCGCCGGTCGTTCGAGCGCGGCTGAGGGTGCCGGCGGCACGATCCGGTCAGAGCACCTGCAGCGCGCGTGCTTGAGCTGTCACAGCGTTGATGGCGTCGCGGCAGGAAGCGACGGTCAAAGTGATCGCCGCACCCGTCCACAGACTACTCAACAAGCTCGCCTCGACTTGTTGTCTACTCTGACGCTGGCGGGCGAAGCGGAGGGGGAGGGATTCGAACCCTCGAGGGGCCTAACGACCCCTAACTGCTTTCGAGACCGCTGAGAAAGTGCCAATTCGTAGGATCTTTTCCGCTCGTTCGCCAGCGGACGGCGATTTCAGCGGGTCCGACCCTGATCGTTCAGGTCGGAATGCCCATCGCGCGCGAGAGTGCGTCGCGAAGCCACGTCACATCGAGCTGTCCGGTGAAGCCGGCATCGCTCCGGTAGACGCGACAGGAATACACGAAGTCCGTGCGGTCGTCGGCTCCCGGCTCGACGTCGCGGCCGTTGACCCGGATGGTCGGCGAGCCGAGGAAACGCTCGCGCTCGGCGGCCTCGGGGTCGGAAACGTTGACGAGCCGAACCTCGGGCTCGATGCCTAGGTCGTCACCGACACCCTTCACGAGCGAGCGGGCGCCTTCGTGGTTCGGGCAGCCGTCGAAGTAGAGAATTTCAACCAGCGGACGGCGATTGCTTTCCGCGGTCATGCGAGCTCCTTGAGTCGATCGGGTGGAACCTGGCAAGCGTCACGCCTCCGGCAAACGCGTACGGCGAGGAGCGTGATCACAGCGGCCGCCGGAATTAGTCCAGCGGCTAGGCCCCCGACAATCCCGATCGCCGCGATGCTCACTCCCGTACCCACGAGGAGCGGCAGGCCGGCGCAGCAGACGATGGCGAAGACGACGAGCGCCGGTGCCCCAAGGCCCGTACTGGCCTTGCGCTCCACCTAGCCCTCCTCGATCCGGCAGCAGGCCGCGATGTGCTCCGCGTTGTCCTCGAGCAGATTTCTCGCAAGCTCGAGCATCTGCTCGACCCTTTGGTCGGCGATCCGGTTGTAGATCATGCGGTGCTCGCGCCTGGCCTCGATGAACCCGCACCAGCGAAGGCACGCGAGGTGGTTCGAGACCTGCGGCTGGGGCAGTCCAAGCCGCTCGACGAGCGCACCCACCGAGAGCTCCCCCTCTGAGCGCAGGAAATCGAGGATGCGCAGCCGGGTCGGGTCGCCGAGCCCGCGGAAGTACTTGGCGACGAGGTCGCTTCTGGCGGGGGCTTCGGGGAGTTTGAATGGGGCAGCCTGAGACATGTATCCATCCTTTTTGATATAAGGCAGATCAAATATAACAACTTGTCCGAGGTAATGACAAGCAATCGCGGCTCCAGCTCGTAGCCGTCCACGAGGAGGCCATCACGTGAGCGAGACGTTTGACGCCGTCGTCATCGGAGCTGGCCCCGCCGGGGAGGTCGCGGTCGGCGCTCTCGCGCGGGCCGGCATGCGCGTCGCGCTCGTGGAGCGGGAGCTCGTCGGCGGAGAGTGCGGGTACTGGGCGTGCATTCCTTCAAAGACCCTGCTTCGCCCACCGGAAGCCCGAGGAGAGAGCGAGCGGCTCGCCGGCGTCTCGCGGCCCGAGCTCGACTGGCAGAGGATCGCCGCCTACCGCGACTGGATGATCCGCGATCTGGACGACTCGAAGACGGTGGCCCGCTACGAGAGGGACGGGGTCGCCGTCGTGAAGGCTCACGCCCGTCTGGCCGGGCGCGGTCGTGTCGAGGCCGACGGCCGAGTGCTCGAGAGCGAGCGGGTCATCCTCGCGACCGGCTCAGATTCGTTCATCCCGCCGGTCGAGGGCTTGGGCGAAGCCGGGTACTGGACGAATCGGGAAGCAACGACGCTCCAAGAGATTCCGAAGAGCGCTGTGTTCATCGGCGGCGGTCCAGTCGGGATCGAGCTCGGGCAGATGCTCGCCCGCTTCGGCTCCCGGGTGACGATCGTCCACAATCATCGATCGCTGCTCAAGCGCGAAGATCCGGCCGTCTCCAAGCTCATCGGCAAGGAGCTCGAGGCCGACGGTGTCCGGCTCATGCTGGGCCGGACGGCCGAGAGCGTCAGCGTCGACGGTGGCGAGCGCGTTCTTCGCCTCGATGATGGCAGTGAGGTTCGCAGTGAGGTGCTCGTGGTCTCGGCCGGGCGCATGCCTCGCACGGAGGGGCTTGGGCTCGAGACCGTCGGCATGGAGGCCGGGCCGGCCGGAGTCTCGGTCGACGAGCGCTGTCGTGCCGCCGACGGCATCTGGGCCATCGGCGACGTGACCGGCGTCTCGCTCTTCACGCACGTCGGCAAGTACCAGGCGCGATCGCGACCGCCGACATCCTGGGCCAGGACGCCAAGGCGGACTACCGAGCCATCCCACGAGTCGTCTTCACCGATCCCGAGGTCGCGGCCGTCGGCTTGACGCTCGAGCAGGCCCGCGAGCGAGGCATCGACGCGGCTACGGCCACCGTCGACCTGGTCGAGTCGATCGCTCGCCCGCACACCTACGAGGAGCATCCGCGCGGAACACTCAGCATCGTGGTCGATCAGGCACGCGGTGTCCTCGTCGGCGCCTGGGCCGTTGCCCCGCTCGCAGGCGAATGGATCCATCAAGCTGTTCTCGCGATCCGGGCAGAGATTCCCCTCGGCGTCCTCAAGGACACAGTCGCGCAGTTTCCGACCTTCACGGAGGGGTACCTAAGCGCCTTTCGCAAGCTCCCCGGAGGCGACCTCGCCTTGTGAGCTAGACGGCACCCGACGGCTAGCCCGGCTGGCCTCGCCACTCCTGAAACTCCTGCCGCAGCTGCATCCGGGCGCGGTGGATCCGGCTTTTGGCTGCGGGCACGGTGAGCCCGAGGGCATCGGCGACTTCCTGGTTCGAGAGGCCCTCGACGTCCCGCAGCACGAGCGGCGCACGGAGATCGAAGTCGAGCGCGCGGATGCGGTCGGCGAGGAACGCAAGCTCCTCGTGCTCCTCGGCCTCCGCGTCCGAGCCACGAGCTCTGGGCGCGGGCGAGGTCCGTGCCTCCTCGACGTCCGGGAGCGGGCGCGTGTCGAGCCGCTTGCGCCGAACGCGCTGAAGCGCCTCGTTGACGGCGATGCGGTAGAGCCAGGTGAAGGGAGCCGCGTCGCCTCGGAACCGATCGAGGTTTCGCCACGCCTGGACGAAGGTGTCCTGAGCTGCCTCGTCAACGTCGCGCTCGTCGTCGAGCAGCCGCCCGAGCACTGCGCGAACGCGGCGCTCGAACATGCGCACGAACTCGGCGAACGCCTCGATGTCGCCTTCCCGCGCTTGTGCGAGAAGCCGGGTACCGTTCTCGCCCACGCGACGACGCTAGCATCGCCCCGCGTCCGCAGCCGTATCGATCGCGGTCTCCTCGGCCCGGCGATGAACGGGATCTCAAAGGCGCGTGCATCGACGCGGACCCGCATGCATCATACGGCCGTGCGCTTGCTCACCCACCCGCTGAACGGCTCCCACGCGGAGACCGCGCGCTTCATGTCCGACTACGCCGAGGGCGATCTTCGGGGCTACCGCCGTTTCAGATTGGCGCGGCATCTGGCCCGCTGCGAGATGTGCCAGGCCGCCTACCGCGCATTCCTCGCCACCCTCACCTCGCTCGCCGCACTCGGCCGCCGAGAGCCCGAGCCGAAGCCGGAGCTCGCCGAAGCGGTCGTCGAGCGGATCCGGGCCGAGGGCGAGGGCGCTTAGAGGTCGGCGCGCAATCGTTCGAATGCGAACTGCATCGAACCGCCCGAGGTGACTCGATCCTCTCCGGTCGGAAGGAGCCCCATCCATGAGCCAGCGTAGGGCGAAGCAGGCACGTCAGACCGTACGGGGCGCCAGGCCGGCGCCACCCGGCAGGGGCGGGTCGGGGACGCCCAAGTGGCTCTGGATCGCCCTCGCCGCCGTTGCCGTCGGCGCGGTCGTCGCTGCCGGCGTGCTCCGCGCAGGCAGCGGTGGGGCCGCAGGCGCTAGCCCGCGCGCAAGCGAGCCCGAGGCGGCCCCAGAGCTGAGCGGCACGGACCCGATCAGCGGCAAGGAGGTCGGCCTCGACGCCTACGCCGGCAAGCCGGTTGTCGTCAACGTCTGGGCTTCATGGTGTCCCGGCTGCAACGAGGAGGCGGCCGATCTGCGCAAGTTCGCGAAACAGCATCCGGAGGCGCAGGTGATCGGCATCGACTACCAGGACACGAAGAGCGGCGCTGCGAGCTTCTACAAGCGCTGGAGCTGGAGCCACCCGAGCATCTTCGATCCGAGCGGCGAGCTCGCCAACGAGCTCGGGCTCCAGGGTCTTCCGACCACGGTCTTCCTCGACGCACAGCACCGAATCGTGACGCGAATCGTCGGTGCGACCACTCTCTCCGGGTTCGAGGAAGGTCTCCGGGCGGCCAAGAAGGCGTGACCCGCCGACCGGCGGTCGCGCCGCTCCTCTACGGCCTCCTGCTCGCCGCCATGGCGACCGGCCAGCTTGCGGACGCAGACGGCTTCGCGGCGGCGATCGAGGGATTTCGGTTCCTCGAGGGCGCGGCCCCGGCGGCCGCGTACCTGCTGCCCTCACTCGAGCTTGCCGCTGCTGTCTTGCTGCTCACGAGCCGGGCCGGCCCGAAAGCGCTCGGGCGCGCGGGCGGGGCGCTCGGACTTGCGCTCGCGGTCTTCTGGTCGGCGTTCGCCGCGCAGGCCTTCGCGCGCGGCTTTGCGGTCGGCAACTGCGGCTGCTTCGGCGTCTTCCTCGTGCAGGAGCTCAGGTGGTGGGTCCTGCTCGAGGACGTCTACATGCTCGCCCTGGCGTGGTACGCGGCCGCGAACGCCGGGCTGCCCCTGCCGCGACCGCGGTTCGGCACGTCTCCGGCCCGGCGCGTCGTCCTTTCGTAGGGCGTGCCCTGGGCCACGCGAATGCTCGCGATCGCGCTTCTGCCGCTAGCCGCCGGCTGCGCGGGCGACGAAGAACGGGAGCAGCGGCCCACGTCACCGCCTGCCGGCGCAACGACTCTCGCTGAGGGCGTCTTCCGGCTCGCCGCCGCTTCGTCGTTCGACGATCCCGGCTTTCACGTCGTCGTGACGGCGAGCGGGCGCGTGCGGCGAGAGGGCGCTGCTCGGGGCAAGCAGAGGCTCGTCCTCTCGCTTCGGGACGCCGCGCGCCCGGAGCAGATCTGTACGAGGGAGCACCCTCTCTCCGGCTGCGCCACGGTCGACTGGTCGGACTCCGAGGATCGGCCGCACGTGCCGGCGGGAGGCGTCTTCGACAATCGCCTCACGCTCGCGCTCGCCTCCGGTGCGCGGACGTTCTACCTGCGCGAGGGCGGCGGCCTCTCTGCTGCGCCGGGCCCGTACCGGCCCGGCTGACCGCACTCGGCCGTCGGCGGGGCCGAGCGGACGTGGACGGCGTCCTGCCCGGAAGCCCGGCGCCGGGCGCGCGCTCCGAGCTGCGCCTCGTGATGACGAAGTTCGGCACGCCGGACGTCCGCGCCGCCTACCGGATCCGCCTCGGGCCCGCCTAGGACGGGCCGGCCACTGTCGTGTCGGGGTGGAAGTGCGACCAGGCGAACCAGAACGCGCTCACCTGCGGGACCGCCTCGAGCTTTCGCCCGGCGAGCGAGCCTGAGCGCCCGCGGCCGAAGAAGTCGAAGACGGAGCCCGTTCCCGTCTCGACGAAGCGGCCCTCCGCCGTCCGGAAATGGAGCCGCCGGCCGTCGAGCCGCGCCGACCAGACCGTCGCCGACCAGCCCTTCGGTGCGCTCGCGAGCAGCTCGCCCCGCTCTGCCTGCGCCTTCCCGAAGCGGAAGAAGCCGACGAGCGGAGGGAGCCGAGCCGCGCGGTCTCGACGACCGGCCGCCGGCCGCGGGCAGGGGCGGCGAATGCCACCGCTCCGTCCCGCGTCGCCACTCCGACCACCCGCCACTTGGGCGGGAGGCGGGGATCCAGGGTCTGTCCCTCCGGATCCGCCGAGGAGCGGAACAGGGGGCTCGGCTCGGTCGGGTCGCGATCGTAGTTTGCGTACGGGTCGAGCCCGTAGCGGTACCTCTCGGGCGCCGGTGGGCGCAAGACGACCCGGACGGGTGCTCGGCCCGCCATTCCTCGAACGAGACAAGCTGCACCGGAAGCGGCGCGAGCCGCCGTCCTTCGAGGCTACCCCCGGTAGCCTGGCCGGTGATCTGCTGCCAACGCGAGAGGGTCTGGCGATCGAACATGACGAGATTCGCGTACTCGAGCTGGCCCGAGACGCCGAACGTGAGCGTGCGGCTCCCCAGCCGGCGCGAGTGCGCGGCGGCGCTGTTACAGAGAGGACAGAACGTGACGACGACCGGCTGCCCGTCGACGACGTCGTTGACCACCTCGTGGTAGACGAGGTAGCGCACGGGGTAGGCGCGCGCCGCTCCCGCGAGCTCCGGCGCGACCACAGGCTCTGCTGTGGGCAGCTCCGCCTCCCTGGCCGTGAGGAAACGGGGGTGCCGGACGGCGGGAATCGAGTCGAAGGGCGCGCAGAAGGCGCCGGTGCCATGCGCGAGCGCGTCCTGGCGGCGCAAAGGCGAGCAGGCGATCGCCGTGACGCGGCGGGTGCGGGCCAGCTCGGACTCGGCCGGAGAGCTCGCAGCCGGGCGCGTAACCGGCGTGTCCGGCTCGGATGTACTCGTGCGCGAGCAGGCGGCGAGGAGGGCGGTCGCGGCGACGAGGAGCGCCGCCGGCGAGGCGAGTGAGCGGCGGGTCATGCGTTGTCGGGTTGGATGCCTCCGGCGCCAGGTCGGTTCGGCCCTCGGAATCGTCCCGGACAGGGTCGGCATCCGACCGGGGAGTCCATCGAGAAGGGAGAGCCGGTGGCGGACGCAAAGAGAGAAACGAGGGTCGACCGGGACGAGGTCTTCCTCGAGTTGACGAAGTCGATCTGCCCGGTGTGCAAGCGCGTGATCGAGGCCGAGGTGAACGCCCGCGAGAACCGGGTCATCATGCGGAAGCGCTGCCCCGACCACGGCGAGTTCGAGGCGCTCGTCTACTCGGACGCGGAGCTCTACGTCGCGCAGCAGCGCTACAACAAGCCGGGGACGCTGCCGCTCGAGTTCCAGACGGAGGTGCGGGACGGCTGCCCTCTCGACTGCGGCCTCTGCCCGGAGCACAAGCAGCACGCCTGTCTCGGCCTCATCGAGGTCAACACGGCCTGCAACCTCGACTGCCCGATCTGCTTCGCCGACTCGGGCCATCAGCCCGACGGCTTCTCACTGACGCGCGAGCAGGTCGCGTTCATGCTCGACACGTTCGTCGCCGCCGAGGGAGAGCCCGAGGTCGTCCAGTTCTCGGGCGGCGAGCCGAGCATCCATCCCGAGATCGTCACGTTCCTGGAGATGGCCAAGGAGCGCGGCATCCACGTCGTCATGCTGAACACGAACGGGATCCGCCTTGCCCGCGACCCTCGCTTCGCGCGCGAGGTGGCCCGGGTCGGCGCGCACGTCTACCTCCAGTTCGACGGGTTCGACCTCGAGACCCACCTCGCCATCCGCGGCAAGGACCTGCGGGAGTCGAAGCGCCGCGCGCTCGACAACTGCGCGGAGCACGGGGTGACAGTCACGCTCGTCGCGGCCGTCGAGAAGGGCGTGAACGAGCACGAGGTGGGAGAGATCGTCCGCTTCGGCGTCTCGCACCCGGCCGTGAACAGCGTCGTCTTCCAGCCCGTCACGCACGCGGGGCGGCACCGGGTCTTCGACCCGCTCGAGCGGCTGACCAACCCCGACGTTATGCGGCTCGTCGCCGAGCAGCTTCCGGACTGGTTCCGGGTCTCCGACTTCGTCCCGGTGCCGTGTTGCTTCCCGACCTGCCGGAGCATGAGCTACGCGCTCGTCGACGGCGATCGCCTCATCCCCTTCACGCGACTCCTCGACATCGACGCCTACCTCGACTACGTCTCGAACCGCGTCATTCCCGATCTCGACGTGCGCTCGGCGCTCGAGAGGATGTTCTCCTCGTCTGCCGCGCCCGGCGCGGAGGAGGCGCTCCTCGCGTGCGAGGGGTGCGGCATCGATCTCCCGGGCGCGCTCGAGGACCTGCGCTCGCACGCGTTCGTCGTGACGGTGCAGGACTTCCAGGACGCCTACACGCTGAACGTCCGCCAGCTCATGAAGTGCTGTATCGAGCAGATCACGCCCGACGGCCGCCTGATCCCGTTCTGCGCCTACAACACGGTCGGCTACCGCGAGCAGGTGCGCGAGCAGCTCTCGGGCGCCAAGGTCGCACCGGTCGTCCCCAATGCTCGGCCGCTTCTGCCGATCCTCGCGGAGACCCGGTACGGATCGCAGACGGTGGCGCGATGACGTCCGCGCCGGAGACGCTCAAGGCGTGCTGCGCGAGCGCCTATGCGAGCGCGGCGGCGCGCTGGCTCCTCGGGCCGAGCTTCCACCCGGGCGGCACAGCGCTGACCTCGGAGCTCGTCCAGGCTCTCCGCGTCGGGCCGGGTGAAACGGTGGCGGACGTGGCGAGCGGCCCGGGGACCAGCGCTCTCCAGCTCGCGCGGGAGACAGGGTGCTACGTGATCGGCATCGATCTCTCCGAGGAGAGCGTCGCGGCTGCTGCGAAGGCCGCCGAAGCAGCGGGGCTCGGTGACCAGGTCCGGTTCGTCCACGGTGACGCCGAGGAACTTCCGCTCGCGACCGCGAGCCTGGACGGCGCGCTGTCCGAGTGCTCGCTCTGCCTCTTCCCGGACAAGGAGGCCGCCGCGGCGGAGCTCGCGCGCGTGCTCAGGCCGGGCGCGCGGCTTGCCCTCTCCGACGTCGTCGCGGACGGCGAGAGCCTGCCGGCGGAGCTTCGCACGGCATCGGCCTGGGCGGCGTGTCTCGCCGACGCGCGCCCGCCCGAGGAGATCGCGGGGCTGCTCGAGTCGGCGGGGCTCCGGGTCGAGGCGAGCGAGCGGCGCGACGGCGCGCTCGCCGAGCTCCTCGACCGGGTCGAAGGCCGACTCGCCGTCGCCCGCCTGGTCGGCGACCGGCTCCCGGACGGGCTCGGGAGCGGCGTCGGACGCTGGATCGATCTCGCGGCGAAGGCTCGTCAGGCCCTCGACGAGGGCATCCTCGGCTACGGCGTGATCGTGGCCCGCCGGCCGTGACCGAGGGCGAGCGCTGGACGCTCGAGGCGCTCGCGGACCTGCGCGCGTCGAGGTTCACGCCGCGCGCCTGGTCGGTCTTTCTCGCCCGCTCGTTTGCACGCGCGCGTGAGAATCGCAGGGAGCGCAAGCGGGAGCACCGTCAGACCCTTGGGCTGGGCGCGGCCGGCCTTGTCGCCTGGGCCGCCGTCGCGGTCGCGGTCGGCCCGGGGCTCGCGCTCGCCGGGGCCGCCTGGTGGCTCCTCGTCGTCCTCATGCTGAGCTGGCACCTGGGCATGCTGGAGCGCCCCGACGGCGCGCCTGTCCGGGGACTCGGACTGGCGAACGTCCTCACGCTGGCTCGCGCCGCCTTCGTGCCAGCCGTCCTCGTGCTCGCAGGAGACTGGCTCGCGGCGATCCTCATCGCCGGCGGCACGACCGACGTGCTGGACGGATGGGTCGCCCGCGCGCGGGACGAAGGGACACGCCTCGGCTTCTGGCTCGACGGCGCGGTCGACGGCCTCTTTCTGGGGGCGGCGGCCGTCGCCCTGCTGCGGGCCGGCCTGCTCCCTGCCTGGGCGGCCACGCTCCTACTGGCCCGCTACGCGCTCCCCTGGCTCGTCCTCGGCGCGACCTACTTCGCGCTCGGCCGCGCTGCCGAGCGCGAGCGGGTCGTCTCCGCGCGCCTCCCCGGCGTGGTGCTCTTCGCAGGCCTCGTGCTCCTAGCCCTGGACGTTACCGCCGGGACGGCGCTGGTCGCCGCCGGGGCGCTCGGCGGCCTGGCCGCGCTTGGCGCGAGCGTCGCACGGAAGCCGCTGGCGAGCTAGCGTCACGCGACGTGAGACTCGCGGGAAGGTTCGGAGCGCTCGATCCTCGATCTAGCCGGATTCGCGCTCGCCGGACCGCTTGCGGTGGCGACGGGAATCGCGCCGACGCTCACGTTTGCGGCGGTCGTGCTGGGATCCTCGAGCCTCGCGATCTCCCTGATTTCGGACGTGCGGGCGGTTCGCCGGGTTTCAGGGGAGCGCGAGATCGCCGCCACGAGCCCGGAGCCATTCTAATCCTCGACCAGGGCGCGTCCGAGCGGGAAGAGCTGCGCGCCCGCCTGCTGGACGGCCATGCTAGCCGAGGGATACGCGTGGATCGCCTCGGCCAGGCGCCCTGCTAAGCAGCGCGTCTTCATGGCGAGGACGCACTCGTGGATCAGCTCGCCCGCGCGCGGGCCGACGATCTGGGC
>JACCXC010000095.1 GCA_013697275.1 Actinomycetota bacterium | reverse complement strand
GGGGGGGGGGGCGCCACGTCCCTCTCTCTAGCTGGGCCTACCGGTGAGACCCGCGCCGCCGGCGGCAACGCCGGCCCGCGGAGCACGGATCCGTGCCGTCCCTAGGCAGCCGATCAGGTTCGGGAGGCTCCGGACGGTGGCCCGAAGCGTTCCCTTCCTCGTCGGCGCCACGCCGGATACTCGCGCCACGCCATTTGCGTTCGTGAACGTCTCGATCGAGACGCCCGGGCCGCGGAGCCGGACCGGGACGTTCCCAACCATCTGCCCGGGTAGGAGCGAAACACCGGGTACGACGCTGACGCGGACGTTGACCGACCTAGCCTCGCGGGCGCGGAGGTTGCCCGGCGAGACCGTGGCCCGGCATCGGATCAGGTCCTCCTGCGTCTGCGGATTGAGCCGTCTCAGGCCGACGTCTTCGACCGCCATCGACGTCCGATAGACCTGAGCTCCCTCGCCGCTCGGCGGATTTTCGACGCCGTCGGTTGCGAAGAGCCACAGGTTGTCGTCGTCCCCAGCCGTGTTCTCGTACCAGTACGCCGACCAGTTGTCGCCACCGAGGACATCCGGCTGCGGGGCGGGGTTGTCGCGGTCGGCCACGTCGTAGTACGCGACCTCCAGCGGGCTCGACGGGTTCGTGAAGTCGATCACGTCGATCCCGCCCGTGTACCAGGCGTTGACCAGGAGGTACTTGCCGATCGACGGGACGGTGTTCCCGAGATGCGCCGAGCAGTAGTCGACGATCGGCGAGGTCTCGGGTCTCGGAAGCGTGAAGCGGCTCAGGAACGCGCCGGTCGCGGTGTTCACGAAGAACATTCGACCCGTGTCGCTCGGCTTCGCAGCCGCGCCGAGCCCGACCGGCGTCACGGTCGGGCAGCCGCTTCCGAACGACTCGTCGATGAAGTTGACCAACTTGCCGTCCCAGCTGAACGTCGCCGAGTGCCAGAAGTCGACCGCGACGTCGCCGCCGCCGGCTCCGTCGGTGTCGGTCGTGTCGTCGACGGTCCAGACGGGGTTCGCCGTGTCGGGGATCCCGTTCGCGCCGATTCGCCACAGCTGCGCCTGCTCGGCGCAGGCGGCGGCGGCCAGCCGGAGCGGGACGTTGATCGCGATGTCGTGGCACGCCCGCAGCGTGAGGAACCCCGCCAAGTCGTGCTCGGCCGGGTTGAACGCGTTGTCCGGGTCGCCCGGATACGTAATCGGGGGCTCGGCGATCTCGCGGGCCGCGCTCGGGTTCGCGAGCGGGACCTCGATGATCTGGATCACGCCATGATGCGGATGGCGGCCCGCCGCCGGCCCGCGAACCGGCCCGCAGGTGGGTCCGGGGCGAAGCGGATAGGACGAAACCCACAGGTGGATCGTTCCGACACTGACCGGGTTGACCGTGATGGTGTGGGCTCCGCAGTCCGTGTACACGGCACCGACCTGCACTGGAGCCGCCGGGTTGGAGACGTTGAAGATCCTGACGCCCTCCCACCCGTTCGGATCGTCGTGTGCCGCCGTGTTAGTCGAGCCGCAGTTCGGTCCTGTCTGCGTGCGGTCAATCGCGAGGAACAGCAGGTTCCCCCACACGGCCGGGTCGTTCTGTGGGCCGCGACAGTCGAAGTCGCGGAGCAGCACCGGCGAGGCCGGATTCGAGATGTCGAAGATCCGGAAGCCGTCGTAGTCGCCGTAGTAGGCGCGGTTGCCCCAGAACGCGATATCCGAGTTGATGGCGTTGGTGCCGTTCACCGCGCTGAAAACCAGCGAGGTGTTCGCGCTGTGCTTGTCCGCATTGTGGACAGCCATAGCCGCCGAGGGAAAGGCGAACGCCGCCAACACGCCGAGTGGTATGAGGAAGCGGGAAAGCCGTCGCATGTGCAGTACCTCCCGAGTGGAATAAGGGGCGCCGATCGTAAAGCATGGGTGCGTGCAGGTCTAGAGCGCGGGTGCCGCTAGCCGCCGCGGGCGAAGGTCTGACATGCGGGAGGGCCGTCATAGGCCTCCCTCAGTTCGACGCCGCCGTGCTTCTCGAGCATCGTGTCGAATGGGCTCGGCCACGAGTTCAGCCGCCGGTCCGCGGTGCCCACGATCTCCCTCACGTCGTCCTGGAACGTCGCGGGGTCGCTCGTCTGGAGCGCGTCAACGTCGCCGATCGCGTGAGTTCGTCGCGCTTGTGCCTCCCGCGCCGGACGTGTTCGGCGACGCGAAGAGCTTGGTCCTGTTCAGGCTGTGCTGGTCGAGGTTGTGCACCGCCGCGGCCGTCGGCGGGAGCACGAGCGCGGCCAAGAGCCCGAGCGGAAGCAAGAGACGGAAGAGCCCTCGCAGACGGAAGAGCCCTCGCATGTACGTGACCTCCGATGGGCTGGGGACCGCGATCGTTCGACATTCCCGCTCAGAAGCAAAAAAGCTGATGAAAAGCGAACGGCCACGCGAGCCGCGTGGCCGTTCGCTCCCCTTGCACCCGGAGGTACATGACCGGCGGTTGCGACCCTACTGCCTCGCGCCCGAGGCCGCAAATCGTCAGGGCGGGCGCCGTTTGCGATCGGCTACCCTGAGGCCCGCGCCCCCTTCGTCTAGTGGCCTAGGATGCCGCCCTCTCACGGCGGTGACACCGGTTCGAATCCGGTAGGGGGTATCGCCGCACGCCCCAGTCCTGGTAAGCCGTGGCGGGCCGCGGGGCCCGGGGCTATCGTCAGTCGGGTGGAAGACGTTCGGTCCTTCCTCGACGCCTTCGAGGCGTTCGGCCGCCATCTCGCCGCGGTCGGCCTCGGAACCCTGGCCCTCGCGATCGCCTGCCACCTCGTGCGCCTGGGCGCGCGGGTGCGGGCGTGGCAGAACATTCTCCGGGCAACCTACCCCGGCTCGCGGGTGCCGTTCCGGAGTGTCCTCGGGGCCTACTGGGCCGGCGTCGGGGTGAACGCGATCACGCCCGCGCGTGGCGGCGACCTCGTCAAGGTCTACCTGGCCCGGCAGCGGATCGACGGTTCCTCCTACCCGACGCTCGGATCCACGCTCGTCGTCGAGACGCTCTTCGACTTCGCCCTCGCGTCGCTCCTTCTTCTCGTCGCGCTCCAGCAGGGGCTCCTCCCCGGGCTGCCCGACCTCCCCAGGATCCCCGCGTTCGACTGGTCGTTCGCCGTCGAGCATCCGCGGGTCGCGGCTCTCTTCCTCTCGGCTCTCGTCGCTGCGGGGATCCTGCTCGCCGCGTGGGCCACACAGCACGTCGTCGCTTTCCGCGAGAAGGTGATGCAGGGCTTCGTCGTGCTCGGAGACGCGCGCGCCTTCGCCCGCCGAGTGGTCTCGTGGCAGGCGCTCTCGTGGGTCTTCCGGATCGCGTCGGTCTTCTTCTTCCTGCGCGCCTTCAACATCCCGGCGACGTTCGACACGGTGCTCGCCGTGCTCGTCGTAGGTGGGCTCGCGACGACGCTCCCCTTCACGCCCGGCGGCGCCGGGACTCAACAAGCGGTGCTGGTGTTCGCGCTCGCAGGCTGGGCCTCGGGGAGCGCCGTCCTCTCCTTCAGCATCGGCATGCAGCTCGCGACGGTCGCGGTCAACGTCCTCATCGGGTTCGCCGCACTCGCGTTGATGCTCGGGACCGTGCGCTGGCGAGACCACGTCCGCCCCGACGAAGGGATGTCTACAGGGGAGCCAGCCGCCGCACGGTCGCGCTCAGCTCCTCGAGCGTGAACGGCTTCGGGATCACGCCGTCCACGAGGTTCCGCACGTCGTCCAGTGAGACGCTGCCCGTGAAGAACGCGATCGGAAGCTCGGGACGCTCCTCGCCGAGGCGCCGGGCAACCACACGTCCGTCATCGTCGCCGAGGCGGACGTCCAGCAGAAGAGCGGAGATCTCGTCGCGCGCGAGGACCTCGTCGAGCTCCGCCGCACTACCGGCCTCGATCACGCGGTAGCCCTCGAGCTCGAGGTTCACCCTGCAGAGAAGGCGAATGGCGGGATCGTCGTCGGCGACGAGGATGGTGGCAGCTCGCTGACCGCCCATTCCGCGAGTGTAGCCAGGGGTATCATCGCGGCCGATGGAACGAGCCGTCCGCGCGGGCGTGCGGCGGGGGGACTACGCCTCGGCCGTCGCCCACCTGTGGGAGCGGCTCGGCGTCGCGCTCGTCCGGCTGGAGCGAGTCGCGGAGGCGCCGGGCGGCTGGATCCCGCCCGAGGCCCGTGACGAGCTCCCATCGCTCCAGTACAGCTTGCATGCGGCGGCTGAGCTCGCCCATGGCATCTGGCCGCCGACGGACGCGCGTGCCGTTCACGCGGAGCTCGTCTCTGCCCTCGGCCAGGCCCGCGACGCGACCTCGGAGATCGTCGGGGCGCTCGAGGACGACGACAACGAGCTTGTCGACCGGCTCCTACCCGAGTGGCGAGGAGCTCTGTTCCGCGTGCGGCTGGCGCGCCTGCGCGCGCTCGAGCGCTCGCCGCTTCGTTTGCCCGATGCGGAGCCCGGTGAGGAACCGACGGGGAAGGACGTCGCTGAGATACACCTCGTCCGGATTGCAGTTGCGGCGACTGCACTGGTCGTGGCCGGCGCGCTGCTCTTCACCGCAGGCGCGGTGCTGGCGGCGTGGCCGCTCTGGGCAGCCGGCCTCGCGCTCTTCGCCGGCGGCTTTCTCCTCTTTCGCCCGTAACCTCCCCCCGCGCTTCACCGTTTACCCCGCGTACACCATTGCCGCGCGAGCGGCGGACCGGGGGAAATGGTCAGCGAGCATAGGGACGACGTGGCCCTTCAATTACGGACAGCGCTGCTTGGGCTCCTTCCCAGGCCCTCCGGGGCGTTTCGCCACCGGGCCCGGAAGACGTTCGAGGAGGCGCTTGACCGCCACCTCGCGAGCCGGGCCCGCGGCTTTACGCCGGCTCAGAACCGGCGCTGAGCTCGAGCCGCGCGAGCGTCTCGTCGCGACCGAGGAGCGCAATCGACTCGAAGAGCCCGGGCGAGACCTTCGATCCGGTCACGGCGAGGCGAATCGGGGCGAAGGCCTGGCGCGGCTTGAGACCGAGCCGCTCCGCCGCCTCGCGGAGCGCCCCCTCCACCGCCTCGGCAGTGAAGGGCTCCAGGCCGGCCAGCGCGTCTCGCGCCGCGGCGAGCACGGGTCTCCCTCCATCGAGCCCCTCGGCATCCGGTTCCGAGCGCGCGAAGAGGAAGCCTGCAAACGACGCGAACTCCCCGAGCTTCGGGACCTTCTCCTGGACGAGCGGCGCCGCTGCCCGGATCGTCTCCTCGTCCCCCTCGAAGCCGGTCTCACGCAGGTAGGCGACCAGGCGGTCCGCGTATGCCTCCGGCGCCAGGCTGCGGAGGTAGACCCCATTCAGCCACGCGAGCTTGGCGTAGTCGAACGTGGCCGCGCTCGCCCCGACCCGCTCGAGCGAGAAGGTGCGCACGAGCTCCTCCGGCGGGATGACGGTCGTCTTCTCGTCGAGGCTCCAGCCGAGGAGAGCCAGGTAGTTCATGAGGGCCTCGGGCAGGTAGCCCTGCGCGCGGAACTCCTCGACCGAAACGGCGCCGTGGCGTTTCGAGAGCTTGCGACCGTCCTCACCGAGGACGTTCGGGAGGTGCGCGTAGGCAGGGAGGGCGGCGCCGAGCGCCTCGAGGATCCGGATCTGCTTGGGCGTGTTCGAGACGTGATCCTCGCCGCGGACGACGTGGGTGATCCCGTCGTCCATGTCGTCGGCAGGGGAGGCGAAGTTGTAGGTCGGGCGACCGTCCGAGCGCAGGAGGACGAGATCCTCGAGCTTCTCGTTCGGGAATTCGATGCGACCGCGCACGACGTCGTCCCACGCCGTCGTCCCCTCGTCGGGCATCCGGAAGCGGATCGCACCATCGTCCTCGTAGGCATTCCCTTCCGCGACGAGCCCGCGGGCGAGCTCCTGGTGGCGCTCGAGCCGGTCGAGCTGGAAGGCGACCTCGCCGTCCCAGTCGAGCCCGAGCCAAACGAGCGAGCGTCGGATCTGCTCGACGGCCTCCTCGACCTCGCGGGAGTGATCCGTGTTCTCGATCCGGAGGAGGACCTCGCCGTTCTCGTGACGCGCGAAGAGCCAGTTGAAAAGCGCGGTTCGAACGCCTCCGATGTGCAGAAAGCCCGTCGGGCTCGGCGCGAAGCGGACTCTGACGGCCACGCGTCTAGCGTACTCGCGCGATGCCGCGCGTCCTGACGCTCCGCGAGCTGAACCGCACGACCCTGCTCCGCCAGCTCTTGCTGAAGCGCGCCCGGCTGCGAGTCGTCCCGGCGCTCGAGCGCCTGGCGGGCCTCCAGGCGCAGTGGGCTCCGTCGCCGTACGTCGCCCTCTGGTCGCGTCTCGAGGGCTTCAGGCGGGAGCAGCTCGAGAAGGCGCTTGCGCGCGACGCCGTGCTCAAGGGGACACTCATGCGGGCGACGCTCCATCTCGTCAGCGCCCGCGACTATCGGTTCTTCGCCGCGGCGGTCCGCGAGGCGGTCGTAGGGATGCGCGCCCGCGGCGTCGAGCCGCCGTCCGATGAGGCCGTGCGCCGCGCCGTCGAGCTCGCTCGGGCGGGCCCGGTGACGCGGCGCGAGCTCCTGGCGCTCCTCGGCCACGACGCGCCGCTCTCGGCTGCGGTCGACGCCCGGCCGTTCCGGGAGCTGCACTGGCTCCTCGCGCTGGCCCAGCTCGAGCAGGCACCCGAGGCGGCCTTCTGGTCGCCTCCGCGAGTGACTCCGTTTCGGCGCGTCGACCTTGCACTCCCGGATCCGGCGGAAGGACGGGTGCACCTCGTCCGCCGCTACCTCGGCGCCTACGGGCCCGCCTCGCGGACAGATCTTGCAGCCTGGAGCCGCGTCCCTCTTCGCGATCTCGACCCCGCGCTCGAGTCGCTTCGCCTGCGCACGTTCGAGGACGAGGCCGGCCGCGCCCTTCTCGATCTCCCCCGCGCCCCCCTCGC
Organism: Actinomycetota bacterium; assembly: GCA_013697275.1. Classification (GTDB taxonomy): domain Bacteria; phylum Actinomycetota; class Thermoleophilia; order Gaiellales; family Gaiellaceae; genus JACCXC01. The sequence continues at coordinate 29,906 of JACCXC010000095.1, read as the reverse complement.
CGAGGGAACGGAGCCTGCGCCAGTGCGCTTCCTCCCACGCTGGGAGGAAGCGCTCCTCGCCTACGACCGGCGCGCGCGCATCCTCCCGGACGATCTCCGCTCGAGCGTCATCGCCGTCGGCGGGGACGTGGCGCAGACCATCCTCGTCGACGGGTTCGTGGCCGGCCTGTGGCGCGTCGAGCGGGAACGCGTTGTCGTCGAGCAGTTCGATCCCCTTCCGCTGCGAGCGCGGCGGGAGCTCGAGGACGAGGCTCGCCGTCTCCAGACGTTCCTCCGTTAGCGTGGCGGCGTGCTAGCCGGCGCCCACGTGTCGTGCTCGGGGGGGATCCAAACGGCGGTCGACCGGGCCGAGTCCTTCGGCGCCGACTCCGTACAGTTCTTCACGCAAAGCCCTCGTGCCTGGCGTCCCACGAACCATGACCCCGCGAATTTCGAGCGCTTCCGCGAGCGACGCGCGGAGGCCGGGATCCAGGCTGTCCTCTGCCACGCGATCTACCTCGTGAACCTGGCATCCCCCGATGACGAGCTCCAAGGGAAGTCCGTCGCGGCGCTCCTGAACACCATGGAAGTCGCCCGCGCGGTCGAGGCCGACGGCGTCGTCTTCCACATCGGCTCCCACCTCGGGGCCGGGTTCGAAGCCGGCCTGGAGCGCGCCCTTCCCGCGCTCGAGCTGGCGCTCGAGCGCTGTAGCGAGACGACCTGGCTCCTCGTCGAGAACTCGGCCGGTGCGGGCGGGACGATCGGCCGCTCCGTCGAGGAGCTCGCCGTCGTCGTCGAGCGGCTCGGCCGCCATCCACGCCTGGGGATCTGCCTGGACTCATGCCACCTCTGGGTCTCGGGTGTGGACGTGACCGATCCGGAGGCGCTCGACGCGACCGTGACCGAGGTCGACGAGACCATCGGCCTCGACCGGCTGCGCGCGTTGCATGTGAACGACGCGCGCGACTCGCTCGGCTCGAACCGAGACCGGCACGCGAACATCGGCGAAGGCGAGCTCGGGGAGGGGCTCGGCGTCTTCCTCGCCCACCCGAGCCTCCAGGGCCTCCCGACCGTGCTCGAGGTTCCCGGACGAGACGGGCGCGGCCCCGATGCGGAGGAAGTTACGAGGCTCCGCGAGCTTCACGCCCGCTCCCTGGTCGCGGCCGCCTGAGGCGGGCCTAGCGCTCGAGGGCGGCGAGCGTCTTCGGGCCGACGACTCCATCGACCTTGAGGCCTTTCCGGCGCTGGAAGTCGAGGACGGCCTGCTCGAGCGCGGCGCCGAAAACCGGCCCCGGCTTGACACCGAACCGCTCGAACTCACCGGGCGCGTTTCGCCCGTACCAATCGGCGAGCTTGCCCTTCAGCTCCTCGACCCGCCCGCCCCGTGACCCGCGCTCGAGCGCGCTGGTCGGGCCGCCGTTGACCAGCGCGCGGAAGTGCTCGTGGCGGCGCAGGACGTCGCGGCCGTAGTCGGCGCCCGTCGTGCGCGCGTCCGAGTCGCCCGCCTGCCAGCCGGCGTGCGCGTTCCCCGGGCCGGCGTTGTAGGCGGAGAGGGCGAACTTCAGCCGCTCGGGCTCGGAGACGCCCTTGCGGCGCGCGAACTCCAGGTTGTCGCGCACGAGCTGGGCGGCATAGCGAGCCGCATCGCGCACCGGCGGCTTCCCATCCGTCCCGCCTGCGCCGTGCTCGAGTAGGAACGTGCGGTGCGAGCGGTCGTCGATCTGGAAGAGGCCACGGCCGTGGCCTCCGTCGCCGACGACGTCGTCCATGTCGGTCTCGCGCGACGCGATCGCGAGCAGGAGGGCGCGAGGCAGGTCTACACGCCGCTCGGCCTCGACGCAGCACGCCTCCCAGCCGCGCGCCTGCGCCCGGGCCAGCTCGCGCCCGAGACTCTCCCTGGTATAGGTCCTGGCCATCGCAGCCTCCTTCGTCGCACCTCGACGAGGCCCTCGGCCGCAGTGCGCGAGCGCCGCGGGAGACGATACGCCCCGGGAGGCGGCGCGCCTAGTCCACCGGTGGCCGGGCGATCACCCGGAACGCGGGGCTGCCCTGCGGCAGCTCGAAGTACTCCGGGTTGACGCAGCCGATCTCGCCGGTCCGGTTCTCGTAGCAGCTCGAGACCTCGGCGCGGCACATGGGGAGCGGCTGCCGGCGAGCTTTGACCGCCCCGAAGCCGTTCCGCTCTCCCTGCGCCTCGCGCAGGAGCTCGAGGTCGATCTCGACCTCGTAGACCTTCTGCATACAGCCGACGTAGGTGCGCCCGTGCTCCTCGAACGCATAGAGGAAGGGGCAGGAGCCGTCGACGCAGGCAGCCGGGTAGACGACCTTGTCGCAGTGGACGTCGCAGCGGCGGCACTCGGTCTCGTCCTGAGGACGGAGCGGGAGCTCCTGAATGACCTTGAGCGGCCGTTGCACCGCCCCAGATTGTGGGCAATCGCCAGTGGTGTCGCAAGACTTGACAGCCTCCGGCGAGGGGTGTAGGAGCCCAGCTCGCTACGTCTCGCCGGTGAGGCGGCGGACGACGTTCAGGACGTCCATCGGGGTGAAGGCTTCAAAATCCGGATCGATCCCGCGGTCATCCGGGTCGGCACGAAACCAGAGCGCCAGCACCGTGGTCATCCCGAGCTCCTTCGCGCCGAAAATATCGGCGTGGCGGTTGTCGCCGACGAAGAGCGCGCGCTCGGGGGGTACGTCGAGGAGCCCGAGCGCCCGGAGGAAGATCGCCGGGTCGGGCTTGCGCCGGCCGATCTCCGAGGAGAAGACGGCTGCGTCGAGGCGCTCGGCGAGCCCCATCTGCTCCAGGTCGCGATGGAGAAGCCACGCGGGATCGAACGCGTTCGAGACGAGGCCGAGCTTGAGCCCCCGGTCGCGAAGCGAGTCGAGAAGCGCGTGCGTCTGGGCCCCCATCTGCCTCGCAGGCGCCCACGACTCGTGCTCGGCCTCGAGGAAGCGCTCGAGCTCGGCGTCGGTGAGCTCGACGCCGAAGCTCGTGACGAGCTCGCGGACCAGCTCCGGATACTCGATCTCCTCGAGCGAGCCGGGCACCCAGAGGAGCGGAAGATAATGCTCGCGGAACCGCGCGGCCGTCTCCGTCGACGGCGGCAGGTCGGTGCGACCGATCGCGACGAGCCCGGCCTCCCAGCCCGCCTCGAGCAGTTCCTCGTCGTAGGCGAAGTGGAAGAGCGTGTCACCCCAGTCGAAGAGAACGGCCTCGAGCGCTTGCACCCGCATCAGGATGACGAATCCTCGGTCGGCCGCGCAGTTCACAGATTCGGCTCGAACGGGGCGCCTTCCGTGCGATTTCCGGCGATAGGCTGAACGCGAGCAGGGGGCGGGTCGGGACCCGTAGTCAGATGCGCGCGCGGCTACCTATGATGACGATGCGCGGCGAGCGGGGTACCGGTTCACCGAAGATTGTTCCGCTCGGCCCTCGTTAGGGTGGCGGGGCCTTGGTGCGCAAAGTCCTCTACGCCCTCCTCGGGCTCGGCCCGCTCGTCGTCCTCCTCGACGTGGCGACGGACCTCGGCGAGGTGCTCCTCTTCGTCCTGGCGGCGGCCGCGCTCATCCCCCTCGCCTGGCTGATCGGCGAGGCCACAGAGCACGCGGCGCACCACACGGGCCCCGGGATCGGCGGCTTCCTGAACGCGACCTTCGGGAACGCCCCGGAGCTGATCATCGCCCTCCTCGCGGTGAATAGCGGCCTGACCGAGGTCGTGCGCGGCTCGCTGACCGGGAGCGTCGTCGGGAACCTCCTGCTCGTCCTCGGCTTCTCGCTCGCCTTCGGCGGGCGCGGCCCCATCGACCGCGAATCGACGCTCACCGCTTTCGCCCTGATCGCCGTCGCGCTCGGCCTCTTCCTCGTCACCGCGATCCCGGGCTTCGACGGCGACCCCGATCGCCGCTCGCTGGCCGAGCTCGCACTCCCCGTCTCGATCGTGCTCCTGCTCGTCTACGTGGCGGTCACGTGGCTCGCCCTCCGGCGCCACCACCGGCTGCACACCTCGGAAGAGCCCGGCGAGCTCGACGCGTGGTCGTTTCGCCGCTCGCTCGGCGTACTCGCCCTCGCGACCGTCGTGACGGCGTTCGTCGCGGAAACGCTCGTGCACACGCTCGAGGTCTTCGCCGAGAAGGCGCATCTGAGCGACTTCTTCGTCGCAGCCGTGATCGTGGCGATCGTCGGCAACGCGGCCGAGCACGGGGGCGCCGTCGTCGTGGCCTACAGGGGGAAGCTGAAACTAGCGGCCGAGATCGCGCTCGCCTCCGCGGCCCAGGTGGCCGTCTTCCTCATCCCCGCCGTCGCCCTGCTGGCGTGGTTGATCGACCCGCTCGCGCTCTCCTTCAGGCCCGTCGAGCTCGCGGTGCTCGCGGGCTCGCTCGCTTTCACGGCCCTCCTTCTCTGGAAGGGCCGCTCGAGCAGGGCCCGTGGGTTCGCGCTCGTCGCCGCCTACGTCGTCGCGGCCGTGGCGTTCTTCCTCGCCGGCGAGCGCTAGGCGCGCACGACTAGGCGGTCGGACTCCGCCGACACGATCTCGAGCGCCCGCTCACCAGCGGGGCTGCGCAGCCGGAGCGAGTCGTCCTCGAACTCCCACTCGCCCGAGTCTTCCGTCGGAACGTCCGTCGGGCCCGGCCCGCGCTCGACCAGCCTCCCGTCCTCGGCGAGCTCGAAGGACTCGCGGCCTCGAGCTGGCGGGAACGGATAGTCGGGCCGGCGGTAGACCCGCTCCTCCGGCCCGTCCTCCTCCCCGGAGCGAATCCACGACCCGATGAGCGCCGAGCGCTCGACGGGCACTGTTAGCGCCCGAGCCCGCCTCGAATGTCCGCCAGACAGGCGTTCATCCGCGCGACCTGACCAGGGGTGAACATGACCATCGCGACATCATCCACGTAGTCCATGTAGTTCATGAACATGTCGCCGTTCGGCCCGTTCGTGCACGAGAGATGCGGGAAGGCCGGCTTCCCCGTGTTCGGGCCGGCCTGGTTCGGCGTGTCCGAGACGAAGTCGCTCCCGCCGCACCCGAGAGTGTCTGCCCAGATGTGGCGGAGGTTCAGCCAGTGGCCGACCTCGTGGGTGGCTGTCCGGCCGAGGTTGAACGGCGCCGCAGCCGTTCCCTTCGTGCCGAACGCGCTCCCCAGGATCACGACGCCGTCCGTCTTCGCCGGTCCACCCGGGAACTGCGCGTAGCCGAGCAGGTTTTGCCCGAGGTTGCAGACCCAGATGTTCAGGTACCGCCGCGCCGGCCAGGGGGCATGCCCGCCGGCCGCCGTCTTCATCGAGTCGTCCGGGAGGAAGGACGTCCGGGTCGTCTTCGTGCGTGTGATCCCGTCCGTCGCCTTGCCGTTCGGATCCCTCGTCGCGAGCGCGAACTCGATGTTCGCGTCGGCGACGAGGCTCTTCCAGACGGCGGGCGCCTGCGACCGGTCCGGGTTCTTCGCGCGAAAGTCGCGGTTCAGCACGTCGATCTGGCTCTTCACCTGGGCATCCGAGATGTTCTCGACCTCGCGCCGGAAGATCACGTGGACGACGACGGAGACCTTGACGAGGCGTGAGACGGCCCTCGCCGCCCGCCCGGACGCGATGCTCCGGGCAGTCCGGCGCTCGACGCCTTCGAGGTTCCGCCGGTAGCTCGCCTGCGTCTCGGAGAGGTATTCGTGCCGGATCATCGTTGCGCACTGCCGTCGTCTGGCCATCGGGCCCTCCTTCGCTCGGACGAAACCAGTCAACGCCCTCCGGCGCGGCAGGTCAAGTGCATCGAGCTTCCGAGCGTGGTTCGGTTAGCCGCACGTCAAGAGGGCGGCTGGTCACCTTGAAGGCGCCCGAAGCCCATGCGATCGTGGCTCGACTACACCGTGGAGGTAAACGTGAACGCAGTGGCACCCGCGACCACCGATGGCCGCGAGCAGGCGGCGAAAGCCGCCGTCGTTTCGGCGCGCGACGTAACGCGCCAGTACGGAGAGGGCGAGACGGCCGTGCAGGCTGTACGCGGCATCTCTTTGGACGTCAAGCAGGGCGAGTTGACCGCCATCATGGGCCCCTCGGGCTCGGGCAAGTCGACGCTCATGCACATCCTCGCCGGGCTCGACAAGCCGACCTCGGGCGAGGTCTCGATCGCCGGCTCGACGATCACGGCGCTCGACGACAACGCCTTGACGAAGGTGCGGCGCAAGCACATCGGCTTCATCTTCCAGTTCTTCAACCTGCTCCCGATGCTGACGGCCGAGGAGAACATCGTCCTCCCGCTCGAGCTGGCCGGTAGGAAGTATGACCGGGCCTGGGTCGACCAGGTAATCGGCAAGGTCGGCCTGAGCGACCGGCGCAAGCACCGCCCCTCGGAGCTCTCGGGCGGCCAGCAGCAGCGGGTCGCCATCGCGAGGGCCCTCGCCTCCCGGCCCACGATCATGTTCGCCGACGAGCCGACGGGCAACCTCGACTCGAAGACGAGCGCCGAGATTCTCGACGTCCTCCGCGAGTCCGTTGAGGAGTACGGCCAGACGACCGTGATGGTGACGCACGACCCCAACGCTGCCGCCATCGGTCACCGGACGCTCTTCCTGGCTGACGGCCTGATCGTCAAGGAGCTGCACGGCGCCTCCGCCCACGACCTGATCGTGGCGATCGACGAGGTGGGCAGCGCATGATCGGGGTCTCGCTCAAGGGCCTCGCCGGCCGCAAGCTGCGGGCGCTCCTGACCGCGCTCGCGATCATCCTCGGCGTCGCGATGGTGAGCGGCACCTACGTCCTCACCGACACGATCGACAAGGCGTTCTCGCAGATCTTCCAGGAGACGTACGCGAACACCGACGCCGTGGTCAACGGCCGGGGAGCCGACATCGAGTTCCAGGGCGAGTCGACCGCGACGCCTCCCATCCCGGAGGAGATCCTCGAGCAGGTTCAGTCGGTCTCGAGCGTCGAGGCGGCGGCCGGCACCGTCTTCGACCAGAGGGACGCGAAGATCCTGACCAAGGAAGGCAAGGCCGTGAACACGAACGGGGCGCCCTCCTTCGGCTTCGGGCTAGACACCTCGGAGGAAGCGTCCCGGTTCAATCCGCTGAAGCTTCTCGACGGCACGTGGGCCGACGAGGCCGGCGAGGTCGTGATCGACTCCGGCACGGCCGACCGCGAGGGCTACGCGATCGGCGACAAGGTGCAGATCTCGACGCTCGAGCCCGCCGAGGAGTTCGAGATCGTCGGCCTCGCGCAGTACGGGAACACGGACTCGCTCGGAAACGCCACGTTCGCAGCGTTCACGATCTCCGAGGCGCAACGGCTCCTCCACCGCGACGGCCAGCTCGACGCGGTCTCGGTCGCTGCGAGGGACGGCGTGACCCCCACGGCGCTGGTCAAGGACCTGCGGTCCGAGCTGCCGGGGGACGTTGTCAACGTGCGGACCGGCTTGGAGCAGGCCGACGAGGACGCCGAGTCGGCGGAGTTCACGACGTTCATCCGCTACTTCCTGCTTGCCTTCGCAGGCATCGCGCTCTTCGTCGGCGCGTTCGTGATCTTCAACACCCTCTCGATCACGGTTGCGCAACGAACCCGCGAGTTCGCGACGCTCCGCACCCTCGGAGCTTCGCGCCGTCAGGTGCTCGGGTCGGTGATACTCGAGGCGCTCGTGATCGGGCTTCTCTCAGCGATCATCGGGCTCTTTGCGGGCCTCGGACTCGCGATCGGGTTGAACGAGCTCTTCAAGGCGCTGAACCTCGAGCTCCCGTCCACGGACACGGTCTTCGCGACGCGGACGATCGTCGTCTCGCTCCTGATCGGGACGGTCGTGACGGTTCTCGCCGGGCTCTTCCCGGCGATCCGGGCGACGCGCGTCCCGCCGATCGCGGCGGTGCGCGAGGGAGCCGAGCTGCCGAAGTCCCGCCTCGCCCCGCTCGCGCCGTACTTCGCGATCGTCACGATCGCCATCGCGGTCGCGCTGCTCGGCCTGGCGATGTTCAAGGACGACCTCGCGACGGCGCCGCGGCTCCTCTCGATCGCCGGAGGCGTGCTGCTCCTCTTCCTCGGCGTGGCCCTGATCTCGTCCCGCGTCGTGCGCCCGATCGCCCGCGTCGTCGGCTGGCCGGCGACGCAGATCGGCGGCGTCGCGGGACGGCTGGCGAAGGAAAACTCGATGCGGAACCCGGCCCGGACGGCGGCGACGGCCGCAGCGCTCATGATCGGCGTCGCGCTCGTCACCTTCGTCGGCGTGCTCGCGAACGGCATGAAGGAGTCGAACCGGGGCGCGATCGAGGACCAGGTTCAGGCCGACTACGTCGTCACGGCGCAGGACGGCTTCAGCCCGTTCGTCGCGGGCGCGGGCGACGCGCTCGAAGAGGCGGGCGTCGGCGAGACCGTCACGCCGGTCCGCTCGGAGCTCGGGAAGATCGACGACGAGGCGCAGTACGTGACCGGGATCGACCCGGACTCGATCGCCGAGACGTACGCGTTCGAGTGGCAGGACGGCTCGAACGCCGTGCTCGCCGAGCTCGGACGCGACGGGGCGATCGTGGCGAAGGGCTTCGCCGACGACAACGACCTCCGGGTGGGGTCACCGCTCGAGCTGCTCGCGCCGAACGGCTCGACGGCGCTCCTCGAGGTGAAGGCCGTCTACGAGCCCCCGCCGTTCTTCCCGCTCCTCGGGGCCGTGTCGGTCGGCCGCGAGCTCTTCGACTCGCTCTACGAGCGGCCGCGGAACCAGTACGTGTTCGTGAACGTGGAAGGCTCGGCGAGCGCGGCGGCCACCAAGGAGCTCGAAACGGCGGTCGCCGACTTCCCGGACGCGAAGGTGCAGACCCGTGAGGGCTGGATCAAGCAGCAGGACGAGGACTTCAACACGTTCCTCACCATGCTGTACGTCCTCCTCGCTCTCTCGGTGATCGTGAGCCTCTTCGGAATGGTGAACACGCTCGTCCTCTCGGTCTTCGAGCGGACGAGGGAGCTCGGCATGCTCCGCGCGGTCGGGATGACGAGACGGCAGATTCGCCGGATGGTTCGCCACGAGAGCGTGATCACGGCCCTCATCGGGACGGCACTCGGGCTTCCGCTCGGGATCTTCCTCGCGGCGCTCGTGACGCAGGCGCTCGGCCAGTTCGACCTGCGGTTCGAGGTGCCGTACAGCCTGCTCGTCGTCTTCGCGGTGATCGCGATCGTCGTCGGCATCGTCGCGGCAATCGCCCCGGCGCGACGAGCGGCGCGGCTGAACGTCCTCGAGGCGCTCCAGTACGAGTAGCGGGCTACCGGCGTCCGCTCGCACCCGCGGGCGGCCGCCGCGGCCCCGGGCTAGGCTCGCCGCGTGCGGACCGCGCTCGTCCTCCTCGTGGCCGTCTTCCTCGTCGCCGGGTGCGCGGGGGGCGAGCCGGAGGCGTCCCCGTCCGAGCTGACCGGGCTGATCGTGGGCGTCGAGGGCGAAGGGTCCGACATCCGAGCATTCACCCTCGAGGTCGGGCTCGACGAGTTCGAGATCCGGATCGCCGGCGACGTCGACTACGGCTTCGACCTCGTGCACCTGCGCGAGCACGAGCAGAAAGCGCTTCCTGTCCGCTGTGACCTCGAGGAGCGAGCCGGTGTGCTCTACGCCCTCACGATCGAGGACGTAGAGACGTAGCTCTAATAGGCGGTGGGGACATCCGCCGCCGCCCGGACGGGAGCCGCGCGGCGCGACAGGGCTCGGGCGATCGCGGGGATGGCGCGATCGATGTCCTCGGCGCTGACGTCCAGGTGCGTGACGGCGCGAAGGACGCCGCGCTTTGCGGCGAACGAGAGCAGGACGCCCTCGGCGCGCAGGCGCGCGACTGCGTCGTCCGCCGCGATGCCGATGCTCTCGACGTGGACGAGGACGAAGTTGGACTCGATCGCGTCGCAAGCGACGGGCAAGCCGGCCTCCGCGAGCCCTTCCCCGAGGCGCCGCGCGTTGGCGTGATCTTCGGCCAGCCGCTCGACGTGGTGGTCGAGGGCGTAGAGCCCGGTAGCCGCGACGACTCCCGCCTGCCGCATGGCGCCGCCGAAGAGGTGCTTGAAGCGGCGCGCCTTGGGAGCAAGCTCGCTGGAGGTCGCGATGACCGCGCCGAGCGGGCATCCGAGCCCCTTGGAGAGACAGAGCGTCACCGTATCGGCCTCCCGCCCGTAGTCCGCCGCCGAGACTCCGGCTGCGACGGCGGCGTTCAGGAGCCTCGCCCCGTCCAGGTGGACGCGCAGGCCCTGCGCCCGCGCCTCGGCGACCACGTCGCTGAACCTGTCGAGCGGCCAGACGCGCCCTCCCCCGCCGTTGTGCGTGTTCTCGAGGGAGAGGATCCGAGTCGGAGCCATGTGCAGATCGCCGGGGGGGTTCACAGCCGCGCGAACGTCCTCGGGTGTCAGGAGGCCGTCTTCGCTCGCAAGCGGCTTCATGGCGAGACCCCCGTGCACCGCGGGCCCGCCGAGCTCGTAGCGGAAGACGTGAGAGGAGCCCTCGGCGACCACCTCGTCGCCCGGCTCGGAGAGCAGACGGAGCGCGATCTGGTTTCCCATCGTGGCCGTGGGCAGGTAGATCGCCGCGTCGTGGCCGAGCAGGGCGGCGGCCCGCTCCTCGAGGGCGATCACGGTCGGATCCTCGCGCTTCTGCTCGTCTCCGACGACCGCCTCGGCCATTGCCCGGCGCATCCCCGAGGTCGGCTGCGTGAGCGTGTCGGAGCGAAGATCGACCACGAGTCGCACCCTACCGGCGGGCCCGAAATTTCCCCCCGCGTGCGGGGGATTTCTCGTACCATCACAGTCCCGTGATCCACCGCGCCGCTCTGCTTCTTCTCGTTGCTGCCGGCTTCGGCGCCGCCGTGCCCGCGGCGGGGGTCTCGCTGCCCGTCGTCCCGGCCGGGGTCTCCGTCGGCGGCGTGGAGGTGGGCGACCTCATCTCCGTTCAGGCGGAACGGCGGATCAAGCAGCGCTTCTCGCAGCCGCTCCGCCTCTTTCACGGAAGCAAGACCTGGTCGATCTCGCCCGGCAGGCTGGGGGCCAGCGCCTCGATCGAAAACGCGGTCGCCCGCGCCGCGCAGGCGAAGCCGGGAGCACGCCTCCCTCTCGACATCGGCGTCGACCGCCGAGCCGTCCGCCGCTACGTCGCACGGCTCGACAAGAAGATCGCTCGCCCGGCGCGAAACGCGCAGCTCGTCGGCCTCGCAAACCTCGCCCCGTCCTTCACGCCGGCCAAGCCCGGGAAGCGGGTCGACCGGCCCGCGATGGTGAGTCAGATCGTGCGCGCCCTTCGCTCCACGTACCGCGACGTGCGGCTCGAGGTAAAGGTGCTCGCGGTCAAACCCGCCCTGATGGCGGGCAACTTCGGGCCGATCATCGTCATTCGCCGCGGCTCGAACAGCCTCTACCTCTACGACGGCCCGCGGGTCGTCCGCTCGTTCAGGGTGGCCACGGGCCAGGCGCAGTACCCCACCCCGCTCGGGAACTTCGAGATCGTAGTGCGGGAGCGGGACCCGACGTGGAACCCGCCCGACAGCGACTGGGCCAAGGACGCTGAGCCGATCCCGCCCGGCCCCGGCAACCCGCTCGGCACGCGATGGATGGGCATCTCGTCCCCCGCCGTCGGCATCCACGGCACGCCCGACGCCGCCTCGCTCGGCTACTCGGCCTCGCACGGCTGCATCCGCATGGCGATCCCCGAGGCGGAGTGGCTCTTCGAGCAGGTCGAGGTGGGAACCCCGGTCTACATCGTCAGCGCCTAGGTTCGGCCCTCCGCCTGTTCCAGCGGGCGAGCGCAGGAGATCGAGTGACGGGAAGAGCCACGCCCCAGCACCGACGAGACCGGACGAAGCCGCGAGCGGGACGGGCGTTTCGCGGCCTGATCCTCGTCTTCCTATTCTCGTTCCTCAACCTCGTGGGCGTGATCCTGACGGCGACGGCGCTGGGCGGATTCGCCCCGTGGACGCGCTGGCAGTTCGTCGGAGCGTTCGGCGTCCTCGAGGCCGCGTCGGGGCTCGCGAACGTGATCTCGCCGAACGTCTGGCGGCTTCCTATCGCAGAGCTGGCCACGAGCGCGCGCATCGACGTGAAGCTGGCTGCGTCGGCCCTCCTCCTTCCGCACTGGGGCGGCCTCGCCCGCTTCGCGGCCGGGATCGCGTGCATCGGGGCCGCTGCCTGGGAGGGCGGCCTCGGGCCCGCCTCGATCGCCCTCGTGCCCTTCGTCGCCGCCCTCGGCTGGTCGATCCTGGCGATCTCGGCGCTGCTTGCCCGCGCCGGGGTGGCCCGGCCCGACCTCGACGTCTTCCAGCTCGTGGTGCGGTGGGGCGGGCGCGAGAACGAGATGCCTCCCGTCAGCCTCAGCGCGGCGACGTTCCAATTCGCCCTCAGCATCGTGACGCTCCCGGCGGTGAAGCTCCTGCCGCCCTCCGCGCTGTACCGGCCGGCGCCCGCGCCTTCCCTGCTCGCCCTCTTCCTCGTACTCGCCCTGTCGGCTGTCCTAGGGGGCCTCGTCTACGTGCTCTGGTCGGATCGCATCCAGTGGCAGGCGCCGCGAGAGCAGCAGCGCGAAGCCGAAGAGAACGCCTGACGTCGCGAAGACCGCAGGGTCAGGGTGCGACGGCGCCCTGCATCTGTTCGGTGACCGTGTCGCGCCGGCGTTTCTCGCCGCCCTTGCGAAACTCGGCGATGTACGCGTCGAAGTCCCACGACTCGAGGAAGTCGGCGGCGGACTCGCGCCCCGACTGGTAGAGCGCTTCCTTGCGCGCCTCCGTGATCTCGAACTCTGTCGTCCCGATCCCGAGCGTCGGAACCGGAATCGTGCGGGCGAACTCGGCGGTTTCGACGTACATGCGGTCGTGCGCCTCCATCATCGTGCTCGCCATCGCGCGCATGTACTTCAGGAGCCCGCCGATCCCGCGCGGCACCTTCTCCGGCTCAGGCAGGCGCTCGCCGATCTGGGTCTTCGGGTTGGGTTCAACGAGCAGGAGGCCGAAGGTCGGCCAGTCGGGCACCTGATCTCCCTTGCAATCGAACAGCCAGACGGGGAAGTTCGAGAGCATCCCCCCGTCGACGATCAGGTGCGTCCGGTTCGTCTGCTCGTTTCGGTGACAGACGGGCTCGAAGAAGATCGGGATGCTCATGCTCATCCGAACGGCCCGGGCCACCGAGAGCTCTCCCGGGTCGACGCCAAGCTGGGCCGCGTCGCGGGGAAGGACGAGCAGGCGGTGCGTCGTCACGTCGGAGGCGATCACCTGGAGCTTCGAGCTGTAGCGGGGATCGTCGCCGAACTCGTCCGTCGTCAGGTCGGCGAACGTCCGGATGCCCTTGTCCGCGAGCAGCTTCCCGATCCACTCCTCGAAGAACGTGCCCTCGTAGATCCCGAGGTCCTTGAGGATCGAAACTGAGCGCCGGACGAACGGGATGCGGTCTTCCCAGCCGCGGTCGCGGAAGGCGGCGAAGTCCATCCCGAAGACGATCTCCCGCAGCTCGGCCGCGGTGTACCCGGCCGCGATCAGGGCGGCCGTGATCGCGCCCGCCGAGGTCCCGGCCACGTTCTGCGCGACGTAGCCCTGCTCCTCGAGCACGGAGTAGGCGCCGGCGAGGCCGATCCCCTTCACGCCGCCTCCCTCGCACACGAGGTCGCACTTCTTCGCGCGCTGTCCGTTGCTCGACATGGGGCTCCCTCCTTGGACGGACGCCTAACCTCCCCTGCCGGCTGTCTGTTGTCAAGCGTGGCCGGGCGGCGAAGAGGCCGCTCCGAACAGAGCGCACTAGAATCCCCGCGTCACGAGTCGAACGAGGAGGGGCGATGCGTCTGAGAGGCTTGATCGGGGCACTACTCGTCGTACTCGTCGCGCTGGCGCTCGCGGCCTGCGGCGGAGACGAGGGCGGCGGGGAGGCCGGCGGGACGGGCACGGGAGCGGCCACCGAAGAGTCCGGTGAGAAGCTCCGGGTCGGGCTCGTGACGGACATCGGGGGCCTGAACGACCGCTCCTTCAATTTTCTCGCCGCCGAGGGTCTGAAGCAGGCCGAGGAGAAGCTCGGGATCGAAGGGCGTATCCTCGAGTCGAAGTCGGACGCCGACTACATCCCCAACCTCTCAGGCCTGGCCGACGAGGACTTCGACCTCGTGATCGGCGTCGGCTTCCTGATCACGGAGGCGATCGACAAGGCGGCGGCGGAGTACCCCGACACGAACTTCGCGATCATCGACGTGCCGGTCGAGGCGCTGCCGAGCAAGCCGACGAACGTCCGCGGGCTCATCTTCAAGGAGCAGGAGGGCGGGTATCTCGCCGGCTACCTGGCCGGGCTCGTCCAGACGAGCGACATCGAGCGGCTGAAGCCGGAGCTCGTCGTCTCGAGCGTCGGCGGCCAGAAGATTCCGCCGGTCGACCGCTACATCGCCGGCTTCATGGCCGGTGCCAAGGCGGCGAACGCGAAGGTGGAGACGCTGAACACGTACTCGCAGGACTTCGTCGATCAGGCCAAGTGCAAGGAGATCGCACTCGACCAGATCGCGCAAGGGTCGGACGTGATCATCCAGGTCGCCGGCGGCTGCGGCCTCGGAGCGCTCGACGCCGCGGCCGATCAGGGCGTCTGGGGCATCGGCGCGGACGCCGATCAGGGCTTCCTCGGCGACCACATCCTCGCCAGTGCCCTCAAGCGGGTCGACGTCTCGGTCTTCTCCACGATCGAGTCGCTCCAGAAGGGGGAGTTCGCGGGCGGCGAGAACAGCGTCTTCGAGGTGAAGAACGATGGGATCGGGATCGGCGGGCTGAACAAGGCGATCCCCAAGGAGATCGTCGACAAGGTGAACGCCCTCCGCGAACAGATCGCGGCCGGAGAGATCGCCGACATCCCCGAGACCGTGGAGTAGGGGCGGGTCACGGCCCGCCCGGGCGGGTCGTGACCGGCGCCTACGAGCGCGCGACCCTCGTCGCGCGCTCCTGCACCTCGGCTCGAGCGCGCTCCACGTCCACGGTCGTGCAGCGCCCATCCTCGACGACCTGCACGCCTGCGACCCAGACGTCGGCCACGTGCCGGCTCGTCCCCGCCCAGACGAGATGGGAGACGAGATCCCGCTCCTCGACGCGCGGGACGAACGCCGCGTCGTCGGTGCGCACGTGGACGAAGTCGGCCGCCTTATCGGGCGCGAGGACGCCCAGATCGTCGCGCCCGAGTGCCTCCGCCCCGCCACGCGTCGCGAGCGCGAGCACCTCGCCGGCAGGCAAGACCTCGGGGTCGAGCGTCGTTGCTCGCGCGAAGAAGGCGGCGAGCCGCAGCTCCTCCCACATGTCGAAGTCGTTATTCGCAGCCGGGCTGTCGGTTCCGAGGCCGACGCGGATCCCACGCCGGCGCAGGTCGGCGAGCGGCGCGATCCCCGAGGCGAGCTTCGCATTCGCGGTCGGGCAGTGCGCGACCGCCACGTCGCGCTCGGCGAAGAGCCGCCGGTCGTCCTCCGTCAACCACACCCCGTGCGCGGCGAGGACGCGACCGTCGAGAAACCCGAGTTCGCCGAGGAGGGCCGGCACGCTCTTTCCGTGCTGCTCCTCGAGTTCGCGGCCCTCCCCTTCGGTCTCGGCGACGTGGATGTGGACGAGCGCGCCGCGCTCGTGCGCTGCGGCCCCAATCGCTTCGAGCGCCTCGAGAGGAAGCGTGTAGGCGGCGTGCGCCGCGATCCCGACCTCGATCGTCTCCGCGCTGTCGCCCAGGTGGTCGCGGAACGAGAGGACGGCGTCGAGCCGCTCGCTCCACGGGCCGATGTAGTCCCAGCCGGGTGCCTCGATCACCCCCGGGGTGAGGACGCAGCGGCTGCCCGCCGCCCGCACCGCCTCGACGATCGCGTCCTCGAACACGTACATCTCGCAGGTCGTCGTCGTGCCACCGCGCAGATGCTCGGCACAGCCGAGCGTCATTCCCCAGAAGACGTCGTCGTCGGTGAGCTTCGCCTCGCGGGGCCAGAGGATTTCGCGCAGGAAGCGGTCGAGGGCGACGTCCTCGCTCGCCCCTCGGAAGAGCGTCATCGGTGTGTGGCAGTGCACGTCGACGAACCCGGGCATGAGGAGACCCGGGAGCCGAGTCTCCGCCGTCCCCTCGGCAGGCGGCGGGGCACCCTCGGCCGGGCCGACCCACGTGATCCGGGCGCCCTCGACCTCGACCGCGCCCGGCTCGTGAACCGTCCCCGACTCGTCGCAGGTGACGACCGCCTCGGCGACGTAGCGCGCGCTGGCTACGCGAACGCCTCCCAGGCCTTCAGGAACGCCTGCTGCTCGTCCGTCAACCGGTCGATCCGCAGGCCGAGTGTGTCCAGCTTGTCGCGCGCGATCGCCTCGTCGATCTCGTCCGGGAGCGCGTGCACGCCGGGCGACATCTCGGCCGCGTTCAGGAGCAGGTGGCGGGCCGAGAGGGCCTGCACCGAGAAGGTGAGGTCCATGATCTCGACCGGGTGCCCCTCCCCGGCCGAGAGGTTGACGACGACCCCGGCCCCGATCACGAAGATGGAGCGGCCTTCCTCGAGCTTGAACTCCTCGACGTTGGGCCGGACGATGCGCGTCTCGAGTGCGCGCTCGCGGAGCTCCGCAACGTCGAACTCGTCGTCCACGGCCCCGGTGTTCGCGAGCAGGGCGCCGTCCTTCAGGCGCTCGATCGCCGAGAGCGGGAGCGCCCGCCGAACCCCGGTCGCGGTCATGACGACGTCCGCCACCTCGCACGCCTCTTCGATCGGCATTACGTCGTAGCCGTCGTGGTAGGCCTCGAGCGCGGCGAACGGGTCGACCTCGCTGACGATCACGCGCGCGCCCATCCCCCGGGCCCGCCGAGCGACGCCCTTGCCGACCCAGCCGTACCCCGCGACGACGAGCCGGCGGCCGGCCAGGAGGAGATTCGTGTTGTCGAGGACGGCCTGCACCGTCGACTGCCCCGACCCGTAGCGATTGTCGAAGAGGTACTTGCAGCGGGCGTCGTTCGCCGCGATGCACGGGACCTTGAGCGTCCCGTCCGCCTCCATCGCGCGTAGGGTGAGAACGCCGGTCGTCGTCTCCTCCGACGCGCCGAGCAGGGTCTCCAGAACCTCGGGATGGGTCGTGTGGGCAAGGCGGATCACGTCTGCCCGGTCGTCGATCACCACCTCCGGCCGGCGCGCGAGGACCTCCTCGAAGAAGCCGAGCTCCTCCTCGTGCGTCGACCCCCGCCGCGCGAAGACCTCGACGCCCCGGGCCGCGAGCCCGGCCGCGACGTCGTCGTGCACCATCACGCCGGGAAAGGACACCGCCACCTCGGCGCCCGCGTCGGCGAGCGTCGCGGCGAGGTACGCGGTCTTCGGCTCGACGGGGAGGATCACCGCCACGCGGCGGCCCCGCATGACGCCCTCCTCCTTGAGCCGGTCGCGCACACGGTTCATGACGGGCATCCACGTCGAGGCCCAGTCGATCTTTCGCTCGCCGTCGGGCGCGAGCGCGGGATCCGTGATCATGCTCATTCCCACATCGTCCACTGCTCGAGGAACGCACGCTGTGAGGGGCGCAGCTCGTCAAGCTCGACGCCGAGGGACGCGAGCTTCGTCTGCGCGATCTCCCGGTCGAGCTGCGGCGGGAAGCGGTGGAGCCCCGGCTCGAGCTCGTTCGAAGCGAGGTGGTGCGCCGAGAGCGCCTGCACCGCGAACGAGAGGTCCATGATCTCCACGGGGTTCCCGTCGAGCCCGGCGATGTTCACGAGCGCACCGCGGACGAGGACATAGATCCGCTTTTCGTCGAGCACGAAGCGGGACACCCCCGGGCGCACCTCCTCGCCGGGTCCGGCCAGCTCCTCGAGCGCGCCGACGTCGATCTCGCGGTCGTGATGCCCGGCGTTGGCGAGCACCGCGCCGTCCTTCATGAGCGCGAAGTCGTCGCGCGAGACGGCCTCGATCCCGCCGGTCGCCGTGATCACATAGTCGGCGTCGGCAAGAGCGTCCTCGCGGTTTGCGATCCGGTGCCCGTCCATGAAAGCCTCGACGCCCGCGACCGGGTCGATCTCGATCACGCTGACGATCCCGCCCAGTCCCTCGGCGTAACTGGCAAGCCCCTTGCCGACGTGCCCATAGCCGACAACGCAGTAGCGCTTGCCTGCGCCGGAGAGGTTCGTCAGGCGGAGGATGGCCTGCATCGTCGCTTGGGCCGTCCCGTAGCGATTGTCGAAGAGGTGCTTGCAGGCGGCGTCGTTGGCGGCGATGGCGGGGAAGGTCAGCCGCCCGGCTGCCTCCATCGCGCGCAGCCGGCCAAGCCCTGTCGTCGTCTCCTCGGTGACGCCGCGCAGCTGCTCACGCAACTCGGGGCGGTGCTCGACGATCCGGGAGGTCACCTCCGCCCCGTCGTCGATGATGATCTCCGGCGCCGTATCGGCCACCGCGAGCAGGTCTTCCATGAAGTCCTCGCGACTGACCCCGCGGCGCGCGAAGACGCGGATCCCGCGAGCGACGAGGGCAGCCGCAACGCTGTCTTGGGTCGACCCGGGGTTGCTTCCGGCGGCGACGACGTCGGCCCCTGCCTCGGCGAGGAGCGTGGCCAGGTAGGCCGTCTTTGCCTCGAGGTGGACGACGACGGCGACCCGGCGCCCGCGGAGCGCCCCGTCGGCGAGCCGCTCGCGAGCGAGTCGGTTCAGCACGGGCGAGTGCCGCGCGACCCACTGGATCTTCTGCTCGCCCTCCGGCGCGAGGGAGGGGTCGGCAATCCGGGAATTCGCGGCCACCTCGGCAGCCGTCATCGCGGTCAAGCGCCTTTCTGCGCTTCGATCGCCTCGGCGGCGCCCGGCTCGCCGCTCAGGTCGGGATGCTCGTCGAACGCGTACTTCAGGATGGCGCGCTTCGCGGCCTTCACCTCGTCGAGTCGGCGTACTGGGCGGTGCTGCGGCGCGTTCTTGACGACCTCCTTGTTCTCGGCCGCCTCGCGCGCGATGGCGAGCATCGCGTCGGCGAAGGCATCGAGCCGTTCCTTCGGCTCCGATTCGGTCGGCTCGATCATGAGCGCCTCGGGCACGATCAGCGGGAAGTAGATCGTCGGCGGGTGGAACCCGTAGTCCATGAGGCGTTTAGCGACATCAAGAGCGGAGACGCCGTGTTCCCGCTTGAGGTTCCGAGCCGAAAGCACGAACTCGTGCATGCAGAGCCGGTCGAAGGGGAGGTCGTACGACTCGCGGAGGCGTGAGAGGAGGTAGTTCGCGTTCAGCACGGCCGCCTCGGACATCTCCTTCAGCCGTGGGCCATAGGTGCGAATGAAAGCGTACGAGCGGACGAAGACGCCGAACGGGCCGTAGTAACCGCGAACCTTGCCGATCGTCTTCGGCCGGTCGAAGTCGAAGCCGAAGCGCTCGCCCTCGCGCGCCACGACGGGAACGGGCAGGAACGGCTCGAGCATCTCGCGCACGGCGACCGGCCCGCCGCCGGGTCCCCCGCCTCCGTGCGGCTGCGAGAAGGTCTTGTGGAGGTTGTAGTGGACGATGTCGAAGCCCATGTCTCCGGGCCGCGAGATCCCGCACACCGCGTTCAGGTTCGCCCCGTCGTAGTAGAGGAGCGCCCCCGCGTCGTGGAAGATCGCGGCAACCTCCTCGATCGATTCGTCGAAGAGGCCGAGCGTCGACGGGTTGGTGAGCATCAAGCCCGCGGTTCGCTCGTTCACCTGCTCGCGCAAGGATTCGACATCGAGGTTCCCACGGGCATCCGTGCCGACTTTCTGGAGCGAGTAGCCCGCCATCGTGACACTCGCGGGGTTCGTCCCGTGGGCCGTGTCTGCGACGAAGATCGTGTCGCGCTCGCTCTCGCCGCGGTCGGCGAAGTAGGCGCGCATGAGCATGAGCCCCGTCAGCTCACCCTGCGAGCCGGCAGCCGGCTGGAGTGAGACGGCGTCGAGGCCGGCAACCTCGGCGAGGATCTCCTGCAGGCGCCACATGAGCTCGAGCGCGCCCTGCGCGCCGTCCTCCTCCTGCAGGGGGTGCAGGTCGCGGAACCCGGGCAGGTTGACCACGCGCTCGTTGGTGCGCGGGTTGTGCTTCATCGTGCAGGAGCCAAGCGGATAGAAGCCCGTGTCGACGCCGAAGGTCCGGTCGGCGAGCGCGGTGAAGTGGCGAACGACCTCGGGCTCGGAGAGCTCGGGGAGCCGCGGGAGCTTCACGCGGCGAAGGCCGGTCGGGAGCTCGGGCACGGGCAGATCGGGTCGAGGGATCGTCGAGGCTCGCCGACCCGGCTGTGATTTCTCGAAGATCAGCTCCACAACTCGCTCCCATGCCCGTGATTCGGTCGCGATGTGCCGGAGTCTCTACACATCCAGCGCGCCCCAGGTGCGAATATCCGAAGTACGCTGAAAGCAGGGGGCGAGGGGCCGAAGGCCCCGGGGGGTTCAGCAATCACGCGCGCAAGGTTCACGCCGCGAGCGTCTCGGCTAGGCGGTCGATGTCTTCCCGGGTTCGTTTCTCGGTGACGCAGACGAGTAGCGCGTCCTCCATTCCCGAATAGTCGCGGCGAAGGGCGTACCCGGGGTGCACGCCGGCCTCCCGCGCGACCGCGATCGCCTCGTTCGCGGGGCGTCCGACACGCACAGCAAACTCCTTGAACGTTGTCTGTTCAGGAAACAGTAGTGGTAGTCCGAGCCGCTCCTTCGCGTATTCGGCCAGCGCGAGGCAGGTCTCCCCCACCTCGCGCAACCCCTGCGGACCGAGCCACGAGAGGTACATAAGGCCGGCGAGCGCGAGGAGGGTCTGGTTGGTCGTGATGTTGTGCGTCGCCTTCTCGCGCCTGATGTGCTGCTCGCGGGTCTGCAGGGTCAGTACGTAGCCGCGCTTGCCGGAGAGGTCAGTGGTCTCCCCGACGATCCGTCCGGGCATGCGGCGCACGTAGTCGCTCCGCGCGGCGAGGAAGCCGTAGTGGGGGCCGCCATACGCCTGGTAGTTCCCGGCTGGCTGTCCCTCACCCACGGCGATCGCGCAGCCGTAGCGGCCCGGCGCCTCGAGGACGCCGAGCGACAACGGGTCTACGTAGGCGATCGCGAGCCCACCCTGCTCGCTTACGGCAGCGGCGAGATCGGGCGCCGGCTCGAGGCAGCCGAAGAAGTTCGGCTGCTGAAAGATGGCGCACGCCGCGTCCGCCGCGGCCTCGCGGAGCTCGTCGGGGTCCGTGACCCCGTCGCGGTGCGGGACTTCGACGATCTCGAGCCCGAACCCCGGGGCATAGGTCTTGACGACCTGGCGCACCTGCGGGTTCACGGCTTCCGAGAGCGCGACCTTCGAGCGTCCGGTCGTGTGCTTTGCGATGTAACAGGCGTCCGCGGTGACGGCGGGGCCGTCGTAGCCGGACGCGTTCGAGACATCCATCCCGGTGAGCTCGCAGATCACGGTCTGGTACTCGAAGATGGCTTGGAGAACGCCCTGGCTCATCTCGGGTTGGTAGGGGGTGTACGCCGTCAGGAACTCCCCGCGCGCGAGCAACGCGTCCACGAGGGATGGCACGTAGTGGTCGTAGATCCCGGCACCGAGGAATGAGAGCTCGCGGCCCGTGTGGGCGTTTCTCTCGGCAAGCTCGGAAAGGTGGGCGACGATCTCCGGCTCGGAGAGCGGCGGCTCGAGGTCGAGCGTGCGATCGAAGCGAAGCCCTTTGGGGATGTCGCGGAAGAGCTCGTCGACCGATGCGACCCCGACCGAGGCGAGCATCTCCTCGCGATCGCGTTCGGTGAGCGAGAGGAACGGGAGCTGGGTCACTGCTCCTCGAGCAGCTTGCGGTACGCGTCTACGTCCATGAGGCCGTCGACCTCGCTCGGCTCCGAGAGGCGAATTCGGATCAGCCAACCCTCGCCATATGGCTCTTCATTGATCGTCTCGGGGGCGTCCAGGAGCGTCTGATTCACCTCAGCCACCTCGCCGGAGAGCGGCGCGATGAGGTCGGAGACGGCCTTGACCGACTCGACCTCGCCGTAGCTTTCGTCCTTCGCGACCGAGCTGCCCTGCTCGGGCGGCTCGAAATGGACGATCTCGCCGAGCGCGTCCTGCGCGTACCAGGTGATCCCTACCGTGGCGGTGTCGCCGTCGACACGGGCCCAGTCGTGCTCCGCGTGGTACTTGAGCTCGGCGGGATAGCTCTCCTCGGCGGCCACTAGTGTCCCTTCAGGTGATCGTGCCCAGTCTCTGGGTCGCGAGCACCAAGCCAGAGTTCGCACTCGACCGCAGTCAAGGCTGGCCGCCTTGGCAAGTGCGAGGGTGGGCTCTGGCGCCGCGTGATCGCGGGCCAGAGGCGGGCTTCGATCGCCTGAAGGGGCACTAGCTCTCCTCTCGCTTGTAGAACGGCTTCTTGACGATACGCGCGCGACGCGGGCGGCCGCGAAGGTCGATCGTGATCTCCGTGCCGGGCTCCGCGAGTGCGCTCTCCACGTACCCGAGGCCGATCGCCTGGTCGAGGAACGGTGAGAGCGTGCCCGACGTGACCTCGCCGCCCTCCTCAACCGGCATCCCCTGGCGGGGAATCCCTTTGTCCTCCATCACGAACGCAACCAGCCGCCGCGACGGGCCATGCTTCTTCTGCTCGCGGAGGACGCCGACGCCCGTGAACTCCTTGTCGAGGACGCAGGCCCAGCCGAGACCGGCCTCGATGGGTGTCCGGTCGGGCGAGATCTCGTTTCCGTGCAGCGGATAGCAGACCTCGAGGCGGAGGGTGTCACGCGCGCCGAGGCCGCACGGGACGACACCGCGTTCGAGGATGGCGTCCCAGAGCCGCGGCGCATCGTCGGGAGCGCAGCCGAGCTCGCAGCCGCGCTCGCCCGTGTAGCCGGTGCCCGCGACGAGGCACTCGACGCCAAGTACCTCGGCCTCGCGAAAGGTGAAGGGAGCAACTTCGATGCCGAGCCGCTCGAGCGCCTGCGGTCCCTGCACAGCGAGAAGGGCCCACTCGTGCGAGGCGTCGCGCGTCTCGGAGAGCGCGGCGTGGTCCGACTCCACGTTCGAGGCGTTCACGACCAGGAGGTAGCTCTCCGGCCCACGCCGGTAGGCGATGAGATCGTCGATCACGCCCCCGCGCTCATTCGTCAGAAGGGTGTACTGAGCCTGGCCGGGTCCGATTCGGTCGAGGTCGTTCGAGAGGCGCCCCTGGAGGTAGTCATGCGCCCCAGGCCCGTCCAGGTCGAGCTGTCCCATGTGCGACACGTCGAAGACGCCCGCGGCCGTCCGCACCGCTCGGTGCTCCTCGCCGATGGAGGTGTACTGGACCGGCATCTCCCAGCCGACGAACGGCACGAGCCGAGCGCCGAGCGCGGCGTGACGATCGTGGAGAGGCGTGCGGCGGAGGGTCTGCACGGGCGGCGCAATCCTACTCAGGAGCCCCGAGCCCTCGCGCGCGCGAGACCGATCCCCCGGGGACCCCCTCGAGAGTCCCCCTCGCGGTTCAGCGTAGCGCCCGTCGGCGCGCGTGTGGGTAACGCTTCGTGCCGGATTCGTGCCGTTTCGTGCCCGTCTCGAGCTCGACCCTGCGGCGGGCTGTTCAGACCGACCCGGCTTCGGCGCTGAGGCTCGCCAGGCGCCGATCGAGCGGAACGAAGCGCGCGGTGAAGTGGCGCAGGACGGGGGCCTCCTCGACGAGCTCGAAACCGCGCACGCTCTCCGCCTCGGCGAGCGTTGCAGCGACCGCGTCCGCTGCCTGCTCGAGCTGGCGCGAGGTGTAGACGCGCCGCGGCACGGCGAGGCGGACGAGCTCGAGCGGCGGGTGCCGATTCTCGCCCGTCTCCGGGTCACGTCCCGCCATGACCGAGCCGATCTCGGCGGCCCGGACGCCGCCTGCGAGGTAGAGCGAGCACGAGAGCGCCCAGGCCGGGAACTGCTCCACTGGCACGTGTGGAAGGGTTGCCCCGGCATCCAGGTACACCGCATGCCCGCCCACGGGTTGCACGACCGACGCACCGGCCTCGGAGAGGATCGAGCCGAGGTAGGCGACCTGACCGATCCGGTAGCGGAGGTACGGCTCCTCGAGCACCTCGCGCAGTCCGACGGCGATCACGTCGAGATCGCGGCCCGCCAGGCCGCCGTACGTGGGGAACCCTTCCGACACGATCCCGCGAGCCTGGAGCCGGTGAAAGAACTCCTCGTCCTCCCCCACCGCGACGAACCCGCCGATGTTCGCGATCGCGTCCTTCTTCGCGCTCATAAGGACGGCATCAGCCGGGGCGAGCATCTCCCGCACGACCTCAGGCAGCGGCGTGGAGTGGTAGCCGGCCTCGCGCTCGCGGATGAACCAGGCGTTCTCGGCGAAGCGGGCGATGTCGAGCACCAACTTCTTCCCGTGCTCGCGCGCCACGGCGGCGACCCGGCGGATGTTCGCCAGCGAGACGGGCTGGCCGCCGCCCGCATTGTTCGTGATCGTCAGCATCACGATCGAGACCCGCTCGCCGTCCGGGCCGTCGAGAAGCTCGACCAGCCCGTCGACGTCCATGTCGCCCTTGAACGGCGCCTCGAGCCGTGGGTCGAGTGCCTCGGGCACGGGCAGGTCGAGTGCGATGCCGCCGCGGATCTCGATGTGCGCGCGGGTCGTGTCGAAGTGCGCGTTCGACGGGACGATCTCGCCCGGGTCGATCACCGCCCCGAAGAACACCCCTTCCGCCCCGCGGCCCTGGTGCGCCGGTACGACGAACGGGAATCCGAGCACCTCCCGGACGGCTTCGCGGAAGCGTTGGAAGCTCTTCGACCCCGCGTAGGACTCGTCACCGATCATCAGCGCCGCCCACTGCTCCTGGCTCATGGCGCCGGTGCCGGAGTCCGTCAGCAGGTCGAGCTCGACGTCGCTCGCCGAGAGCTGGAAGACGTTCCAACCCGCCTGGGCGAGCGCCGTCTCCCGCTCGGCGCGCGTCGTGAGCCGGATCGGCTCGACCATCTTGATGCGGAAAGGCTCGCGGGGAGCTCGCACGACTTGCGTGTTCTACCGCGTCAGGGGCGAGGCCGCGCTACGGCTAATCGCGCAGGAACGAGGGGACTTCGAGGATATCCCGGGGAACATCAAAGCCTTGGCGCTCGCGCGGAGCCGGGCTCGCCGACTCCTCGGGGCGCTCGCGCCGCTCGCGCCGGTACCGCGCATCGAAGCCCGTCGCGATCACGGTGACGCGGACGCTCCCGCCGAGCGCCTCGTCGATCACGGCGCCGAAGATCACGTTCGCGTTCTGGTCGGCGGCGCCAGTGACCACCTCGGCTGCCTCGTTGACCTCGAAGAGTCCGATCTCGGGGCCGCCGCTGATGTTCAGGAGGACGCCGGTTGCGCCTTCGATCGAGGCTTCGAGCAGTGGGGAAGAGACTGCAGCCCGCGCCGCCTCTGCGGCGCGGTTCGGGCCGTCGGCCTCGCCGATTCCCATGAGCGCCGAGCCGGCGTCGCGCATGATCGTTCGCACGTCAGCGAAGTCGAGATTGACGAGACCCGGCACCGTGATCAAGTCTGTGATCCCCTGCACGCCTTGGCGGAGGACGTCGTCCGCCATCCGGAACGCGTCCATAACGGACGTCTGGGCTTCGACCACCTGAAGCAAGCGGTCGTTCGGGATGACGATCAGCGTGTCGACCTTGTCCTGGAGCTCGGAGATCCCGAGCTGCGCCTGCTCGGCCCGCTTGCGACCCTCGAAGGAGAACGGTCGCGTGACGACGCCCACGGTCAGCGCGCCGAGCTCGCGGGCCGTCTCGGCCACGACCGGCGCCCCGCCTGTTCCCGTCCCGCCGCCCTCGCCGGCCGTGACGAAGACCATGTCGGCGCCCTTCAGCGCGTCCTTCACCTCGTCGCGACTCTCCATCGCCGCCTGGCGGCCCACCTCGGGGTTCGCGCCGGCGCCGAGCCCGCGCGTCGCCTGGGCGCCGATATGCAGCTTCATGTCCGCGTCGCACATGAGCAGGGCCTGCGCATCCGTGTTCACCACGATGAACTCGACGCCCTTGAGGCCGGCGTCGACCATCCGGTTGACGGCGTTCGAACCGCCGCCGCCGATGCCGACGACCTTGATGACTGCGAGGTAGCTGCCTGTCTGGTCTCTCATGGTTGAAGCTCGGGTTGAGCTTGCGGAAGAGCCTACGCGCCGCCGATCACCGTGTCAATCAGCGTGGTTGCAGGGAGTTTACCCGCCAACTCTCAACTCTCACTTACAGGTTGAGACTTCATGCCTGCGACGACACGTCCGGCCAGGCTGGCGTCCAGGTAAGCCAGGGTTGCAAGCTCGTCCACCGAGATCGTGCGCAGGACCGCCCCGGCTGCAGCGAGCTTTTGGCGAAGCTGCGTCGGCTCGCCGAGGCGGATCTCGACCCGACCCTGGACGACGACTGCCGCCTCCCCGTTGGCCTCGACGCGCGCAAAGAGAACCGGAGTGGGAAATCGCCTAGGCAGCGAGTGGATGACCGCGAGCGCAATTCCGGCGGGCGCTGGCAGCGACTGCCCCGGCGCCGGCCGCACCGGCTCGGGGATCCGGATGCGGGGGAGGCGGGCGCGCGCCCAGGGCTCGACGGCGGCGACTACCCGACCGCTCTCCGCCACGAGCCAGGCATTCGTGCCGTTCCGGTAGACGGCTACTGCTTGCTCGGGGACCACGCGCACGCGCAAGGCATGCGGGAACGACCGGTCGACACTCGCCGATTGCACGGTCGAAAGGCGCGCGAGTCGGCGCTCGACCTCACGGGCGTCGATCTGCATGAGGCTCGTGCCGACGAGCGGCCGCAGAGCTTCGCGCGTGGCGGCCGCCACCTCGGGGGACGCACCCGTGAGCTCCACGCTTTGAATTTCGAAGGCCGAGGTCTCACGCGCGACCGCGTACGCGAGGAGGAAGCCAGCCAGGACACCCCCCGCGATCGCGAGAGCGCGGCCGCTCGGGCGCCGGAGCGACGGCAGGTGGAGCGACGGCAGGCGGAGCGACGGCAGGCGGAGCGACGGCCGGAGCGGCGGCGTGCGAACGAGCGCCAGGGCAACGGCGCGACGGGTCATGGACCGTGCTTCGCCGCGGCGCGCGGCGCTCCTACCCCCAAACCGGCGGTGGGATCTCGAGCGCGCCCACGAGCTGCACCTCGGGCTCGAGCCGGACGCCGAACTGCTCAAGCGCCCGCCGACGCGCCTCTGCGATCAGGGCGACCGCGTCGGCCGAGCGCGCGTCGCCGTCGTTCTCGATGAAGTTCGCGTGCTTGGGCGAGATCCGGGCACCTCCGATTGCGTGCCCGCGCAACCCGCACGCCTCGAGCATCCGTCCGGCCGTCAGCTCGTGCTCGGGGTTCTTGAACACGCTCCCAAACGTCCGCCGATTGGTCGGCTGCGCGGCTTTTCGGCGCGCCTGCATTTCGGCCACTGTCGCCTTGATGTCCTCCACGGGCCGCTGGCTGAGGTGGAACTCCGCCCGCGCCACCACCTCGCCGCGCTGGAGGCCGGAGCGCCGGTAGCGAAGCCCGAGCTCGGCGGGAGCGAGCCAGGCGGCCCCGTCGGCATCCGCGACGAGCGCCCGCGTCAGAACGGCCGAGACGTCGCTTCCATACGCCCCGGCGTTCATCCAAACGGCCCCGCCGACCGTACCGGGGATCGCGCACGCAAACTCGAAGCCTCCCAGGCCGGCAGCCCGCGCGCGATGCAGACAGACGGCAAGCGGCGCTCCTCCACCCGCAACGAGCGTGGCCTCGCCGGCACGGGCAGCCGCCAACTCGCCCGAGAGCTTGAGCGCAAGCCCCTCGAAGCCCTCGTCGGCGACCAACAGGTTCGAGCCGAGGCCGATCGGCGCGACCGGCAGGCCCTCGGCGCGCGCCCGAGCCAGCAATTCGACGAGCTCGGCGACCTCCTCGGGCTCGCCCAGCCAGCGAGCAGGGCCGCCTGTACCGAGCGTGGTGTAGCCAGAAAGCAGAACGTGCTCCTTCACGCGAGCCGCTCGAGGATCAGCGGGACGGCTCGGTCGACGTCGCCGGCGCCCACGGCGAGGAGAAGGTCGCCGCGGCGCGCGGCGCTCGCGACGAGCTCGGCCCCCTCCTCCACCCCGGGCGCCCACCCCACCGGCATCCCAGGGCGCAACTCGCAGAGGCTGTCGACGACGAGCTTCCCGTCCACGCCGTCGAGTCGCTCCTCACGGGCGGGGTAGACGTCGGTCACGCAGGCGAAGTCGGCCAGGGCAAGCGCCTCGGCGAGCTCGCGCGCGAGGTGCTGGGTTCTCGAATAGAGGTGCGGCTGGAACAGCACGAGCACGCGGCCGCCTGCGGCGAGATCGCGCGCCGCCTCGAGGGTGGCCCGGATCTCTGCCGGGTGGTGGGCGTAGTCGTCGAGCACCCGGACGCCGCCGGCCTCACCGCGGGGCTCGAGCCGGCGCGCCGCTCCGCGGAACTCTCCGAGCGCCGCGCCAGTCTCCTCGTGCCCGAACCCGGCCAGCTCGAGCGCCGCGAGCGCGCAAGCGGCGTTCCGGCGGTTGTGCTCGCCCGGGACCGCGAGCGGGAAGTCCACCGGCTCGAGCTCCTCCCCTCGCACGACTCGCGCGTCGGGGAACCGCGCGAGCCACTCCGTGAAGACGGCTTCGACCTCGGCACGGGAGGCGAAGGTCGAGTGATGGTCGAGGTCCACGTTCGTGATCACCGCGATCTCGGCGGGGAGTGAGGAGACCGTGCGATCGGACTCGTCGCCCTCGACCACGAACCACCCGCTTCCAGCCCGCGCGTGACCGCCGAGCTGCGGGATCTCGCCGCCGATCGCAAACGACGGATCGTTCCCCAGCCGATCGAGGCAGAAGGCGATCATCCCCGCCGTCGTCGTCTTGCCATGCGCTCCTGACACGACGATCGCGGGTACCGCGCCGGCGAGCTCGGCAAGGAGCTCGGCGCGCGAGCGCCCCGGCACACGTCCCGCGTACGCGGTCGAGACGACGATCTCGTAGCCTGCCGGCGCGCCCGGAGGCTCCGGTTCGACGGTGACCGGGATCCCGGCGGCCCGAACGTGGGCCAGGTAGGGCGTCTCGTTTCGATCCCAGCCCGCCACGTCGGCGCCCCACGCCTGGGCGACGATGGCGTAGGCGGAGAGCCCGGCGCCGCCGATTCCGGCGAACCAGATCCGTCGCCCGTCAAGCGCCGCC
The DNA here is from genome assembly GCA_013697275.1 of Actinomycetota bacterium. Classification (GTDB taxonomy): domain Bacteria; phylum Actinomycetota; class Thermoleophilia; order Gaiellales; family Gaiellaceae; genus JACCXC01. The sequence continues at coordinate 944 of JACCXC010000095.1, read as the reverse complement.
AAGGGCAAGCACCTCCTCCGCGACGACCTCGGCCGCGTCGGGCCGGGCGAGCCGGAGCATCGCCGCGCGCATCGCCTCGAGGCGCCCCGGGTCGCCGAGGAGCTCGCCGACCTGCCTCCGCAGGTTCAGCTCGTGCTCGCCCACGAGGAGCGCGCCGCCTGCATGCTCGAAGAAGCGCGCGTTCTTCGCCTGGTGGTCAGCCGTGGCGTGCGGGTACGGGACGACGAGCGCGGGCTTCCCGGCAGCCGCGACCTCCCACACGGAGCCGCCCGCCCGCGCAACCACGAGATCGGCAGCCGCGAGCGCCGCGCCGAAGTCGTCCGTGAACGGGAGGAGCACGTAGCCGGGCCGTGAAACGCGCTCGCGCAGGGACCCGAAATGCGCCTCGCCGCACAGGTGGAGCACGCCCGGGCCCTCACTCGCGAAGGCCTCGACCGCCGCCTCGTTCAGAGCCTGGGCGCCCTGGCTCCCCCCGAAGACGAGGACGACCGAGCCCTCCGCCGGCAGGCCGAACCGCTCCCGCGCAGCGGAGGGCTCCGTGGGGCGAGCCCGCTCCGGGATCGGTCGCCCGACGACGCGGTACTTCCCTCCCTCGCGCCCTTCGACGGGGAAGGCCAGGAACACCCGGCGCGCGAAAGGCGCTGCGGTCCGGTTCGCAAGGCCGAGATGAGCGTCGGCCTCCATGAGCGCGACGGGGATCCTCGAGAGGGCGGCCGCCAGGGTCATCGGCCCAGAGACGTAGCCGCCTCCACCGAGAACGACATCGGGGCCGCGCCGGCGCAGGATCCGGAGGCAGGCCGGAACGGCCAGAGCCGCCGTGCCGAGCGCGCGCACCGCTGCGAGTCCGGGCCTGCGGGGGAGGCCGGCGGCCGCGAATCGGTCGAGCTCGAATCCCGCCGCCGGGACGAGCCGAGCCTCAGCTCGCTGCGCGCCGGCGAACGTGA
>JACCXC010000089.1 GCA_013697275.1 Actinomycetota bacterium | reverse complement strand
AAGCGCGGCCCATTCCTCAATCTGGACGAGGCCGAGGAGCGCGTGGCCGACATCTCCAAGCGTTTCGGCCTGACGGTCAACCCCGGGGCGCGCGTCGAGTCGATCAGCGTCGGCCAGCAGCAGCGGGTCGAGATCCTGAAGGCGCTCTACCGGGGGGCGGAGATCCTGATCCTCGACGAGCCCACGGCCGTCCTGACGCCGCAGGAGGCGAGCGAGCTCTTCGAGGTGATCGGTTCTCTCAAGGAACAGGGGAAGTCGATCATCTTCATCACGCACAAGCTGAACGAGGTGCTCGAGATCGCGGATCGGATCACCGTCCTGCGCCGCGGCAAGACGATCGACACAGTGCCGCGAGCGGGCGCGACCGAGGAGAGCCTCGCGCGCCTGATGGTCGGTCGCGAGGTGCTCCTACGCGTCGACAAGCCCCCGGCGAGCCCCGGGAAGGCGCTCCTGCAGGTCGAGGATGTGCGTGTCATCGACGAGCGCGGCCTCGAGGCCGTGCGCGGGGTCTCGCTGCAGGTGCGCGCGGGGGAGATCGTCGGGATCGCAGGGGTCGACGGGAACGGCCAGACGGAGCTTGTGGACGCGGTTACCGGCCTCCGCAAGCCGGCGAGCGGGCGGATCGTCGTGGCCGGCGAGGACGTAACCGGCGACAGCTGCCGCGAGTGCTTCGACGCGGGCCTCGGCCACATCCCGGAGGACCGCCAGCTCCGCGGGTTGATCCTCGACTTCACGCTGGCGGAGAACATCGTCATCCACGACTTCCGCGACGAGCCGAGCTCGACCTTCGGCTGGCTCCATCCGCGCTTCATGCTCTCGCGTGCTAGGGAGTGGCTGAAGGCGTTCGACGTCCGCGGCGGCGGCCCCGACACGCTCGCTGCGGCTCTCTCCGGCGGGAACCAGCAGAAGGTGGTCGTCGCTCGGGAGATCGGCCGCGAGCCGCGTGTGCTCGTCGCCGCACAGCCGACGCGGGGAATCGACGTGGGCGCGATCGAGTTCATCCATCGCCGCCTCGTGGAGGAGCGCGACGAGGGCAAGGCGATCCTGCTCGTCTCCTTCGAGCTGGACGAGGTGCTGTCCCTCTCCGACCGGATCCTCGTCATGTACGAGGGCGAGATCGTGGGTGAGTACGCGCCTGATGTGACACCCGAGGAGCTGGGGATCGCAATGACCGGCGGCGGCCGGGAGAAGGCCGCGTGAGTACGGACGAAGGCTCCGAGCACGAGCGCCCCGATCCACCCGAGGGCGGCGTCCCGGGCGGCCCGGGGACGAATCGAAGCGACGCACCAACCGGAGGCGGGCCCGGTGGCGGCGGGGGAGGCGAGCGCCTAGCGCGCTGGTTCTCCGGGCGGATCGGCGGGTTCCTGGTTCCGGCGGCTGCGGCCTTTCTCGCGTTCCTCGTCGGAGGCGTCGTCGTCCTTGCGACCGGGCACAACCCCCTCGGGGCCTACAAGGCGATCTTCGAGGGCACGGGGCTCAACGTCGCCTCCTACTTCTCGGAGGACAGCCGTCAGTCGGCCTGGGGTGACCTGCAGCAGACGCTGATCGTCTTCACCCCGCTCGTCCTCGGTGCGATCGCCGTCGCTTTTGCCTTCCGCTGCGGGATGTTCAACATCGGTGGCCAGGGCCAGTACCTGGTCGGCCTGTTCGCCGCCCTCTACGTCGGGGTCAACTTCGACGGTCTGGCCGCGCCGCTCCACATCCTCCTTGCCTCGGTCGCCGCGGTGGCCGCCGGCGCGATCTGGGGCGGCATCGCGGGCTTCCTCAAGGCCGCAGTCGGGGCCCACGAGGTGATCACGACGATCATGTTGAACTGGATCGCCGTGTTCGGCGGGCAGTATCTCTTCGAGCTAGGGGGCCCGCTCCAGGGAGCAAACCCGAGTGTGCCGCGCTCGGAGACGGTCGTCGAGAGCGCGCAGCTCCCCGAGTTTCCGGGCTCGACCGGCCTGCAGCCGCTTCACATCGGCGTGCTCGTCGCCGTCTCCGCCCTGGCCGTCTACTACGTGATCCTCAATCGAACGACGCTCGGCTACGGCGTTCGCGCGGTCGGGTTCAACCCGGAGGCGGCTCGCTACGGGGGTATTCCGGTCGGGCGGAACTACTTCCTCGCGCTTGCCATCTCGGGCGCGTTCGCGGGCCTCGGTGGGGCCATGGACGTGCTCGGCTGGAAGTTCACGGTCGCGACGAACGACATCCAGGTCTCCGACGTCGGCTTCATCGGAATCGCGGTCGCGCTCCTCGGCCGCAACAAAGCCGTCGGGATCTTCTTTGCTGCGCTCCTCTTCGCCGCCCTCCGCACGGGCACCTCGACCCGCCAGCTCGACGCCGAGACCTTCCCGCCCGAGCTCGCCGGGAACCTCTCGACGATGATTCAGGCGCTGATCATCCTGTTCGTCGGCGCCGAGCTCCTGATCGTCTACATCTGGGGCGCGCGCCGCCGGTTCCGCCCGGCCGGCCCGGTCCGCATCCAACCCGGCCTCAAGCAGTGATGCAATGAGCGCCGTCGCCACCGAGAGGCAGGATGGCCGGCTCGCACGCCTGACCGAGCCGCGCTCGATCGGCATCCTGGGGATCGTCCTCGGGCTCCTGGCCTTCTGGCTCGCGCTGCCGCCGTGGACGGTGCGCTTCGAGGGCGCCCCGATCGCCGCGGGGATCGCAGCCGCGGCCGCCGGCCTCTGGGCCTTCATGCGGGACGAGCGCCGGATCGGAACCTTCGCGCTCGTCGCCGCCGCCCTCGGCACGGCCGCGGCGATCTGGGCGCAGGGCAGGGAGGTCTCGTCGCTCGAGGGCGTGGTCAGCGTCGGGCTCGTCGCGGCGACGCTCCGCTACGCGACTCCCCTGGCCTTCGCGGCGCTCGGTGGCATCTTCTCGGAGCGCGCGGGGGTCGTGAACATCGGGCTCGAGGGGATGATGCTCGCCGGAGCCTTCTTCGGCATCTTCGCGGCCGTCAAGGGGGAGCACTGGACGGTCGGGCTGCTCGGGGCGATGGCGGCCGGCGGCCTCCTCGCCGCCATCCACGCGTTCTTCTCCATTCACCTGCGGGCCGACCAGATCGTGGTCGGGACGGCGATCAACTTTCTCGCGCTCGGCGTCACGGGCTACCTGTTCCGCTACATCTACAAGGAAGAGGGCACGCCGTCCGACGTCTCGCGCATCCCCGAGCTCTCCGTCCCGGGCCTGCGGGACGTGCCGTTCCTGGGAGACGTGATCGGCGAGATGAGCCTGATGATCTGGCTCGTGATCATCCTCCTCATCGTCGGCTATCTGATCCTCTTCAAGACGCCGACCGGCCTGCGCTTGCGCTCGGTGGGGGAGCACCCGAAGGCGGCGGACACCGTGGGCATCTCGGTCTTCGCAGTCCGCTACATCGCGGTCATCTCCTCGGGGATGCTCGCCGCGCTCGGCGGCGCGTACCTCTCGATCGGGTTCGTCGGCTCCTTCAACGAGAACATGACCGTCGGGCGCGGGTTCATCGCCCTCGCGGCCGTCATCTTCGGCAAATGGCACCCGTTCGGCGCGGCGGCCGGCTGTCTGCTCTTCGGCTTCTCCAGCGGCCTCGCACAGCGCCTGCAGGGCGAAGCCGACATCTCCGCGAACCTGCTCTCGACCCTGCCGTACGTCCTCACGCTGATCGCGCTCGTCGGCCTGATCGGCCGCTCACGTCCGCCGGCAGCCGTCGGACGCCCGTACGTCAAGGGCTAGCGGCTGCCTGCTCATCTAGAGTCAGGCCGCGTGCGGAACGCGAGCTCGGTCCTCGCCCTCGTCCTCGCCCTGCTCGCGCTCGCGGCCCTCGGCAGCGCAGGCTTCGCCGCTCGCGAGCTGCCCGAGATCAGTTGGCTCGAGGCGGGTGCTGTCATTCCCTTCGTGGGCCTGCTGGCCCTCTTCGCGCTCTCGCTCGCGAGCCGAGGACGAGCGCAGCATCAGCGAACTCTCGGGCGGGCGGGAGGCGAAGGTGTAGCCCGAACCGCCCGTGGCCTCGGGCTCCTCGCGCTCCTCCTCACGCTGACCGCCGCGCTCGCGCTGGCGGTGTTCGCCGTCCTCGCGACGACCGACGGCCTGACCAAGACGCCGTGGTAGATCGATTCCTTCGCCCAGGACGGCTACAATCGGCAACTCGTGTTCGAGATCGGCAACAGCCTTCGCGAGGCAAGGCTGCGGCAGGGGCTCGACCTCGCCCGGGCAGAGGACGATACGAAGATCCGGGCGAAGTACCTCCAGGCGCTCGAGGACGAGCGGTTCGACGTCCTTCCGGCTGAGACGTACGTCAAGGGCTTCCTCCGCACCTACGCCGAGTACCTCGGTCTGGACGGGCAGATCTACGTCGACGAGTTCAATTCCCGGTTCGCCCACCCGGAGGAACCTCTGGTGGCGGCCACGCCGACCCGTCGAGCCCGCCAAAGACCTTCCGAGTCGAGCTTCGTCGTCGTAGCGCTCGCCGGCATCGTCGCGATTGCGGTGCTAGTCGTGGTCGCCTTCGCCTTCGGGACCGACGAGAGCAACGGCGATCCCGCATCCGGGCTCACGGGAGGCAGGTCATCGGGCGAGGGCTCGCCACCGGCCTCGCCTCCGGCGTCCCCTGGGGGGACGACCAGGCCGGCGCGTCTGGCGGTTGCGAAGCTGACGGTGACCGCTGCCCGCGGGGACTGTTGGGTCGCCGTGCGGGCCGGGGCGCCGAATGGAGAGCTCCTCTTCGCCGGGACGATCTTCCGCGGTGAGACGGAGCGGTTCAGCGGCCGCAAGCTCTGGCTCGAGGTCGGTGCCGGCGAGAACCTGAACGTGACCGTGAACGGCAAGCGGATCCGGAACTTCCCGCGCGGGGAGCCGGTCGTCGTCGTCACGGCGAACGGCGCCCGAGCGCAGGCCTGAGCCGACTCTCGAGCGACTGGCCCCGCGCGGTCGTCCTCCTGACGGGCAGCGAGCTCGTCCGCGGGGCGAAGGCCGACGCGAACGGCCCGTTCCTCGCGCGCGAGCTGACGCGCGCCGGTCTCGAGCCGGAGCGGATGCTCCTCGTCGGGGACGACCCAGCCCTGCTTGCCGCGGCACTCGAGGAAGGGCTCGGAGCCGACCTCTGCGTGATCTCCGGGGGTCTTGGGCCAACGCACGACGACCGGACGGTCGAGCTCCTCGCGCGCGCGACGGGTCGGCGCCTCGTCGTCGACGCTGCGCTCGAGGGCGAGATCGAGCAGGTGGCGCGTGACGTTGCGGCGCGGCTCGAGCGCCCGTACGCGGACTTCGAGCCGGGTGTGCGCAAGCAGGCCTCGCTCCCGGAAGGTGCGCAGTCGCTCGGCCTTGCAGGCACCGCGCCGGCGGTTCTGCTCGAGCACGAGCGCGGCGTCGCCGTCGCGCTGCCGGGTCCGCCCGGCGAGCTTCGGCGGCTCTGGCCCGCAGCCCTCGCAAGCGAGGAAATGCGAAAGGTGCTCGAGCGGGCGCCTGCCCCGGCGCATCGCATCCTCCGATTCTTCGGGCCTAGCGAGTCGGCGGTCGCACGTGCGCTCGACGAGGCGGGCGGAGAGCGGGATGGTCTGGCCGTGACGGTCTGCGCGGCCAACCTCGAGATCCAGGTCGACCTCTATTGGTCGGCGAAGAGCGCCGGGGAGGGCGCGGCCGTAGCCGGGGCCTTGCGCGACCGGTTCGGCGACGAGCTCTTCGCCGAGGATGAGCGTGGCGTCGCCGACCTCGTCGTCGAGGCCTGCCGCGGCCGGGGCTACACGCTGGCGACCGCCGAGTCGTGCACCGGCGGGTTGGTGGCGACGCGTTTGACTGCCGTTCCCGGGTCGAGCGAGATCTTCCTGGGCGCGATCGTCGCATACGCGGACGAGGTCAAGCGAGGCCAGCTGGGCGTTCCCGGAGAGATGCTCGAGCGGCACGGCGCCGTTTCGGCCGAGGCAGCGCGCGCAATGGCCGCGGGGGCCCGAGCAGCGCTGAAGGCCGACGTAGCGGTCGCCGTGACCGGGATCGCGGGCCCCGGCGGCGGCAGCGAGGCAAAGCCGGTCGGGCTCGTGCACGTGGTCGCGACGTCTCCCGAGGCCGAGATCGAGCGCGAGCTCCGTCTCCCGGGAGACCGGGAGGAGGTCCGGGCGCGTGCGACGGCGGTGTCGCTGCACGCATTGCGGGGAGTTCTGACACAGACGGGCACACACTCGCGCGCCGTCTCCTCCTAACGTGGAGGGCGATGGACGTCATCGCCTCTTCGTTGCGCTTCCGGTCTCCGAGCCCGAGGTCGGGCTCCTCGCCAGGTGGCAGGCCGCCGAGCTCGGGGCGCGGAAAGACATGCGCCTCGTCGCTCCGTCGAATCTTCACTTCACGCTGGCTTTTCTCGGCTCTCGGCCGTCGACCGAGATCGAGCCGATCGTGGACGAGCTGCGTGTCGTGGCCGCCTCGGCTCGTCGGCCCTTGCTCCATGCCCGGGCGTACCGCGAGACCCGAAGCGTCGGGATGGTCGTCTTCGAGGACGAAGGCGGGCACGCCGGGCGTCTCGCGGACGAGCTCGCCGGAGGGCTGGAACGGCTGGGTGTCTACGAACGGGAGCGGCGGCCCTGGCTGCCGCACGTCACCGTGGCCCGCTTCCGCTGGCCGCCAGGCCTGCGGCCCGAGGTGCCGTCCCTCGGAGAGGTCAGTCCGTCCGAGGTCGCTCTCTACACTTCGGTGCTGCGACGAACGGGAGCGCAGTACGAAATCCGTGAATCCGTTCCGCTAGGAGGTTAGGACGTGGACCGCGAGCAGGCATTGGACGCTGCGCTCAGCCAGATCGAGCGTGCATACGGCAAGGGCTCCGTGATGAAGATGAGCGACCAGGCCCAGGTCGCGATCCCCTCGATCTCGACCGGATCGCTGTCGCTCGACGTTGCGCTGGGCGTCGGCGGGCTTCCGCGCGGCCGGGTGGTCGAGATCTTCGGCCCCGAGTCCTCGGGGAAGACGACGCTTGTCTACCACGTGATTGCGGAGGCACAGCGGCGGGGCGGGATCTGCGCGTTCATCGACGCCGAGCATGCGATGGACCCGAGCTATACGCGCCGGATCGGCGTGAACATCGACGATCTCCTCGTCTCGCAGCCGGACAACGGCGAGCAGGCGCTCGAGATCGCCGAGCTCCTGATCCGCTCGGGCGCGCTGGATGTCGTCGCGGTCGACTCGGTCGCCGCGCTCACGCCCAAGGCGGAGATCGAGGGCGAGATGGGGGATAGCCACGTGGGCCTCCAGGCCCGCCTGATGAGCCAGGCCTTGCGGAAGCTCGCCGGAACGCTGAACAAGACCGGCACCGTGGCCCTCTTCACGAACCAGCTGCGCGAGAAGATCGGGGTGATGTTCGGGAATCCCGAGACGACGCCCGGCGGCCGGGCGTTGAAGTTCTACTCGTCCGTCCGTCTCGACATCCGGCGGATCGAGACGCTCAAGGAGGGCGTCGAGGCCGTCGGCAATCGCGTCCGCGTGAAGGTGGTGAAGAACAAGGTCGCGCCGCCGTTCAAGCAGGCCGAGTTCGACATCATCTACGGCGACGGCATCTCCTGGGAGGGCAGCGTGCTCGAGGTCGGCCTCGAGCGGAAGGTCGTCCAGAAGTCGGGCTCGTACTTCAGCTACGGCGATGAGCGGCTCGGACAGGGCCGCCAGAACGCAGCGGCCTTCCTGCGCGAGCACCCGGACGTGACCCAGGACATCCTGAGGGCTGTCCAGGCGCAGCTCGGGCCCGAAGCCGTCGCGTCTTCACGGCTCCTTCCGGCCGCCGAGGCCGAGGCCGGCGCCTCGAACGGCAAGGTGGCCACTGCAGAGCCGGAGCCGGAGCCAGAGCCCGAGGCGGAGCCGGCCAAGACGGCCGAGGCCGCGCGCACTGGCTGAGGTTACGGGCCTTCGTCGAGCGGGGGCCGGGCGGGTCACGCTTGAGGTCGACGGCCGTCCCTGGCGCACCGTGCCAGACGAGGTGGTGCTCGTGGCAGGACTGGCAGCGGGCGTCATCCTCGACCGACCTCGGCTTCGCGTCGTCCGGGCGGAGCT
>JACCXC010000085.1 GCA_013697275.1 Actinomycetota bacterium | reverse complement strand
AGGCGCGCCGCAAGCTCCTCGACGAGTAGATAATTGCGCCGTCCACCGAAAGAGGAGTCATGGCGAAGCAGATCAACTGCGAATGCGGCTACACAGTCGAGGGTGCGAACGAAGACGAGCTCGTCGCGAACGCCGAGCAGCACATCCAGCGCGACCATCCGGAGATGGCCGGGAAGATGTCCCGCGACGAGCTCCTAGCCATGGCGACCGAGGCGTAGCACGTGGCCCGACTCTTCGTCCAGGTCGTCACCGGCCCCGAGAACCCCACACGCGCCGCGCTCGGGCTCTTGATAGCGCGCACGGCCGCCGACGAGGGACACGACGTCTCGGTCTTCTTCGCGGGGGACGCCGTCAGCCTCGTGCGGGCCGAGACCGCGGAGGCCGCCCAGGGGATCGGAACGGGCTCCGTGGCCGAGCACCTGGCGGCTCTGCGCGAGGCGGGCGTCCCGATCCACCTCTCCGGGCTGTCCAGCAAGCCGCGAGGCATCGACGCGAGCGTGGCGGGGGACGGCGTGCAGTTGTCACCGCCCAAGGTCGTCGTCGAGCTCGCGACCGCAGCCGACACGGTTCTCGTCTACTAGCGGGCGGGAACCGTCCGCGGCGACCGTCAAGCTTCGGCGGGCGTGCACCTGCGTTCGATTTGCCTGCGCGGCTTCAAGTCGTTCCCCGACCGTGTCGAGGTTCGGCTGGAGCCTGGGGTGGCCGTCGTCGTCGGCCCGAACGGGTCGGGCAAGTCGAACATCGCCGACGCGGTCGTCTGGGCGGCAGGGTCGCTGAGCCCGTCCGAGCTTCGCGCCGAGAAGCCTGAGGACGTCCTTTTCGCCGGTGCCGCGGGTCGCGCGCCCGCCGACTTCTGCTCGGTCGAGCTCGTCTTCGACAATCCGGCTGGGGACGGGCCGATCCCGTTCTCGGAAATTTCGGTCGCGCGGCGCCTGGCACGGGGCGGCGAGGGTCAGTACCTCGTGAACGGTGCCGCGGTCCGGCGAACCGACCTCGTGGAGCTTCTCGCCGACCTGGGGCTCGGCGGCGAGCTGCACTCGGTCATCAGCCAAGGCAAGGTCGAGCAGATCCTCGGCTCGAAGCCGGCCGACCGGCGAGCGCTGATCGAGGAGGCGGCAGGCCTCGGCAGGTTCAAGCACCGGCGGCACCGCGCCGAGCTCAAGCTGACTCGCGTCGGCGTGCAGGTCGAGCGTGCGCGCGACCTCGAGGCCGAAGTGAAAAAGCGCCTGCGCCCCCTAGCTCTCCAGGCAACGGCCGCGCAGCGGGCGGAGAAGATCGCGGGTGAGATCGAGCTCCTGCGGACGCGCCTCGCGGCGGCCGACCTCGACCGGATCGAGCAGCTCCTCGCGACTGTCGAGGAGCGGCGGGCCGAGGTCGCGCAGGAGCGCCGCCGACGGGACGAGCGCCTCGCCGGCGTCCTCGAAGAACGCAGGACGGCAGAGGACGAGCTCGGCGAGGCTGCGGGGCGCCACGAACGTGCGACAGCGGCTCTCTACCGCCTGCGAAGTGCGCTCGAGCGGGTGGAGCTCCGCAGGGAGCGCACTACGGAGACGACGCGCACCCTGCGCGGCGAGCTGGATCGGCCTCGCCTTCCGATTCCCGAGGCCCCGCCCTCGTACGAGCAGCTTCTCCGCGCTGCCCGGGGCTGGGACGCTGGGCGGGCTGCCGACCTCGAGGACGGCGTCCGCCGGCTCGAGGAGGCTCGTGCCGAGCAGAGGGATGCCGTGCTCGCGCTTGCGGGCGGCGAGACGTGGTTCGCGGCTGGAACCATCGCCGAGCGCGGGGCCGCGCCTGCGCCGACGATCTCCCGCGCGCTCCTCGCCGAGGCCGCCGGGCGCGCGGCGAGCACCCTGGAGCGGGCGCTAAGAGCAGGGGGCCGCTTCGAGCCCGCGCTCGCCGCCCGTGTGGACGCGGGAGAGGGGCGCTCGGGCGAGCTGGGGGAACGGTTGCGCGCGCTCGGTGCGCAGGAGGCCGAGCTCAGACGAGTAGCCGGCGAGGCAGCAGAACGGCTTACGGCGATTCAGATCGAGGCGGCCGGGCTCGCCCGCGAGCGCAACGAGGTTGTCGCCCGGCTTCCCGAGGGTCACGAGCCCGAGGCGCTCGCGGACGAGGAGGCCGAGACACTCCGTGGGCAGGTGGCGCGCCTCGAGCGGCGCCGCGAGTCGCTCGGCCAGGTGAACCCGCTGGCCGCGGAGGAGCACGCCCGGGAGTCGGAACGACTGGGTGAGCTGAGCGCGCAGCGAGAGGATCTCGAGCGGTCCCTCGTGGAGCTCGAGGGACTCCGGGCCGATCTCACGAAGACCGTTGAGGAGCGCTTCGCCGAGACCTACGCTCGCGTCGAGCGGCACTTCGCGGAAGTCGCGGGCACGCTCTTCCCGGGCGGGACGGCGCGCCTGACGGTGACCGAAGCCGAGGAGGACGAAGAGCCCGGCATCGAGATCGAGCTCCAACCCGCCGGAAAGCGGATCACGCGGCTCTCGCTCCTCTCCGGCGGCGAGAAGGCGCTCGGCGCGCTCTCGTTCCTCTTCGCGCTCTTCCTCGCCCGGCCGTGCCCCTTCTACCTCCTCGACGAGGTCGAGGCCGCGCTCGACGACACGAACATCGGCCGCTTCGTCGAACTCCTGCGCCGTTTCGCCGGCCGCGCCCAGTTCATCGTCGTCACCCACCAGAAGAGGACGATGGAGGCCGGGGATATCCTCTACGGCGTCACGATGGGCGCCGACGGGGTCTCGCAGGTGGTGTCGAAGCGGCTCGCGCCCGAGCGCGCCGCCGCGGCGTGACGCGTACCTGGGGGGAGTTCCTCGGGGACACAACGGGACACACGGAAGAGGAGGCCGAGAGCGGCCGGGGCTGGCTTCGCCGTCTGCGCGAGTCGCTGACCGAGAGCCGTCGCGCCCTGACGAGCGAGATCGCTTCAGCCGTTTTCGACCCAGCCGACGAAGAGGTCTGGGAGCGGATCGAAGAGGCTCTGCTCGGCGCCGACGTCGGCGTTCCCGCCACCGTGGAGATCGTGCGGCGCACCCTCGAGGCGCCCCTCGATCACACGGCGGATCTTCGCGAGCTCCTCCATCAGGTTCGTCTGCGTGTGGAGCCGGCCGGCGGTGTCCACGATGACGACGTCGCGACCCCGGGCCTCGGCGGCGTCGATCGCGTCGAAGGCGACCGCGGCGGGGTCGGCGCCCCGCTCCGACCCGACGAAGTCCGCCCGGGAGCGCTTCGCCCAGATCTCGAGCTGCTCCTCGGCTGCGGCGCGAAACGTGT
>JACCXC010000077.1 GCA_013697275.1 Actinomycetota bacterium | reverse complement strand
CGCGCAGTGGTGTGACGCTCTTGCCCGCCGCGCCCTCGACCGGCGAATACAGGACCCCGCTCGAGCGCCACCCGCTCGACGTCCCGCTCGCCGAGAAGATCGAGCTCTGCCTCGGCGCGGAGGAGGCGATGGCGCGCGACGGGATCGAGGTGACGCAGTGCTTCGTGCGCGCGCAGAGCGAGACGCGCGCGTTCGCCTCCTCCGACGGCGCGGACGTCTTGCAGGAATTCTGCGAGTGCGGCGGCGGGATCGACGCGCTCGCGCTCGCCGACGGGCGGGTCCAGACCCGGAGCTACCCGTCGAGCCATGGCGGCTCGAGCGCTCAGGCCGGATGGGAGTACGTGGAGGGGCTCGACCTCGAACGGGAGGCGCCGCGTGTGGCGGACGAGGCGCTCGCGCTCCTCCGAGCGGACCCCTGCCCGCCCGGCGTGACGACGATCGTGATCGACGCCGAGCAGATGCAGCTCCAGGTGCACGAGTCCGTGGGGCATCCGACCGAGCTCGACCGCGTGTACGGGACGGAGGCGGCGTACGCGGGGACGAGCTTCCTCGGCCCGGACGCGCTCGGCTCGCTGCGGTACGGCTCCGAGCTCATGAACGTGACGGCCGACGCAACGACACCCGGCGGTCTCGGCACGTTCGCGTTCGATGACGAAGGCGTGACCGCGCGGCGCGAGCCCGTGGTCGAGGCCGGGCTCCTCCGCGGCTTCCTCACCTCGCGCGAGACGGCGGCGCGACTCGAGCACGGCGCGGGCGGCTCGATGCGCGCCGACGGATGGAGCCGGATGCCGCTCGTCCGGATGACGAACCTCCACCTCGAGCCCGGCGAGGGGTCGCTCGAAGACCTCCTCGCGGACGTCGACGACGGCGTCTACATGGCGACGAACAAGAGCTGGTCGATCGACGACAAGCGCCTGAACTTCCAGTTCGGGACCGAGATCGCGTGGGAGATCAAGCGCGGGAGGCTCGGGCGCATGCTCCGCGACGCGACCTACACGGGCGTGACGCCCGTGTTCTGGGGGTCTCTGGACGCGGTCGCCGGCCGCGGGGAATGGCAGATGCACGGCCTCACGAACTGCGGCAAGGGGCAGCCGGGGCAGCACGCGCACGTGTCGCACGGGGCCTCGCCCGCCCGCTTCCGCGACGTGCAGGTCGGCGTCCGCTCGTGATGCCTGGGGAGCGCGCGCTCGAGCTTGCCGACCGCGCGCGCCGCGCGGCGGCCGGCGACGAGGTGGACGCCGTCGCGCATCTCGAGCATTCCGCGTTCGCCCGCTTCGCCGCCTCCACGGTGCACCAGCCGACGCTCGTCGAGGACGAGACGGTCACGATCCGCGTCGTCCGCGACGGCAAGCTGGGCGCCGTCTCGACAAACCGGACGGACGACGAGGGGCTCCGGGACGCCGCGGCTCGGGCAGGCGAGGCCGCGGACGGCGGGCGGGCAGACCCTGGCTTCCCGGGACTCGCTCCGCCAGCCGAGGTGCCGTCCGTCGAGGGCTACGACGCCGAGACGGCGGCCCTGACGCCCGACGAGCAGGCCGAGCGCGCCTGGACCGCCATCGAGGCTGCACCGGGCCATGGGGTCTTCGGGTACGTGACGAGCGGCGTGACGGAGATCGGCGTTGCCTCGTCGACCGGCCTGGCCGTCTCTCAGGCGATGACCGACACGACCGCGGTCGCGCTCGTCGCGGACGAGGGGCTCTCCGGCTACGCGGACGCGACCTCTTGGAAGGCGCTCGACGTCGACCCGGCGGGGGTCGCCCGCGTCGCGACCGACAAAGCCGAGCGGACGCGTGGGGCCGGCCAGCTCGAGCCGGGGACGTACCGCGCCGTGCTGGAGCCCTACGCGCTCGGCGAGCTCCTCTGGTACTTCGGCTTCAGCTCGCTCGGCGCCCTCCCCTTCCTGGACGGACGGAGCTTCCTCACTGGACGGCTGAACGAGCAGATCTTCGATCCGCAGGTCTCGATCGTCGATGACGCGCTCGACCCGCGCGGTCTGCCCAAGGCGTTCGATTTCGAGGGCGTTCCAAAGCAGCGGGTCGCGATCGTCGAGGAAGGGGTCGCGCGGGACGTGGTGTGGGACCGGCGGACGGCGGCCCAGGCGGGGCGGGAGTCGACGGGACACGCCCTCTCGGCGCCCGCGCAGGCCATCGGCCCGATCCCGTTCAACCTCGGCCTCGCCCCCGGCGAGGCGACGAGGGACGAACTGGTCGAGAACGTGGCGAACGGGATCTACGTGACGCGCCTCCACTACGTGAACATCGTCGACACCCGCGAGGGGGTCTTCACGGGGATGACGCGCGACGGGACCTTCCTGATCGAAGGGGGCCGGATCACGCGTCCGCTCGTCAACCTCCGGTTCACAACCTCGTTCGGCGACCTCGCCTCGCGTGTCCTCGGACTCTCACGGGAGCGGAAGCTCGTGAACCAGAGCGACTTCTACGGTGAGCGCTACCCGCACGGCGCGCTCGTTCCGGCCATCGCGACCGAGGCCTTCACGGTCGTCGGGACGGGTTCGACCCCGGGGCTCTAGCGCCGATCGTCGCGGTCGAACCGCGAGCGACTCAAGCCTTCGATCCAGCCTCCGCCAATCGCTGCCCCGTAGGCCAGGCCTCCCGCGATCGCGGCGAAGAACGCATAGACGATCAGCGCGTCCCAGCCGCCGAACACAACGGCCGCGACGCCACCGACGAGGACGAGCGCGAGGACGACGCGCCGCACCGTCTGCTCAGTCGAACAGGTAGAAGAGCGCGACCGAGTTGACGGTGAAAAAGAACGCGACGATCACCGTCAGGCGCGTCAGATTCCGCTCGACGACGTGCTGGCCGCCCTGCGAGGCCGGGGTGAAGCCGAGCCCGCCAAAGCCGGTGTCGCGGCCGGAGTGCATGAGCACGAGCACGACCAGGAAGATCGAGAGCAGGATCTGGATGGCTGCGAGTAGCCCGAGCACCCGGCCAGGATAGCCGCGCTTCTCGCCTACGCGCCCGTGGCCAGGATCGCGTCGACGAGCTCGGATGCGATGCAGTCCTTGGTCACGTACCCCGACCCGCCCGCCGAGCGCGCGCGGGCGACGTCCGCAGGCGAGTTCGACCCGGTAAGAAAGAGGACTCTCGTTTCCGGGACGTCGCGCGAGATCTGCTCGGCGGCCGTAAAGCCGTCCATCACCGGCATGCTGATGTCCATCAGGACGACGTGGGGCCGCGTCTCGGCCGCCAGGCGCGTGGCTTCCTCTCCGTTCACGGCACGGCCCACCACCTCGATCCGACCATCGGTGCTGAGAAACGCCTGGATGCTCTCAGCGAAAAGGTCGTGGTCGTCGGCGATCAGGACAGTGAGAGGACCCCGTTCCCTCACGGCGCTAGCTTATCCTCCCCGGGTAAGAAAAAGTAAAGTTCTAGGAGCTATCGAGGCTGGTAGCGCTCGATCGCGAGCCCTCGCTTGGCCCCGACATGCTCGACCTGAAGGGTCGTGTGGTCGATTCCGAAGCGCTCGCGGAGCATCGCCTCGAGCTCGAGCCGGATCCTGTGGCAGTCCGCCCCGGGCCGAACGAGAACGTGGGCGGAGAGCGCCGGGAAGCCGCTCGTGACCGTCCAGATGTGCAGATCGTGGGCCTCGGCGACACCCTCGTGCCGAACAATCGCGTTTCCGACTTCTGGCGGGGGAGTCGATGCGGGCGCGCCCTCGAGGAAGATCCGCCCCGACTCCCGCAGGAGCGACCATCCGGCCCAGAGGGCGAGCGCGGCGACGAAGAGCGAGGCCCCGGAGTCGAGCCGGTTCCATCCGGTGAGGAGGATGAGACCCGCCGCGACCGCCGTGCCGAGGAAGGCGGCCGCGTCGGTCGCCACGTGGAGGTACGCGCCGCGGACGTTCAGGCTCTGTCGCTGTGCGCGCCCGAGGAGGGTGACGACGACGAGGTTCATCGCGACTCCGGCGAGCGCGACCGGCAGGACGAGCGCCGCGTCCACCTCGAGAGGGTCGACGAGCCGCCGCACAGCCTCGTAGCCGATCCAGGCGGCGATCAGGACGAGGGCGATCCCGTTCACCTGCGCGGCGAGCACCTCGGCCCGCGCGAAGCCGAAGGTCCAGCGCCCGCCGGCCGGGCGCGCGGCTGCCCAGGAGGCGATGAGCGCGAGGGCGAGGGCGGCTGCGTCGGTGAGCATGTGGCCCGCGTCTGCGAGAAGCGCGAGCGAGCTCGCGACGATTCCGACTGTGACCTCGACCGCCGTGAAGACGATGAAGAGGACTAGCGAGACCAGGAGTAGGCGTCGGTCAGCATCCGCGTCCGGGTGCGCGTGTCCGTGTCCGTGCGCGTGGCCGTGCGCCATCAGCTCATTGTGCCGCGGCCCGCTCAAGGATCTCCGCGACGCGGCGGGCCTGCTTGCGCACGTCGTGCTCGCAGGCTGCCGCCCTCGCGGCCGGGTTGGGCGTGGGCAGGCCGGCTGCCGACTCGAGTCCTCGGGCGATCGCCCGGACGCTCCCCGGATCGACCAGGACACCGGCGCCGGGCGGGACGAATTCGGGCGGGCCCCCCACGCGGGTCGCGACCACCGACCGCTCGCTCGCCATCGCCTCGAGGAGCGCGAGCCCGAACGGTTCGAGGAGGCTCGGCTGGCAGAGAACGTCGCAGGCGGTGACCCAGTCGGCGACGCGCTCGTGGGCCATGCGCCCGACAAGGCGGATGCCCGGGCGGCCTGCAAGCGCGTCACGGTGAGGCCCGTCTCCTACGAAGACCAACGAGCCGCGCCCGTAGCGTTCGAACGCGTCCGCGAGGCGGCGGACGTTCTTCCGCTCGTCCAGCCGTCCCACGCAGAGGAAGAACGGGCCCTCGCCCGCCCACGCGCCGCCGCGGCGTGCCTCTGCGGCGTCGCGTGGCCGGAAGAGCTCGAGATCGACTCCGGCCGAGACAACCTCGACCTTGCCCGCTGCTTCGGGAAGCCTCGCGACGAGGTCGCGCCGGAGATAGTCGGAGACGGCGATGACCGTGGTCGCGCGGCCGACCGCAAAGCGCGTGAGCGCCTCCACCCCGCGCACGGCACCGATGTTTCGCACGTCGCGCCCGTGCGCGGTCAGGACAAGCGGCACGCGAGCGGCGGCCGAGGCGAGCGCGGCGGCAGCTCCCGCCGGCACGAGGTAATGCGCGTAGACGACGTCGGGGCGCGCACGCCGCGCCGCTACCACCGCCTGGGCCGCGAGCCGGACATGCTTGATCGAAGAGCCGCCGCGGTAGTCGACGACGGCGCGCCGGAGCTCGTGCCCCTGCGACTCCAGCTCGTCGGCCAAGCGCTTGACGAACGTGCCGAAGTCCGGGTCGCGCGTGCCCGGGTAGAGCGAGGAGACGAGGAGGATGCGCACGTGCCGGCGGCCACGCTATCGCGGCCCGGCGACGGCTCCGCCTGTCTCTAGGCAGCCGCGCGCCAGCGGCGCGCTTCGCGGTCGAGCCGATCCTCGGCTCTCGCGCGCGTGATGATCTCGCCGGACGGGCCGTAGCGAGCGTGCGCGCGGGCGATGCGGGCCTCCTGCCACAGCTCCTCGATTCGGCGCGAAAGGCCGGCCGCTTCGGACGAGGTCTGAGCGTCGAACCCCTCGGAGAGCCTCTCCCACAGGTACGCGCGCCGCTCGGTTGCGGCGTCGAGATCCCAGCGAATGTCACTCAGCGTTCTCATGCTTCTGAGAACGAGGGCGACGGGCCGTTCATTCCGGGGAAGAAGCCGGTGAGAGGACTCGAACCTCCAACCTTCGCCTTACAAGAGCGCCGCTCTACCAGTTGAGCTACACCGGCCGGTCAGCCGAATGGTAGCCCCGGATCAGAGTAGGACTTGCCGCGACTGCTGGTGCTGGAGAACCTTCCGCTTCACCCGCTGGAGCGCGTTGTCGATCGTCTTCGTGTCGCAGCCGAGCCCCTCGGCCATCTCCTCGTAGGAGTTGCCCTCCATGTACAGCCGAAGCGCGTCAGCCTCGAGCGGCGAGAGCCCTGTCCCGAGCGTGAAGACCAGGCTCTGGAGCTCCTCGGTCGAGATGACGCAGATGGCGGGGTCGTCGACGCCCGGCCCGGGGAGCGCGTCGCCGAGCGTGCAGTCCCCGTCGTCCTGGCCGGCCGGGGATTGGCTGAAGGAGACGTAGGCATTCAACGGCTGGTGCTTGAAACGGGTCGCCGCCTTGATCGCCGTGATGATCTGGCGCGTGATGCAGAGCTCGGCGAAGCTCCGGAACGAGGTCTCCTTGTCGGAGCGGAAGTCGCGCACCGCCTTGTAGAGGCCGATCAGCCCTTCCTGGATCAGGTCGTCGGACTCGCCGCCCGCAATGAAGTACGAGCTCGCCTTCAAGCGCACGAAGCCGGTGTACCGGCGCATCAGCGCATCGAGCGCGGCCCCGTCACCGTTGCGAGCGCGGATGACCAGCCGGACGTCCTCCTGCTCTCGCTGGATCCTTTCTGGAGCACGTGCGGTTGCCGGCAGATGACGAGGCACTCGAGCTCCTCCTGTGGGCGGGTGGGAGAGGGCGCCCTCACGGCCGGCAACCCTAACCCTCAGGTTGAAGGTGAAGGCAACGTAGCAAGGACCTTTAGAAACATCAAGGGCGCTTCCTGCGCCACCGCTCCAGCAGCTCCCGCGTTGCCGGGTCGAGGGTGTCCTCGATGCGGGTCGGGCCGGGCGCGACCGAGGGCGCGGCTGGTTCCGCCGCGAGCTCGGCGGCGAAGTCTTTCGACGCACGCTTGGTCACCTCCTGCCCCGCGGTCACCTGAATGTCGCGGTCGGACGAGACGAGCGTGACGTGCTCGACGCCGCGATGATCCGCGGCCAGGCGCTCGAGCAGGTCGTCGGCGTGCTCGGCGTAGCGAACCTCGAGCGGCCCGTACGTGGCGTCGTCGCCCACGCCGTCGAACACGACCACCCCGCGCGCGCCCTGCAGCGCGACGAAGCTCGTCAGCCGGTCGACGAGCTCAGCCGGGCTGCGAAAGCCCCCCGCGTGCAACAGGTTGTAGCCGTCGAAGAGATAGAGCATCGTGATCAGCATGCCTGCCGCAGAGGAGCGCTATCTCGCGAGGCTCGTCGCCCGCGTTCGGGCCGAGCTCGGAGAGGACCTCGTCGGCGTCTACGCGGGGGGGTCGTGGGCGCTCGGGGACTACGAGCCCGGCAGGAGCGACCTCGACGTGGCGGTGGTCACGCGAGACCGCTTGCCGCATTTTCGGCTCGCAGCGCTCGCGATGGCGCTCCGGCACGACACGCTGCCCTGCCCCGCGCGCGGCCTCGAGCTCGTCGTCTACCCAGTTGCGGCCGTACGCTCGCCCTCGACGACGCCAGGCTTCGACCTGAACCTGAATACGGGCGCCGGGCTGCCGGAACGAATCGACTTCGAGCCGGTTTCGGGTGAAGCCCACTGGTTTGCGATCGACCGGAGCATCCTGGCGGAGAACGGCGTCGCGCTCCACGGCCCGCCTGCCCGCGATGTATTCGCGGTCTTCTCCCGTGAACTGCTTTCGCCCGTCCTGGCCGAGGCGCTCCGGCGCGGAGGCACGGCCGCCCCCGCCGTCCTGAATGCCTGTCGGACGCTTCGCTTTGTGGCCGATGGTGTCTGGGAGTCGAAGCGCGGCGCCGCGGCCTGGATGCTGGCACGCGGCGAGGAGCGTGTGTTGGTAGAGGCCGCCTTGCGAGTCCGAGCCGGCCAAGAGGAAAGCCTCGATCCAGCCGCTGTCGAGAGGTTCATCGGCCGCGTGCTCGCTCAGCTGGAGGCGTAGCTACCGGGCGCGCTGCCGAGCCGCCTCAAAGAGCGCGACGCCCGCCGCGACGCTCACGTTCAGGGACTCGATGTGGCCGCCGAGCGGGATCGTGAACGCGTCGTCGCAGGCCCGGCGAACGCCCGGGCGGATCCCGCGGCCCTCCGAGCCGAAGACGAGGAATGTCCCGGTGGTGAAGTCCGTCGACCAGAGCGGCGTCGAAGCGTCGCCGGCGGCGGCCCACGCCCAGAGGTCGCCGCGCTTCGTCTCGTTCAGGAAGCGCGCAAGATTGACGACGACCGCGACCCGGACGTGCTCGACCGCACCCGCGGAGGCGCGGCAGACCGCCGGGGTCACGCGCGCCGCATTGTGCTCGGGGACGACCACGCCGGTCGCCCCCGCTCCCTCGGCGCTCCGGCAGATCGCCCCGAGATTGTGGGGGTCGGTCACCTGGTCGAGACACGCGATCAGAGGCCGCTCGCCGCCTGCGAGCTCCCAGGCGTCCGCATAGCCGTACGGCTCGCAGAAGGCGACGACGCCCTGGTGGTCTCGCGTCTTCGCCTCGGCCGTGAGCGCCGACTCGGGCCGCACCTGCATCCGGACGCCGCTGATCTCTTTCAGCCACGGCTCGGCGCCGAGAGCGCGCTCGGTCACGAGCAGCTCGAGGATCGCGCGGCGCCCCGCCCGTGCGACCTCGCGCACCGGCCGACGCCCGTAGACGAGCTCGCGCGTCACCTGGGAACGAGCTGGAAGCCTTCGGCCACGTCGCGTACCTGCCAGCCGGCCTGCTCGATCTCGTGCCGCAGCCGATCGGCCTCGCCGAACTCCCGCTCGGCGCGCGCCCTGAGCCGACGCTCCGCGAGCTCCTTGACCTCGTCCGGCGCCTCGGAAGCGCGGCCCAGCGAGCCGAGCCCGAAGAGTTCGAGGCCCCACGCAAGCGAGGCACTCAGGCCACGCGAGCGCCAGTCGTGCAGGAGCGCAAGCGCGTCGGCCGTATTGAAGTCGTCATCGAGGGCCTCGGCGAGGCGCTCGCGCTCGACCACCTCCGCCCCGTGCTCGAGCCCGACGAAGTGATCGCGAAAGGTCTCGACCTGCGCCCGCGCCTGCTCGATCGCGCGCTCCGAGAACTCGACAGGGCTCCGGTAGTGGGCCCCGAGGAGCAGGAGCAGGATCGCCTCTCGGCCCCAGCGATCGAGCGCGTCCCGGAGCGAGACGATGTTGCCGAGCGACTTCGACATCTTCTCCGAGGCGAGCTCGAGCATTCCGTTGTGCGCCCAGAGGCGCGCGAACTCACGACCTGCGCCTCGTGACTGCGCGAGCTCGTTCTCGTGGTGCGGGAAGCGCAGGTCGAGGCCGCCCCCGTGAATCTCGAACTGGGGCCCGAGATGCTTCTCCGCCATCGCCGAGCACTCGATGTGCCAGCCCGGCCTCCCGTCGCCCCAGGGCGAGCTCCAGGAAGTGTCCTCGTGCGGCTTCGTCGCCTTCCAGAGGGCGAAGTCGCGCGGGTCCTCCTTCAGGTCGCTCGGCTCCTGGGCGACCATGTCGTCGGGGTTCGCACCCGAGAGCGAGCCGTACTCGGGAAAGGCAGCGACCCGGAAGTAGACGTCCCCGCCAGACGCGTAGGCGAGCCTGCGGTCGACAAGCTCCTCGATCAGGGCGACGATCTCCGGGATCGTCTCGGTGGCGAGCGGCTCGACGTCGGGGCGCCCGAGCCCGAGCTCCTCCGTGTCCTCGAAGTACCACCTCGTCGCGCGAGCGGCGAGCTCCGCGCTTGGGATCCCCTCGGCGCGGGCCGCGTCGTAGATCTTGTCGTTCACGTCGGTGACGTTCTCGACGAGCGCTACGTCGTAGCCGCCCGCCTCGAGCCAGCGCCTCAACCAGAGGAAGACGACATACGGCCGGGCGTTGCCGACGTGGATCCGCTGGTACACCGTCGGCCCGCAGACGTAGATCCGGATCGGCCCGGGCGGCTCCGGCAGCGGCTCCTTGCGGCGGGTGAGCGAGTTATAGAGCTGCATCGACGCGCTGCAGGGCCTCTTCAGCCGGAAGGGCGAGGATGATCGTCCAGAGCTCCGGCCCTCGCTCGGCGCCGGTGAGGGCGACTCGGAGGGCGTGGAGATCAGCGCCGCCCGACCGCAATTCATCGACAAGCGCGCGAGCCTTCTGCTCGTCGAGCTCGCCCTTCGCCGTCATCCTCAGGTCGCGAAACCGTCGCAGGGTCTCCGGAGAGGTCGTTGGAGGTGTCGACGGAGGGGTTGCGAGGGCGGCGGCGAGGGTTCGCGCCTCCGCCAGCGTCCGCGCCCCGCGCAGCGCCGAGACCGCGGAAACCGGAGCACCCGCCCGCCCGGCGAGCTCCTCGTCCGAGAGGCTCGCGATCGCCTCGACCGCGAGCCGGCGGAGGCGCTTCTCGTCGAAGTGGACGTCCCCGCGCGGTAGGCCGAGCTCCTCCAGGTAGCGCCGCACCGCCTCGGGCGGGATGCCTTGCTCGCGCAGGTCGGCGAGCGAGGCGGCGCCGTGCCGCTTCGAGAGCTTCGTCCCATCCGTGCCGACGAGAAGCCCGTGATGTACGTAGTCGGGCGGCTCGGCCCCGAGCGCACGGGTCAGCTCTGCGTGCAGCTTGGCATTCGGCAGGTGGTCCTTGCCGCGGATCACGTGGGTCACCCCGAGGTCGACGTCGTCGACCACCGAGGCCAGGTGGTAGGTCGGACGACCATCGGCGCGTACGAGCGTCGTTCGCCCGAAGCGAAGCGCGCCCTCGGCGTCCGCGGTGCCGATCTCCCCAGCGGCCTCGAGGTGGCGCTCGCGCCGCTCGCTCTGGCGGACGGGACCCTCGTCCCAGCGGATCCCCAACCACTCTAGGTCGTCCCGGATTCGCGCCTCGGCCTCCGGATCGACACGCGTCTCGTCGGTGTCGTCGATGCGCAGAACGAGCGTCCCACCCATGTCGTCGGCGAAGAGGCGATTTGCCACGGCAGTCAGTGCACTCCCCACGTGCAAGGAACCTGTCGGGCTGGGGGCGAACCTGACTCGAACCATGCGACGAACGCTAGCGCTCCCCGGAAGGTGGCGACCCGCCGGGAGGTCAGGCACCCTTGCGCGGACAGGTCGCCCGAATCGCGACGGAAACACCGCCCAGTGACCGAACCGGTACCCAAAGAGGGGTCCGGCCGCCTCGACCTCATCCTCGAGTCGGCCCACGAAGCGTTCATCTCGATGGACGCTGACGGCGTGGTGCGCGCCTGGAACCGGGAGGCGGAGCGAACGTTCGGCTGGTCGCGGGAGCTCGCGGTCGGGCGGGCCCTGCGCGACCTGATCATCCCCCACCGCTACCGGGAGCAGCATGACGCGGGATTGCACCGCTTCGTCGAGACAGGCGAGGGGCCGCTCGTCGGCCGCCGGATCGAGATCAGCGCCCTTCACCGAGAAGGTCACGAGTTCCCGGTCGAGCTGACCATCTCCGCGCTCGAGCAGGCCGGCGTCTGGAGCTTTCACGCGTTCATCCACAACATCAGCGACCGTTACAGCGCGAACGAGCTGCGGGCGCGCCTGGCGACGATCGTCGAGCATTCGGCCGACGCCATCATCAGCCGTGAGGTCAACGGGCTGATCACGAGCTGGAATCCGGGTGCAGAGCGCCTCTTCGGCTACGGGGCCAGTGAGATGATCGGGCAGACGGTCGACCGGATCGTCCCACCCGAACGGGAGAGCGAGATCCAGATGCTCCTCGACCGTGTCCACGAGGGCGAGCCGGTGACCGCGTACGAGACGGAGCGGATCTGCAAGGACGGCCGCAGGATCGACGTCTCGATCACGATCTCCCCGATCCGCGACGACGCAGGGGACGTGCGCGAGCTCTCGATGATCGCCCGCGACATCACGACCCGAAAGGAGGGCGAGCGGGCCCTGGAGCAGGCGTTCACGGAGCTCGAGGAGATGAACGAGTTGAAGAGCCGCTTCGTCGCGATCGCCTCGCACGAGCTGCGCACGCCCCTGACCTCGATCTACGGCTTCGCAACGACGCTCCTCGCGCGTTGGGATCAGCTCGACGCCACGCAGAAGCGCACCTTTCTCGCCACGATCGAAGAGCAGGCAGCACGCCTGAAGCGAATCGTGGACGACGTGCTCGTGCTCTCCCGGGTGGAGGCGCGCAAGGTGCCGGGGCTCGCGCGCGAGGTGGACGTGGCCGCCGCCGCGGTGCGGGTCGCCGAGGAGCTCGGCGTGAGCGAGGTGACGACATTCGACGTCGAGGGCGACGCGCCGGCGTGCGCCGAGCCGGACCACGTCCACAGAATCCTTCTGAACCTGCTCGGCAATAGCATCGAGTACGGTGCCCCGCCCTACGCCGTTGCCTCCCGAGCAGACGAGAGGCGCGTGGTGGTCTCGGTCTCGGACACCGGGGAAGGCGTTCCGCCGACCTTCGTGCCGCACCTCTTCGACACGTTCACCCAGGCGGCCAACGGCTCGGACGCGGGCCATGGGACCGGCCTGGGTCTGGCGATCGTCAGGGGCCTGGCGGAGGCGGCCGGCGGAACCGCGTGGTACGAGCCGAACGAGCCGCGCGGCGCCCGCTTCTGCGTGAGCCTCCCGCGCGCATAGTCTCACCGCATGGAGAGCGCGCTCCTCGCCTGGTACGTGGAGCACGGCCGGGACCTGCCTTGGCGGAGGACGCGTGACCCGTACGCCATCCTCGTGTCCGAGGTCATGCTCCAGCAGACCCAGGTCGGGCGGGTCGTCCCCCGGTGGCAGGCCTGGCTGGAGCGCTGGCCGACCGTCGAGGCGCTCGCGGCCGCTCCGCTCGCTGAGGTCATCCGGGCGTGGCAGGGGCTCGGCTACAACCGCCGCGCGGTCAGCCTGCACCGGGCGGCGGCTCGGGTCGCCGCGGGGGGCTGGCCCGACGACCTCTCCGAGCTTCCCGGCGTCGGGCGCTACACGGCGGACGCGGTCTCCGCCTTCGCGTGGGGACGAAACGTTCTGCCGGTCGACACGAACGTCCGTCGGGTCCTGGAGCGGACCGCCGGGCGCTTCGGCTCCGCCGCAGCGCAGGCGCTGTTCGACCTCGGCGCGACGGTCTGCCTCGCGCGCGTGCCCCGCTGCGGCATCTGTCCGCTCGCGCAGGGGTGCCCGTCCCGCGGGTCGCGGTTCGAGCCGTTGCGCAAGCAGACACCTTTCGCTGGGTCGTTTCGCGAGCGGCGAGCACGCGCGCTTCGGTCGGTAGCCGTCGGGCCAACGCGTCTCGGCGAGCTCGACGAGGAAGCGGTGGGCGCCCTAGCGCGGGACGGGCTCGTGCGCGTCGACGGGGAGGTCGTCTCACTCCCCGCGTGACGGCCTCAGGTGCGGACGAGCCGTGTCCGCGCACCGGCCACTAGCGCTGAAGGAGCGCGACCGCATGGGCCGCGAGACCCTCGCCGCGGCCGGTGAACCCGAGTCCGTCCGTGGTCGTCGCACGAACCGTCACACGATCGGCTTCGACCTCGAGCGCACCGGCCAGACGTGCTCGCAGCTCGTCGCGAACGGGCGCGATCCTGGGCCGCTCCCCCACCAGAACGCAGTCGGCGTTCACGAGCTCCCAGCCGCCCTCGCGGACGACCCGGTAGGCGCGTGCGAGAAGGTCGAGGGACGAAGCGCCGGCCCAGCTCTCGTCGCCGGAGGGGAAGAGCTCGCCGATGTCTCCCAGTCCGGCGGCGCCGAGGAGAGCGTCCACGAGCGCATGTGAGAGGACGTCGCCGTCCGAGTGTCCGACGAGGCCCGGCTCATCGGGGAACTCGACGCCGGCGAGCACGAGCGGCACCTCCGCGCTCAGCGAATGGGCGTCGAAACCGATCCCGACGCGGAGGGAACTCATGCCCACTCCAGGCGGCGGAGGAGCTCCTCGGCGACCTCCCGGATCGGGCGGCCGTCGTTCGCAAGCTCGAAGTCGGCGACATCGGCTTCCTCCGCTCGCTCGGCCCGCTGCTCATCGAGCTCTGCGCCGGTGTCGCGGCGGCTGAGCCGTTCGGCAACCGTCTCCTGCGACGCGCGCAGGCGCACGACGCGGAGGTCGAACGCGCCTCGCAGCTCGCCGACGAGCCACGGATCGCGCACGGAGCGCGCGAGCACGAGTCGCTCCGCCCCGGCCGCCTGGAAGTTCGGCCAGACGGCCGCGAGGTTCCGGAGGATGAGTGCATCGACTCCGCCCTCAGCCCCGCCCGGAAACCACCCGAGCCAGTCGAGGTCGACGACGGCCGCGGCGCCCCCCTGCTCTGCCAGCAGCCCTCCGGCCTCGGCAGCCACCGAGGTCTTTCCCACCCCCACGGGCCCCGTGATCAGGACCGCCTCCGTTCGCTTGTGCCGCATCATCGGTCTCGCGTGTTCCCGCCGAGCTCCGAAATCGGCGGGAACACGGGACGAGTGACGCAAGACAACGTCACCGGGCCACCGGGCGCTCGGCCGCCAGGAGCGCCTCGGCCAGCGCGAGGTCGGCCGCCGTGGTGACCTTCAGAAGCCGCGTGTCTCCGTCGACCAGGAGGACGCGGCCCCCCGCGCGCTCCACGAAGGTCGCGCAGTCGGTCGCGTCGCCTCCCGCGTCCAGCGCGCGCCGAAGCGTGTCGGCGGCGAAGGCCTGCGGCGTCTGCACCGCGTGAAGGCCCTTACGGTCGACCGTTTCCACTACCTCGCCCGCCCCATCGGAGCGCTTCAGCGTGTCGCCGATCGCAAGCGCCGGCACGGCTCCGTCCCAGCCTTCGCCCAGCGGCACCAGGACGCGTCCGACGACCTCATCTGGAACGAGCGGCCGGGCGGCGTCGTGCACGAGGACGGCAGCGGCCTCCTCGGGAACATCCGCAAGGCCGGCACGAACTGAATCGGCCCGCGTTTCGCCTCCCGTGACTGCGGCCGAGACCTTCCCCGCCCCCACCTCCTCGGCGAGAAGAATGACGGGCTCTTCCCACTCAGGAGGGGCCGCCACCACGATCCCCTCGATCCAGTCGGATGCGTCCAGGCGCTCGAGGCTCTCGGCCAGCAGCGGCCGCCCGGCCAGCTTCGCGAAGGCTTTTGGATAGGGGCTGCCCAAGCGCTCGCCGCGACCTGCCGCGACGAGCACCGCCCAGACGCCCGTCGAGGCGGCCAGACCGGACCTAGGTCGCGAGCGCGGCCCGCGCGGCCGCGGACGGGCGGGCGACGCCGCCGAGCGTCTCGTCGAGCCAGGCGGCGGCCTCGTCCTCGTCCATGCCCTTCGCGTACATGAGCTCGCTGGCGAGGATCTTCTTCGCCTTCACGAACATCTGCTTCTCACCGGTGGAGAGACCTTTCTCCTGGTCGCGCAGCGACAGGTTCCGGACAACCTCGGCGAGCTCGAAGATGTCGCCCGTCTTCATCTTGTCGCGGTTGTACTTGAAGCGGCGATTCCAGTTCTTCGGCATCTTCGTGCCGTCGCCGTGCAGCACGTCTAACACGCG
Source organism: Actinomycetota bacterium (assembly GCA_013697275.1). GTDB lineage: Bacteria > Actinomycetota > Thermoleophilia > Gaiellales > Gaiellaceae > JACCXC01. The sequence goes on along the minus strand of JACCXC010000077.1, from coordinate 9,486 downwards.
CACGACCAAATCCTCGTCGATCACCTTCCGGAGCCCGACGCGTTCCGCGTTCTCCGACGGCACGTTCACCGTCATGTCGTTGTGCAGGATCTGAATCGTCAGGTACTCGCGCTCTTCCCCCAGGACCGTCCGGGTCTCCTTCTTCACGACGACGCCCGCCCCGTGGTGGGGGTAGACGACCTTATCGCCGAGTTTGTACAAGCTCCCTCCCTCTAGGAACGGGTGCACGCCTGCACCGCTAAACGCCTCTCCAGAACAACTAATTGTAGCCGAATCATCACGAAAAGGCCACGGTTTCCAGCGCTTTTTGCTTCCGATCCCGCTCGACCGCCCTGAGCAGGGCTTTTTCGCTCCCCGGGCACGCGTCGGTCGCCTGGCCGCGACTTCGTGACACGCTCCTGGACGAGTTCTAAAGCTGGAGGTAGCGGTCGACCAAGTTGTGCTCCTGGAGGCGCCGGAGGCCCTCGCGGATCTCCCGTGCCCGCTTGGAGCCGACGCCCTCCACGGCCTCGAGGTCCCGCTGGCTCGCCCGGATGACCGCCTCGAGCGACTCGAAGTCGCGCACGACGTGGCGGATGATCGCCTCCGGCAGGCGTGGAATATGCGCGAGCACGCGGTGCCCGCGCGGGGCGACCGTGTAGTCGAGTGGGTTGGCATCGCGCGGGTAGCCGAGGAGCGCGGCGATCTCCTCGAACTCGACGAGCCGCTCGTAACGCAAGGCGCTCAGGCCGTCCAGCGTCGCCGAGCCGTTGGCCGGGTCGCCCGAGAGCTCGTAGTCGAAGACCACGGCCGCCCGCTCGCGCGGCACGTCCTCCATCAGCTCGTCGAGCTGCATGCGGATCAGCCGGCCTTCCTCGCCGAGCTCGACGCAGTTGCGCTCGATCTCCTCGGCCATCCGGGTCGTCATCTCTGCCCGTTGGAGGACGACGAGAACGTCGTCGAGCGTCACGGCGCTCTGAAACTCGAGCGCGGTCAGACGGGTCAGACCCTGGTCGAGGCGCGTGCGGTACGTCTCGAGCGTCGCGAGGGCCTGGTTCGTGCGCGCGAGGACATCCGAGATCTCCCCGAGCTGGTAGCGCAGGTCGCCGACGAAGATGGTCACCGTTTCACGCGCCTGCGAGATCGAGACGACGAGCGAGCCGGTCTGCTTGGCCACGCGCTCAGCCGTCCGGTGTCGCGTCCCCGTCTCGTCGGAGGCGATCGTCGGATCGGGCATGAGCTGGACGTTGGCGTAGACGAGCTTCGTCAAGTCGGAATTGACGATGATCGCCCCGTCCATCTTGGCCAGCTCGTAGAGGAGCTGGGGCGTCAGCGGCAGGTCGAGGCGCATCCCGCCCGAGAAGAGGAAGGCGAGCTCGCTCGGCTCGCCAATCACGAGCAGAGCGCCGTGCTCGGCGCGGATGACGTCGTCGATGCCCGAGCGAAGCGGCGTGCCCGGCGCCACCACGGTGAGCGCCGAGAGGAGTTTCTTATCCTTCCGGGGGTCTGCTCGCATCCAGTCCGAGGCCGATTGCTTGCCTCAGCGTGGAGGCGGCGCTCAACCGGATTGTGCCATGTGGAGCTGTGCCCTCCGGCACGAGAACCTCCCGGAAACCGAGCTTCGAGCACTCCGCGAGCCGCCGCTCGAGCTGGGCGATCGGGCGCAAGCGGCCGGTCAACCCGATCTCGCCCAGGCACGCAACGCCCGTTCGCACCGGTACGCCTCGCGCAGCGGACGCGATCGCAAGCGCGATGGCCAGGTCGGCGCCCGGCTCGTCGATCCGAACGCCGCCCGCGACGTTCACGTAGACGTCGGCCTGGCCGAGGGCAACGCCTGCGTGGCGTCCCAGTACGGCCACGATCATCGAGAGCCGCTTCGGGTCGACTCCGGTGGCCACGCGGCGCGGCATGGCGAGGTCGGTGCGCGCGACGAGCGCCTGGATCTCGAGGACGATCGGCCGCGTCCCCTCGAGCGCGCACGCAACAGCGGAGCCAGGCTGCTCGTCCTCCGGGCGGCCGAAGACGAGAGAAGGGTCTTCGACGCCGAGCAGGCCGTCCGACGTCATCTCGAAGACGCCGAGCTCGTTCGTCGAGCCGAACCGGTTCTTGACCGCGCGCAGGATGCGGTGGGAGCGGTATCGGTCGCCCTCGAACTGGAGCACGCAGTCCACGAGGTGCTCGAGGACGCGCGGGCCGGCGACGGCACCGTCCTTTGTCACGTGACCGACGAGGAAGACGGCGATGCCCTCCTCCTTCGCGAGGCGGAGGAGGCGGGCGGCAGCCTCGCGCACCTGCGCAACCGAGCCGGGCGCGGAACCGAGCTCCGGCGCATAGAGCGTCTGGACGGAGTCGATCACGGCGACCTCGGGCCGCTCCCGCTCGAGTGTCGCGCAAACCTCGTCGAGGTTCGTCTCCGCGAGGATCCCGACCTCGCCCGCGCCCCCCAGCCGGTCGGCGCGGAGCTTCACCTGCGCGGCCGACTCCTCCCCGGTGACGAGCACGACCTTTCGCTCGGTGCTCAGCTCGCGGAGCGCCATCAGGAGGAGCGTGGACTTCCCGATCCCGGGGTCGCCCGAGACGAGCACGAGGCTTGCCGGGACGAGCCCGCCCCCGAGCACGCGGTCGAGCTCGGGTACGCCTGTCGTGACGCGCTCGGCGTCGGCCGCCTCTACCTCGACGAGCCGCAGGACGGGCCGGCCGGTCGCGGCCGCGACCTTCCCCTTCGCAGGCGCGCGCTCTTCGATGAGCGAGCCCCACTCACTGCACGCGGGGCACCGGCCGAGCCATTTCCCGGTCTCGTACCCGCACTCGGAGCAGGTGAAGAGAAGAGCTGCAGCCTTCGCCATGGGGCAACGAGTGTAGGGAGTGGGCCTGACACCAACCGTGCCGGCTTCGTGGCGAAACTAGCTGCTAGGCCGGTTCCGCGACCGGCTCCAGCTCGTCCCCGCCTCGCCGGCCCGCCGACGCGATCAGGAGGCCGGCGAGGATGGCTGCCGTCCCGAGGAACTGGAGCAGGGAGGGCCGCTCGGCCAGGAGCAGCGCCGCGAAGAGGACCGAGCCGACGGGCTGCAACGTGAGCAGGATCGAAGTGACGACCGCCGGGAGCCGGGGGAGCGACAGCGTGATGAGCAGCCAGGCGGCGACCTGTGAGGAGAGGGCCAGTAGACCGAGCCAGGCGTGGGCGGAGAGCGCGGGCAGGAGGTCGAGGCCGCCGACCGCGAGGCCGACCGGCAGGAGGACGACGGTCGCTGCCAGGGTCGCGTCGTAGAGAGGCCCTGCCACGCGGCGCAGGTCGCGCGAGCCTTGTCGCAACGTCAACAGAAGGCCCGTGTACGCGAGCCCGGCGAGCAGCCCCAGGAAAGCGCCCAGTGCAGGGTCGTCCCCGTAGGCGCCCTGCTCGAGGGCGCCGGAGATGAGGACGACGCCTGCGCCCGCGAGAGGGATCGCAAACAGCGAGCTTCCGGCGGGCCGCTCCCGCAGGACGACCCAGGCGATCAGACCCACGAGGACGACCTGGGTATTTGCGAGAACGGTCGCGAGCCCGGCGCCGACCGCCTCGATCGCGTGATGCCAGAGGAGCAGGTCGACCGAGAGGAACGCGCCGGCGAGCCAGGCCCAGGCGCGGAGCCGCCGCGGCCGCGGGCCGACGCGCCGATCTTCCCAGCGCGCCAGAAGCCAGAGCGGCGGGAGCGCGTACAGGCAGCGGAAGAACGCGCCCGTCTCGGGCGAGACGTCGGCGTAGCGGTAGAGGATCCCCGAGAAGACGATCGCGAGCGCGCCGACGAGGGCAGCCTCGACCGGCCGGCGGGCCGCGACCCGCCCGAGCTCCAACGCCTTCCCGCGCACCGGCGCAGCTTTGCCGAAAGCCGACTCCTCGCGCCGTACGCTACGCTCGCCGCCTGACCAGGGTCACCTCAAGTCGAGGCGCCACGCTCCTCGCTGTCGCCACAGCCCTCCTCGCCTGCCTCGCAGCGCAGCCCGACCCTGCGCGGGCCGGCAGCGCCGCCGTGCGAGCGGCGGGCGTCAACGGCGTTCCGTCGATGCGTCCGTGGCGCTACCTGGGCGCGAATCCCGACGGCTGGTGGTGCCGGCGCGGCGCCTGCCGCGGAGTCACGCGGGGCGGGGTCTTCATCGACCGCGAGGTGCCGCTCATCGCCCGGCTCGGCGTCTCGACTGTGCGGCTCGAGTTCCCGTGGTTCCTGATCGAGCCGCGGCGCGGGACGTACGACTGGCGGCGGTCGGACCGGATCGTCCGCACGGTCACCCGGGCACACCTGAAGCTCCAGCCGGTGCTCGTTTGGACGCCGCGGTGGGCCGGCAAGACGCCCGCTACGCCCCCGACCGCCGCGAGCTTCTCACGCTTCGCCCAGGCCTTCGCGCGCCGCTACCGGGCCTCGATCCGACACATCGAGCTCTGGAACGAGCCGGATCTCGCCCGGTACTGGAACGGAACGCAGGCGCAGTACGTGCGGCGCGTTCTCGTCCCCGGGTACCGGGCAATCAAACGGGGAAACCCGCGCGCCCGGGTCATCCTTGGCGGGCCGAGCTTCGCGGACGAGGCGTGGCTCCACCGGATCTACGACCTCGGAGGCGGGCGCTCGTTCGACGTCGCAGCCTTTCACGACTACAGCGGCGATCTCTCGATCCTGGAGCACGCGCGGGTCGTCAAAGCCGTCCTGCGCGCCCACGGCGACGCGCGAAAGCCCGTCTGGCTGGGGGAGTTCGGATTCGAGGAGCCGGGCACGGACGACCTCCGCCACGCAGCCCTGCTCGAACAGGTCCTCACACGGCCGGCCCCGATCGCGATGGCGCAGTGGTACACCCTCCGTGACGACTATCCGGCGACCTGCTGCCCCGTGCAGACCGTCGAGGAGTCGACCTTCGGCCTGCTCACGGGCGACCTGCGCCCGAAGAGGAGCTACGGGACCCTCCGGCGGCTGGTCCTCCCCTAAGGGGACGACCCACACGATTCGGAGTGCGGAGCGCGCCACGTGTCGACGACGCGTGGCTTCTGGAGAACGACCGTCGCCGTGGCGAGATAAGGCAGCAACGCGAACGCAAGCGATTCTCCGAGAACGCCGCGCTGCAACGGGTACCGGTAGACGAAATCGCGCGAGAGAATGGCGCGGGCCTTCTGCTCGTAGAGACCTCGTGTGTAGCGGTGGGCGGCGCGCAGGCGAGCCGACTTGGCCGCATGCGCGATTTCCGGCCAGCGGCGATAGAACGTCCCGAACTGGATGAAGTCTGCGCGCGTGTGCGCGTACGTGGCAGCATCGATTCCGTCGCCGTCCTGAAACTCGGGATACGTCCCGATCCGCGCGCGCGTGAAAAGCTCGATCGCCTTTGTCCGCAGCCGGTGATCTTCGATCAGGTGGACGATCGGCATCTTCAGGTGCCACTCGAACAGCACCCGCCGGAGCGGGAAAACATGGATCGAGGACGCACCCGGCTTCAGCGTCCGTGAGAGCTGCGCGAGAAACAGGTCGAGGTCGGCGACGTGCTCGATCACCTGGTTCGAGATGACCAGGTCGAAGTGATCATCCGGAAAAGGCCATGCCTCTGAGACGGACACGTATTCCACCCTGTTCTCCCACGCCGTCAACGGCGACATGGCGCTCAGGCTGGCGACGACGCCCGCGGCCGTCGGGACGTGCTCGGTCAGCGAGTCATATGCATCGAACCCGTACACCTCGACCTCGCCGCCACCGTATGACTCGCCAGATTCTCCTGGAGATACGCCATCAGCGCACCTTGCCGCAGCCGGCGTCGAGCACCCGGATGGATTCCGTCGTTCCCGTTCGCGCCAGCTCTGCGGCGGCAGCGGCGAGGATATGGACGTGCGTCACGCTCGTCGCCGGTCGCATGCGCCGGATTCTAGGAGCGCCCCTCACGTCGAGGCCGCTGACGGGCGACGGAGCGGCCCCCGCTCATGGGCGGAGCCGAGCGGGCGAACAACAAGGCGGCGGATTCCACGACCGCTCGCCATACCGGGCGACGACGATCCGCGTATGTGTCGGGGCCCCGACACGCCGCGGGCCAGCCCCGCCCAAGGTTATTCCTCGTCGGAGTGGTCGTCGTCCGTCTCGCCCGAGGGCTCCTCGGGCGGGACGGTGACCTTCTCGCGCTCGGGCTCGGGCTCGGGGCCCTCGATGACCGTGATCTCCACGTCCTCGGTCTCGTCCTTGCGGTCGACGAGGATCGTCGAGCCGGGCTTCAGGCTGCGGCCGAGGACGAAGTCGGCGAGCGGGTCCTCGATGTAGCGCTGGATCGCGCGGCGAAGCGGCCGGGCTCCCATGGCGGGGTCGTACCCCTTCTCGACCAGGAGCTCCTTCGCGTCGTCCGTCAGCTCGATCGCGGCCTCGTGCTCGGTCATCTGCTCGCGTAGGCGCCGCATCATCAGCTCGACGATCGTGGTGATCTGCTCCTTCGTGAGCTTGTGGAAGACGATGACCTCGTCGATCCGATTCAGGAGCTCGGGCCGGAAGACCTTCTTCAGCTCGCCCATGATCCGCGACTTCATCTCGTCGTAGGAGAGCCCGGTCTCGTCGCCCTGACCGAAGCCGAAGGACTGGTTCTTCGAGATCGTCGCGGCGCCGATGTTCGAGGTCATGATCACGATCGTGTTGCGGAAGTCGACCTTGCGCCCCTGGGCGTCGGTCAGCTTTCCGTCCTCGAGGATCTGCAGGAGGATGTTGAAGACGTCCGGGTGGGCCTTCTCGATCTCGTCGAGGACGAGGACCGAGTACGGCTTGCGGCGAACCGACTCCGTGAGCTGGCCCCCCTCGTCATAGCCGATGTAGCCCGGGGGTGAGCCGACTAGCCGGGACACGGAGTGCTTCTCCATGTACTCCGACATGTCGAGCTTGATCATCGCGTCCTCGTCGCCGAAGAGGAACTCGGCGAGCGTGCGGGCGAGCTCGGTCTTCCCGACGCCCGAGGGGCCCATGAAGATGAAGGAGCCCGTCGGCCGCTTCGGGTCCTTGATGCCGGCGCGCGCGCGGCGGATCGACTTGGAGACGGCGATGATCGCCTCCTCCTGGCCGATCAGGCGCTTGTGCAGCTCCTCCTCCATGCGGATGAGCTTCTGCGACTCGGCCTCGGTCAGCTTGAAGACCGGGATGCCCGTCCACATGGAGACGATGTCCGCGATCTCCTCCTCGCCGACCTCGGGCTGCTCGACCTCCTCGGACGAGCGCCACTTCTCCTCGAGCTCGCGGCGCTTCTGCGTGAGCTTCCGCTCCTTGTCGCGGAGGTTCGCGGCCTTCTCGAACTCCTGCGCCTCGATCGCCGCCTCCTTCTCCTGGCGCACCTTCTCGATCTCGTCCTCGAGCTCGCGGTAGCGCGGCGGGGCGGTCATGGTCTTGATGCGCATGCGCGACGCGGCCTCGTCGATCAGGTCGATGGCCTTGTCGGGCAGGTGGCGGTCCTGGATGTAGCGGTCGGCGAGCACGGCGGCGGCGCGCAGGGCCTCGTCCGTGATCGTGCAGCGGTGGTGGGCCTCGTAGCGATCGCGTAGGCCGCGCAGGATCTGCACGGAGTCGTCCACCGACGGCTCGTCCACCTTGATCTGCTGGAAGCGGCGCTCGAGCGCGGCGTCGCGCTCCAGGTACTTGCGGTACTCGTCGAGCGTCGTCGCGCCGATCGTCTGGAGCTCTCCGCGCGCGAGTGCCGGCTTCAGGATGGAGGCTGCGTCGATCGCGCCCTCCGCGGCGCCCGCACCGACAAGCTCGGTCCCCTCGTGGGACGTCAGCTTGAGATTGACCGGGTGATGCAGATCCTCTCCCGGCGAACCAAGAACAATCCCGCACTTATCGGGGAGCCCGGCGTCGGCAAGACTGCCATCGTCGAAGGTCTTGCGCAGCGGATCGCCAGCGGGCAGGTGCCCGAGCTCCTGAAAGGGAAGCAGATCTACTCGCTCGACCTGGCCGCGCTCGTGGCGGGATCGAAGTACCGGGGCGAGTTCGAGGAGCGGCTGAAGAAGGTCATGAAGGAGATCATGCAGCGGGGGGACATCATCCTCTTCATCGACGAGCTCCACAACCTGGTCGGCGCCGGCGCGGCCGAGGGCGCGATCGCCGCGGCCTCGATCCTCAAGCCGGCGCTCGCCCGCGGCGAGATGCAGACGATCGGCGCGACGACGCTCGACGAGTACCGCAAGTACCTCGAGCGGGACGCGGCGCTCGAGCGGCGCTTCCAGCAGGTGCGCGTCGAGGAGCCGTCGATCGACGACACCGTCCAGATCCTGCGCGGCCTGCGCGACCGCTACGAGGCGCATCACCGCTGCCAGATCTCCGACGACGCGCTTCGCGCCGCCGCAGAGCTCGCCGACCGCTACATCCAGGACCGCCACCTGCCGGACAAGGCGATCGACCTGATCGACGAGGCCGGCTCCCGGCTGCGGATCAAGACGATGACGGCGCCGCCCCGCTACCGCGAGCTCGAGGACGAGATCGAGCGCGTGCGCACGGACAAGGAGAACGCGATCGAGGCCCAGGAGTTCGAGAAGGCCGCCTCGCTGCGGGACAAGGAGCGCAAGCTCACGCAGAAGAAGAAGGAGCTCGAGGAGAACTGGCGCAACGAGGAGTCGGAGGAGCAGCCGGAGGTCGGCAGGAACGAGATCGCCGACATCGTCTCGATGTGGACGGGCATTCCGGTCTTCGAGCTGACCGAGGCCGAGTCGCAGCGGCTCATCCGGATGGAGGAGGAGCTGCACAAGCGCGTGATCGGCCAGGACCAGGCGATCGTCGCCGTCTCGAAGTCGATCCGGCGTGCACGTGCGGGTATCAAGGATCCCAAGCGCCCGACCGGCTCGTTCATCTTTCTCGGGCCGTCCGGCGTCGGCAAGACGGAGCTCGCACGCACGCTCGCGGAGTTCCTGTTCGGCGACGAGGACGCGATGATCCAGGTCGACATGTCGGAGTACATGGAGAAGCACTCCGTGTCCCGGCTCGTCGGCTCCCCGCCCGGCTACGTCGGCTACGACGAGGGCGGCCAGCTCACGGAGGCCGTCCGGCGGAAGCCGTACTCCGTGCTCCTGCTCGACGAGATCGAGAAGGCGCACCCGGACGTGTTCAACATCCTCCTGCAGATCCTCGAGGAGGGGAAGCTCACCGACTCGCAGGGGCGCAAGGTCGACTTCCGGAACGCCATCGTAATCATGACGTCGAACATCGGCGCAGGTCAGATCGCCAAGAACCAGACGCTCGGCTTCTCGATCGGCGACGAACAGGGTCTCACCTACGACGAGATGAAGGGCCGCGTCACCGGCGAGCTGAAGAAGGTCTTCCGGCCCGAGCTCCTGAACCGGATCGACGAGACGATCGTTTTCCACAAGCTCGAGAAGTCGGAGATTCTGACGATCGTCGACCTGCAGTTGAAGCGGTTGCGGGAGCAGATGGCGACGCACGAGGTGGCGATCGAGCTGACTGATGAGGCGAAGGAGCTGCTCGTCGAGCAAGGCTTCGATCCGGCCATGGGTGCCCGCCCGTTGCGGCGCGCGATCCAGCG
>JACCXC010000075.1 GCA_013697275.1 Actinomycetota bacterium | reverse complement strand
GAGCTCGCCGGGACACCGGTCGTCCCCGAACCGCCGAGCGCCTCCGTGTAGAAGCTCGCCTCGAGGTACTCGAGCGTGAGGGCGAAGTTGAGAATGTCGAGATCCGGGACGCTGTCGCTGTGACCGGCGCGAGCCGGGCCTGCGACGGCACCGAGCAACGCACCTCCGCCGAGCACCGCCGCACCACCGACGCCCGCCTGCTTGAGGAACGACCTCCGTGTATTGCCGAATTTGACGCCCTCCGCCGGGGGCGCGCCTCGCTCGATTGACTCATGCATTGGTCTGCCTTTCCGGCGACCGGGTTGAGGACGAGCTGGCGGTCGCCGAGACGGATTCGCCGAGCAACCCGTAGCGGTTCACTGTCCTTCGGGAGGCTCCCTCCGACTTCCTCGCAAAGAGCGGCTTTTTCCTGGGAGCCATCAACGAAGCGCGTGTTACGCCAAGTCCGCCGCAGGGCCGCTCCGGTATAAGGTTCCGGTAGAAAGTGCGGCCAAAGCCGCATAGAGACTAGGTTTTCTCTAGAAGAGCTGGTTCTCGCCCGCGAAGATGGCCGAGACGGACTTGTCCGAGAAGACGTTCTGGATCGTGTCCGCAAGAAGGCCCGCGACCGTGAGCACGCGGAGCTTCTCGGGCCGTGTGACCGGGTCGTGGGCGACCGAGTCCGTCACGACGATCTCGGCCAGCTCGCTCACGACCAGCTTGTCGAGCGCCTTCTGCGGGAAGAGGCCGTGCGTCGCGCACGCGTAGACCTCGGTCGCACCGTTCGCCTTGAGGGCGTTCGCGGCCGCGATCAGCGTCCCGCCCGTGACGATGATGTCGTCGCTCAGGATGGCCGCCTTGCCCTCGACCGCACCGACGACGGCCGTCACGGAGGCCGCGTCATGCTCCGGGCGAACCTTGTTCATGAGCGCGATCGGGCCCGCCTCGAGCATCTCGGCGAACTTGGTGGCCATCTTCGCGCGGCCCGGGTCGGGCGAGACGACCACGACGCCCTCGCCCGAGAGGCCGCGGTCGCGGTAGTACTTGGCGAAGAGCGGCAGCGCCGTCATGTGGTCGACCGGGATCGTGAAGAACCCCTGGATCTGCCCGGCGTGCAAGTCCATCGTGAGGACGCGGTCGACTCCGGCCGTCTCGAGGCACGCGGCCACCAGCTGAGCCGTGATCGGCTCGCGGGGGGCGGACTTCTTGTCCTGGCGCGAGTAGGGGTACCACGGCAAGACGGCTGTGATTCGATTGGCCGAGGCGAGCTTCGCCGCGTTGATCATGATCAGGAGCTCCATGAGCCCGTCGTTCGAGGTGGGGCCGGCGCACGACTGGACGATGAACACGTCCGCGCCGCGGATCGACTCCCCGAACCGGCAGTAGACCTCGCCGTTCGCGAACGTCTTCAGGTGCACGTCGCCGAGCTCGATCATGAGTCTTTCGGCGATCCGCTCCGCCAGGTCGACGTTCGTGCGGCCCGAGAAGAGCATGAGCTTGCCTTCCGGACCGCGCTGCAGCCAATGGCCGCGCTCGGGGCTCGGCTGGACGGACTCGACAGTCTCGAGGCCGGGCAGTGTCACGAGCTCAGTCGTTCCGCTCTCCGTCAACGTAGTTCTCCTTGACGATCTGTCGTGCTCGCGCAACGGCGAGCGCTCCTGGCGGGACGTCCTCCGTGATTGTCGAACCAGCCGCGATCCAAGCGTCGTCACCGATCTCCACAGGCGCAACGAAGACATTGTCGCTGCCGGTATGGACGTTGCGGCCGATCACGGTGCGCTGCTTGCCCGCATGGCGCTCCGGCCGGTAGTTCGCGGTGATGGCGCCCGCGCCGATGTTCGTATCTTCGCCGATCTCGGCGTCCCCGATGTAGGAGAGGTGCGGCACCTTCGTCCGCTCGCCGATCCGGGCGTTCTTCACCTCGACGAACGCCCCCACCTTCGAGTCGGCCGCCAGCGTCGCCCCGGGGCGCAGATACGCGAACGGGCCAACGGTCGCGCGCGGGCCGATCTCCGCGTCGTCGGCGACCACGTGCGGCCCGACCTCGGCGCCGGCGGCCACCCGAGTTCGGCCGCGCAGGGTCGTGTACGGGTGGACGACGGTGTCCGGCTCGAGCTCGACCGTCGCCTCGATCCAGGTCGTGGCCGGGTCCGCGATCGTGACCCCGGCCAGCATGTGCGCCGTCAGAACGCGGCTGCGGAGGACGGATGCGGCATGCGCGAGATCGACGCGCGTGTTCACGCCGTGGACCGCATCGACGTCTTTCGTCGTTGCGACCGCGATCGTCCGCCCGGCCTCGACGAGGTGGCCCACCGTGTCCGTCAGGTAGAGCTCGCCCTGAGCGTTGGCGGGGTCGAGCCGGTCGAGCGCCCACCAGAGATCCGGCGCCGAGAAGGCGTAGAAGGAGGCGTTCAGCTCCCTGATCGCCCGCTCCTCGTCGGTTGCGTCGCGCTCCTCGACGATCCGCCGGACGGCGCCTGCCTCGTCCCGCACGATCCGTCCGTACGGAAGCGGCCGGTCGGTCTCGACGGCGAGCAGGGTCACCGCCGCCTCGTTCTGGCGCTGCGCTTCGACGACGGCCTGGAGGACCTCGGTCGTGACGAGCGGCGAATCGCCGGGAAGGACTAGCACATCCCCCTCGAAGCCCTCGAGGGCTTCCCGGGCGGCCGCGACCGCGTCGCCCGTCCCACGCGGCTCGGCCTGCACCGCCACCTCGACGCCGTCGGCGGCCAGCTCCTCGCGGGTCTCGGGTGAGGAGACGACAACGAGCGGCGAGGCCGCGAGCGGACGCACGGCGTCGAGCGCCCAGTCCACCATGCGGCGGCCGAGAAGGGAATGCAGGTGCTTCGGGCGCGCCGACTTCATCCGCGTGCCGAGGCCTGCGGCCATCACGACTGCTGCAAGAGGCGTTGTCACGGAGCTATGGCTGGGGCGGGAGGATTCGAACCTCCGGTCACGGGACCAAAACCCGCTGCCTTACCACTTGGCTACGCCCCACCGGGCGCAAGCTAACGGTCACGAATCAGAAGTGCCAAGAGGACGAGCCCCATCAGGACGAGGACGATGATGGCCAGAACCTTGAAGAGCTCCCAGAGGACGGGGACTATGACCGCGATGAGCTGGGACGCGGCGGCCGTCCAGGCGACCTCCTTCAGGAGCGCCGAACGCGAGCGGCGCGCGACGAAGAAGTAAAAGGCGACCGCGAGCGCGGCGAGCCCGACGACCCAGAACCAGCCGAAGTCGCCGAAGACGACGAAGAGCGACTCCAGGAGGCCGATGAAGAGCGCCGCGCGGAAGCGCCGCTCGTGCAGCCAGCGGCTCGGGCGACTCGAGCCGTGCTCGACGACCGGATAGGCGGTCACGCCGCGACGCTACCAGACCGGTTTCACGACCCAGACGTCCGCTCGGGAGCGGAGCTCGGCGGCGGCCGCTTCCCCCTGCGGAAGCTCCCGGAAGAGCCCGTATGCGGCCGGCCCGGCGCCGCTCACGTCCGCGCGAAAGGCCCCGGCGGCAATGAGGTGCGCGACCGCCTGCGGACGACCGGCCGCCGCGGCCAGATCGTTGGGCGGCAGGGCCGCGAGGTCGCCGCCCCAGAGGGCCTCTGCGAGCAAGCGCCGCCGCTCCTCGAAACCCGGCCCGCCGCCGAGCTCGTCGAAGCGGCTGTAGACCTCGGCCGTCGAGCGCTTTTCCGCGCCTCTCTCGACGGCCACGACCACGAAGAAGTCCTGAGGGAGCTGGAGCGCGGTCAGCCGCTCACCTGCGCCCTCGGCGAGCTTAGGCGCCGGCTCGAGGAAGAAGGGCACGTCGGAGCCGACGGAGGCGGCGAGCTCGATCAGGCGCTCGCGACGGAGCGGCCGCTCAAGAGCCGCGTTCGCAGCGGCGAGGACGGCGCCCGCATCGGCGCTCCCGCCCCCGAGCCCGGCGGCGACTGGGATGCGCTTCGTGATCCGCACCCGCCAGGCCGGCTCCACCCGGGTCGCCCCTGCGAGCCTCTCGAGCGCCGTCCGAACAAGCGTGTCCTCGGGGAATCCATCGACCTCGAGACCGGACGCGTGCTCGAGCTCGACCTCATCCGCTAGGTCGATCCGCTGGACCACCGTCGCGACCTCGTGCAGCCCGTCGGCCCGCCGTTCACCGACGACCAGTGCCAGGTTGACCTTCGCGTAGGCCTTCATGTGAGCTCGCCGGCGAGCGCGAGGAAGTCCCGGGGCTCGAGCTCCTCCGCGCGGGCGTCCGGGACGCGCTCCAGTCGTTCGAAACCAGAGAGCCGCAGCGAGTTGGCAAGCGTCTTGCGCCGGTGTGCGAACGCCGCCTGGACGACGCGCTTTAGGTCTCGGTACTCAGGACCCCACACTCGCGTGCGCCGGAAGGCGACCAGGGCCGAGTCGACGTTCGGCGGCGGCCGAAAGACCGAGCGGGAAACCGGGTGGAAACCCGAGCGCTCCGCCGTCAGCCGAACGAGCACCGAGACCGCGCCGTAGGCCTTCGTGCGCGGCTCTGCGAAGAAGCGGTCTGCCACCTCACGCTGCACCATCACGCACCAGAGGCGTACGGAGGGCAGTCCATCGAGGCTTTCGACCACAAGCGGCGTCGCGACGTTGTAGGGCAAATTCGCGACGAGCTTGTCCGGCAGAGGATCGAGCTCGTGCAGCGGCAGCTGGAGAGCGTCGCCGAAGACGAGCTCGACATTCGCGCGCCTTCCGAGCCGCGAGGCGAGGCGCGGCTCGAGCGAACGGTCGAGCTCGACCGCATGGAGGTGCCGCACGCGCTCGGCCAGGAACTCGGTCAGAACGCCGAGACCGGGGCCGACCTCCAGCACGACGTCCTCCGGATCGACCTCGGCCAGGCGGCCGATCACGCCGAGGATGTTCGGATCGGCGAGAAAATGCTGGCCGAGCTCCTTCTTGGGTGAGACGCTCACGCCAGGCCGAATGCGCGGGCCGCGTTCCCGTCGATCCGCGCCTCCAGCTCCTCGCGGTCTTCCCCGCGAGCCTCGGCCAGCATGGCGAGCGTGTGCACGAGGTACGCCGGCTCGTTCGTCTCTCCGCGCACGGGCTGCGGGGCAAGGTAGGGGCTGTCGGTCTCGGCGAGCAGGCGATCGTGCATGACCTGCGCCGCGGCCCAGCGGAGCTCCTCCGCCTTCGGATAGGTCACGTTCCCGGCGAAGGAGACGTACCACCCGTGCGCGAGCGCGGGCTCGAGCAGGCGCGCCGAGGAGAAGCAGTGAAGGACGACCGGCACGTCGGGGTCGAGCCCGCGCAGGACGGCGACCGTCTCCTCGTCCGCGCGCCGCGTGTGCACGACGAGCGCCAGGCCGAGCTCCGCGGCGAGCTCGGCCTGGGCGCGGAAGAGCTCGGCCTGCCGGTCGCGCGGCGCGTAGTCCCGGAAGTGATCGAGCCCGGTCTCGCCCACCGCAACGGCCTTCGGATGGCCAAGGAGCTCCTTGAGCGCATCCAGGTCGACCTCCTCCCCCGCTTGGTGCGGATGGATCCCGAGCGCGGCCGAGACACCTTCCTCCCGCTCGGCGATCGCGAGGGTCTCACGACACGAGTCGAGGCCGGATCCGACCGCAACCACTCGGGTCACACCTGCCTCGCGCGCCCGCCCGAGTGCAGCGCCCGCGTCCTCGAGCGCATCGAGGTGCGCGTGCGTGTCGATCACGCCGAGGCCGCGGCCGCTTCCATCCGCGCGAGCTCCTCGGCCACGACCTTCTCCGGGTCGAGCTTCCGAAAGAGCGGGCGCGGCTCGGGCAGCGCGCGCCCGGCAGGCAGGTCGCCCGGCGCCCAGCGGCCCACCCACGACTCGTAGTCGCCCGTCAGCACGGTGTGCTTCGAGCCATCCTCCTCGACCTCCCGGAACTCGAGCGGACCGGCCAGCCAGCCTTCGTGGCCGAGCAGCTCGTGCACCGTCTGGGAGCTGAACGGGAGGAACGGAGCGAAGAGCGTCTTCAACGAGTCCACGGCGCGCAGGGCGACGTTCAGCACCGTTGCCGCCCGCTCGCGGTCGGACTTCACGAGTGCCCAGGGGGCCTGGTCCGACACGTACTGGTTCACGTGGGAGGCGAGCCGCATCGTCTCGGCCAGCGCCGCCTTGAAGCTCGCAGCGTCGATCAGGCTGCCGACAGTCTCGAACCCGCCCTCGACCGCGGCGAGCAACTCACGGTCGTCGGTCGTCAGTTCGCCGGGCTCCGGGACGGCGCCGAAGTTCCGGTGCGCGTTCGTCAGCGTGCGGTTGACGAGGTTCCCCCAGTTCGCCACGAGCTCGTCGTTCGTTCGCCGAACGAACTCGGCCCAGGTGAAGTCCGTGTCCTGGCTCTCGGGCCCCGCGCTCGTGAGGAAGTAGCGAAGCGGGTCAGGGTCATAGCGCGAGAGGAAGTCGTGGACGAAGATGACGACGCCCCGGCTCGAGCTGAACTTCCGGCCTTCCATGGTCAGGAACTCGCTTGCGGCGATGTTGTGCGGGAGCTCGAGCGGCCCGCGCCCGGCTCCCACCTCGCCGCCTTCGCCGTACCCCATCAGCATCGAAGGCCAGATGACCGAGTGGAAGACGATGTTGTCCTTGCCCATGAAGTAGACGTGGCGCGCGTCCGGGTTCTGCCACCACTCGCGCCAGGCGTCGGGCTCCCCGCGGTTGGCCCCCCACTCGACCGCGGCCGAGAGGTAGCCGATCACCGCGTCGAACCAGACGTAGATCCGCTTGTCGTCCCGCTCCTCGTAGCCGGGGAGCGGGATCGGGACACCCCAGTCGAGGTCGCGCGTCACCGGGCGCGGCTTCAGGTCGTCCACGAGGCCGAGCGAGAACTTGCGGACGTTCGGGCGCCAGTCGCGCTGCGAGCCGATCCACTCGGCAAGGCGCTCCTTGAAGGCCGGGAGATCGAGGAAGAAGTGCTCCGTCTCCCGGAACTCGGGCGTCGAGCCGTCGATCTTCGAGCGTGGATCGATGAGATCGGCCGGGTCGAGCTGGTTTCCGCAGTTGTCGCACTGGTCGCCGCGCGCTTCGAGGTAGCCGCAGATCGGGCAGGTGCCCTCGATGTAGCGGTCGGGGAGCGTGTGGCCGGTCGTCGGCGAGAAGGCGCCGAGCATGGCCTCGGAGAAGATGTACCCCTTCTCGTGCAGCGTCCGGAAGAGGTCTTGGGTGACGCGGTAGTGGTTCGGCGTCGTCGTCCGCGTGAAGATGTCGTAGGAGAGGCCGAGGTTCCGCAAGTCCTCTCGGATGACGCCGTTGAAGCGGTCGGCGAGCTCGCGCGGCGAGATGCTTTCCTGGTCGGCGGCGACCATGATCGGCGTCCCGTGCTCGTCCGTCCCGCTGACCATGAGCACGCGGTTTCCGCGCAGGCGGTGGTAGCGAGCGAAGATGTCCGAGGGGACGCCGAACCCGGCCACGTGGCCGATGTGCCGCGGACCGCTCGCGTACGGCCACGCGACGGCCACGAGAATCCGCTCGCCCGTTTCGCTCATCGCGCCGACTCTAGAGGGACGAGCGGTAGAGCTCGTTTCGCGAGGAGCCCGTGAGGCGGGCGACGACGTCCGCAGCTTTCCGGCGCGGGACGCCCGACTCGACCAGCTCGGCGACCGCTTCGACGGCTTGAGGCTCCGCAGCCGCCCGCCGCTGGGCCACGCCGCCGATGACGAGCGTGATCTCGCCCTTCGGCGCCTCGCCGAAGCGCGCCGCGACCTCGGCCGCCGGCCCGCGGGCGACCTCCTCGTGGAGCTTCGTGAGCTCCCGGCAGACCGCGACGGGACGCTCGGGAGCCGCCTCCGCAAGCGACGCGAGGCTCGCGGGCAGACGGCGCGGTGACTCGAACGCGACCGCGGGCCACGACCAGGTCGCGAGCTCGTCCCATAGCCTCGCCAGCCCCTCGCGCCCACGTGGCAGGTAGCCGAGGAAGACGAAGCGCTCGCCGACGAGGCCGCTTGCGACAAGCGCCGTCTCGACCGCCGACGGCCCCGGCAGAACCGTGACAGGAAACCCGTGCTCGAGCGCCTGAGCGATCAGGCCCCCACCCGGGTCGTTGAGCCCCGGGAGGCCCGCGTCACTCGCCAGCGCGACGCGCTCCCCCTTTTCCAGCCGATCGAGTACGCCGCCCGCCCGGGCCGCCTCGTTGTGGCGATGGAAGCTGATGAGGCGAGCCGAGACGCCGTGGCGCTCGAGGAGGACGCGCGTCCTCCGGGTGTCCTCGCACAGTACGACGTCCGCCTCCCCGAGCTCGCGCAGGACCCTGAGCGTCACGTCCTCGAGGTTGCCGATCGGCGTCGGGCAGACGACGAGGGGCACTTAGCGCACAGGCGCCGCGTCGAAAGCCTCGAAGCCCACCAACCCCGAGCCGATCAGCCCGGCCTCGGGGCCGAGCTCCGCGGGCACGATCCGGACGACATCGCGGGCGAGCGGAAGCGCGCGCTCGGCCACCACGCGTCGCGCGGGGTCGAGCAGTAGGTCGCCGGCCTGTGCGAAGCCCCCACCGATCACGACGAGCTCGGGATTGAAGATGTTCACGTAGCTCGCGATTCCGATCCCGAGGTGGAAGCCGATCCTCTCCATGACCTCGAGCGCATCACCGTGGCCGGCGCTCGCGAGCTCGGCCGCCAGCACCCCCGTCACTATCCCGCCCGAGGCGCGCGCCCGGGCGAGCTCGCCGTCGGGCTGCGCCTCCGCAACCTCCTCCGCCAACCGCCTCGCAGCCGTCCCGGACGCGAGCGCCTCCAGGTGACCGAAGCCCGGGCAGAGGCCCTGGCAGCGCGGCCCGTCGACGTCGATGACCATGTGCCCGAGCTCCGCCGCTGCCCCGACGGCGCCCCGGTAGAGCTCGCCGTTCAGGACGAGCCCGCCACCGATCCCGGTGCCGAGGGTGAGGAGGACCATGTGCTCGGCGCCGCGCCCTGCGCCAAAGCGATGCTCGGCGAGCGCGGCCGCGTTGGCGTCGTTCTCGAGGGCGAGCGGAAGCCCGAAGCGCTCGGCCAGGCGGTCGCGCAGGTCGACGTTCTCGAGCGGGACGTTCACGGAGGCGCCCGCCCGTCCGGCGCGCTGGTCGATCAGGGAGGGGATCCCGACGCCGAGCGCGACGACCTGCTCGTCCAGGAGCTCGTCGATCGAGCGCTCGATCTGCGCGAGGAGAGCGTCTTCGCTCGACGTATCCGTGGTGTGCTGGGCCCGACGGATGACCCCGCCCTCCCGGTCGAGGACGCCCGCCGCAAGCTTCGTGCCGCCCAGGTCGAGCGCGATGACGTGCTGGTCGCCCACGGGTGATGCGGGGAGGAAGGTCGAGCCCCTGGCTACCATAACCCGCCGGCGTGGCCGATCAGGAGAAGCCGTACAAGGTCTACCGAGGCGGCCGCGCGAAGGGGCCGATCCGGCCGCCGCTCGGCGAGAAGCGGGACGGCCGTGGCACCCTCGGCAGAGACCGCCAGCCGGCCCAACCGAAGCCGCCGAAGCGCCGCCGCCGCCTCGGCCCGGGCCGCGCACTCGCCTTCTTCCTCCTCGGCCTCGTTCTCCTGACAGCGGTCTGGACGGCCCTCGGCGTCCTCGCCATCCGACGCGGAGTCGGCGCGGCGAACGACCGGCTGGACGATCGGGCCAAGTCCACGCTCGCCCCGTCGGGCTCGATCCTCACGAACCCCGTCACGACGCTCGTAATCGGCGCGGACAACGGCGGACGGATCAAAGAGCGCCAGGGTGCCGGCCGCGCCGACTCCCTGATCCTCCTTCGCACCGACCCGGACGAGCACCGGCTCTCGTACCTCCACATCCCCCGCGACCTGTACGTGCCGATCCCCGGTCACGGCAACGACCGGGTGAACGCGGGCTTCGCGCTGGGCGGCGCAGCGCTCGAGATCGAGACCGTCGAGGCGCTCACGGGCCTGTCCGTGAACCACGTCGTCGTGGTGAACTTCGGCTCCTTCCGCGAGGTGGTCGACGCGCTCGGCGGGATCACGATCGACAACCCGCAGCCGGTCCTCTCGAAGTTCGAATGCCCGTTCAAGGGCGCGGAGCGGTGCTCGACCTTCAAGGGGTGGCGCTTCGCCAAGGGCGAGCTCGAGCTAGACGGAAGGCGGGCCCTGATCTACGCGCGGATCCGCAAGAACGACCTGAACCCCGGGGAGAGCGACATCACGCGCGGCGAGCGCGGGCAGCGCGTGATCGACGCGATCCAGGGTGAGGTCGTCGGCGTCTCGGGCTTCCTGCGCATGCCGCGCATCGGGGACGACGTCGTGAAGCCCCTGGCGACCGATCTCTCGACCGGCGAGCTCCTCCAGCTCGCGTGGGTCCGGCGACGCTCCGCCGGCGAGAAGACCCTTCGTTGCCGCCTCGGCGGGACGCCAGCGGCGATCGGCGGAGCGGCCGTGCTCCAGTCATCGGAGGACAACCCCCTGATCGTCTCGATGTTCAAGGGCGAGAGCGCGCCCCAGCGTCCCCGGGCCGGCCAGCTCTTCTCGCCCGGCTGCTTCGTCGGCGCGGTCAGGCGCTAGAGGTTGATTTCCGTCAGGCCTCTATAGCGGGCTTCTTCTCGGCCGCCTTCGAGTCGTCCGCCTTCGTCTCGCTCTTCCCGCTCTCGCTCTTCCCGCCCTCGCTCTTCCCGCTCTCGCTCTTCGAGTCCCCCGAGGAGTCGCTGTCCTTGCCGTCGCGCTTTCGGCCCCCGCGCCCGTAGTCGGTCGAATAGAACCCCGACCCCTTGAAGTGGATCGACACCGGGTGCATCACCTTCGTCACCGGGCGCGCGCCGCACACCTCGCATGACTTCGCCGGCGGTTCACTCATCCGCTGGAAGAGGTCGAACGTGTGCCCCCTGGGGCATCGGTACTCGTAGGTCGGCATCGTCCCGGAGGCGAAAAGGCTAGCTCAGCGGAGGGACGAGACGTCCTCGCGGGTCCGCTCGGCGGCCTCGCGCTCGACCACCTCGCGAAAGCAGGGCGCTTGCTCGAACGCCGCGAGCCCGGCGGGAGTCGACCGCCGCGTTCGGGCCTCTCTCGCACGGGCCCGGCCGGCCGCCGCCAGCGCGGCAACGCTCCCCAGGACGCCCCCGATGAGGAAGGAGCCGAGCCGCCCGCCACGTTGGCCGTCCACGCCCTGAGAATAGATTCTGCGCGGTGATCTGTGCGATCGGAGATCTCCTCCTGGACGTGGTCGTGCGCGTCGACGGGCCGATTGCCGCGGACACGGACACGTACGGGCGCTCGCGTGTCGCCCCCGGCGGCCAGGCGGCGAACGTCGCGGCCTGGGTGGCCGCGCTGGGGG
>JACCXC010000136.1 GCA_013697275.1 Actinomycetota bacterium | reverse complement strand
CGAGGCGCGCGCGGCCACGGCGCTCGAGCCGCGCCGCCTGGAAGCCGGGGCCGTCACCGGCGTTCACGGCCGGTAGTCCGTCGCGCCGCGCGCATACCGCCCGAAAGCAGCGTCCTGGACGAGCGTCGTATCAGGGACTCCGGCCTGCGCCCGGGGCGGCACCTCCCGCACGACGACGTCGCGCACCCAGTCCTCCGCGCCGACGTACGCGTCCGCGAGGTCGGCGAGGGTGAACGTCTGGCCGACCCGGCGCCGAAGCTCGTCGAAGACCGCCTCGACCAGGTTGGCCAGCTGCTGATGGCGCCGGCCCTGGCGCGAGGTGGCATCCACCCGGCGCAGGCCTTCCTCCCACTGGAGCCGCGCGCTGTCGAGGGTCACGCCGCCGCCCCCGTCGCCCGAGCACAGCGCCCGTCGGGGCACCACAGCTCGCCGGCCTCGGCGAGGATCTGCTCGCCGAGCTCGTAGCCCGGGCGGGCAAGCGCGAACGCGGCGTGCGCATGCAGGCACTTGAGCGCACCCGGAGCGCGCGTGCCGCCGATTCCGACGTCGAACTCGGGGCGCATGCCGCGCTGTTCCGCGTCGGCACGGGCCAGACTCGTCCTGAGCGCGTCGCTCTCCGCGGCCGCGCGGGCCCAACGGGCAACCCCGCCACCCGCCTCGACGCGCGCGATTCCGGCGACCAACCAGGGACAGGTCAGGTAGTAGGTGGTCGGAAACGGGCGGCCGTCGTCCGTGAAGGGCGGCTGCTCAGTGACGGCCGGAAAGCCGTACGCACAGCGGCGAGCCACGCGCCGAAACGGGTGCGCGGGCCTTCCGAGCTGCCAGGAAACGACCCCTCGATCGTCCACCGGATCATCGTATCCGCGCCCGTTTTCCGAGCTAGCGCGGCCCGCTGACGATGTAGAGCCTCTCCCCGGGGCGCACGAGACCGAGCTTGCGCGCCTGGCGCTCGACGAACTCGTCCGTCCGGGCCACGGCGAGGCGGTTCGAAAGCACGCCCTGCTCCCGCTGGAGCGCCTGAACCTCGGACTGACGGTGCGCGACGTCTGCCTGGGCATCTCGGTAGGCGCGGAGCGGCTGGACGTACGCCGCGGCGATCCCGGCCAGCACGAGGACCGCGAGCCAGCGGAGCGCGAGCGACGAGCGGGAGGGTCTGCGGCGGGGACGGGCCACGGGGCTACCCGTTTTCGACCAGCGCCGAGAACCTCCTTCCCGGGCACAACGTTCCTTGGCCGTGCGCTTGCGGCACATCGGCGCCTCGGCGGGCTTCCCCCTGCGCGGCTAGGTACGGCCATCGGAGCGCGGCGGCGAGCCACAACCCCCTGCGCATGTCGTCATGGCAGCCGCCCTTGCAGCTGCCGGACTTGCGTCGGCGACTACTAGGCGGTCTCGACCTTGATCAGGTTGGTCGTTCCGGGGACGTTCACCGCCGTGCCGGCCGTGATCACGATCCGGTCTCCGTGCGCGACGATCCCGGTCGCGCGCGCGGCCTCCATCGAGCGGGCCCAGAGATGCTCGATGTCGCGGCACTCTTCGATCACCCCGGGGACGATCCCCCACTCGATTGCGAGCTGGCGCGCGGCGTGGTGCTTGTGTGTCACCGCGATCACGGGTCGCCTCGGGCGATGGCGAGCCACCGACGAGGCCGTCCGGCCGCTGTAGGTCGGCACAAGGATCGCCTTCGCGTCGAGCGCCTCGGCGATGTCGCAGGCTGCGTTCGACATCGCATCCCCTACGCTCGAGTAGGGCTCGTCCGGATGAATGTTGAGCTCGTGACGGTAGCCGAGGCTGGGCTCGACGGCGCGGGCGATCCTGTCCATCGTCGTCACGCTCTCGATCGGATAGTCGCCGATGGCCGTCTCGCCGGAGAGCATCACCGCCGAGGTGCCGTCGAGGACCGCGTTCGCTACGTCGCTAGCCTCGGCCCGTGTCGGCTCGGCGTGGTGGATCATGGACTCGAGCATCTGGGTGGCCGTGATGGCAGGCTTTCCGCGCTCGAGCGCCGCGAGGAGAATCCGCTTCTGGACGAGCGGCACCTCCTCCGGCCCGATCTCGACGCCGAGGTCGCCCCGGGCGACCATGACGGCGTCCGAGAGGCGGAGGATCCCGCTCAGGTCGTCGAGGGCCTCGGCCTTTTCGATCTTGGCGATCACCTGGGCGGTCGAGCCGGCCTCGTGGAGGAGCTCGCGAAGGTGGCGCACGTCGTTCGCCGAGCGGACGAACGAGAGCGCGACGTAGTCGATCCCGAGGCTGAGGGCGAACTCGAGGTCGGCGCGGTCCTTGTCGGTCACGGACGGCACGGGGATCGGCACCCCCGGAACGTTGACGCCCTTGCGGGAGCTCACCTCACCGCCGACGAGGACGGTCGTGCGCACGCGGCCCCCCTCCACCGCGTCCACGCGGAGGCGCACGAGGCCGTCGTCGATCAGCACCTGGTCGCCAGGCCGCAGCACCTGGCTGAGGCCGGGCGGGCTGACCGGGAGCTCGCCGTTTCGGGCCCCGTCGCCCGTCACGATCACCTCCTCGCCCGTCTCGAGCTCTCGGGGCCCGGGCAGCTCCCCGACTCGGAGCTTGGGTCCCTGGAGGTCGGCGATCAGGGCGAGCGGGCGGTTGGCCTGCCGTTCTGCGTCGCGGACGAACTCTGCGTGCTCTGCGTGCTCTGCGTGCTCGCCGTGCGAGAAGTTGAGGCGCGCGGCATCCATCCCCGCTTCGACAAGACGGCCGACCATCTCGGGCGAGGAGCTGGCCGGGCCGATTGTGCAGACGATCTTCGTGCGGCGCGTGCCGCTGATCACGGTCTCACCGTAGCCAAGCGAACGGTCGCCGTCGCGACCCCCTACGCGCCCTTGATCAGCGGCCCGCGGCGCGCGGAAAGGCCGACCAGCCCGGATACACCGCCCGGTCGCCCAGCTCCTCCTCGATCCGCAGGAGCTGGTTGTACTTCGCCACGCGGTCGCTGCGTGAGGGCGCTCCGGCCTTGATCTGCCCGACCCCGGTCGCCACGGCCAGGTCGGCGATCGTCGTGTCCTCCGTCTCTCCCGAGCGGTGGGACATGATCGCCGTGTAGCCGGCCGAGCGCGCGAGCTCGATCGCATCGAGGGTCTCGGTCAGCGTGCCGATCTGGTTCACCTTCACGAGGATCGAGTTGCCCGCTCCGAGCTCGATTCCGCGCCGCAGGCGCTCGACGTTCGTGACGAAGAGGTCGTCGCCGACGAGCTGGGCGCGGTCGCCGAGCCGTTCCGTCAGGGTCTTCCACGCCTCCCATTCGTCCTCGGCGAGACCGTCCTCGATCGAGATCACCGGGTAGTTCGAGACAAGCTCGCCCCAGAACTCGGTCATCTCCTCGCTCGAGAGCTCGCGGCCCTCGCCCTCCAGCCGGTAGTGGCCGTCGGCCCAGAGCTCGGACGTCGCCGGGTCGAGCGCGATCCCGACCCGCTCGGCGTGCCCGGCGCGCTCCGCGGCCTCGAGGATCGCTTGGATCGCCGCCTCGCTATCCGGCAGGTCGGGCGCGAACCCGCCCTCGTCGCCAACCGCCGTCGAGAGGCCGCGCTCGTCCAGCAGCGCCCTCAGCGCGTGGAAGACCTCGGTGCCGATCCGCAGCGCCTCCGAGAACGTCCTCGCCCCAGCGGGAACGACCATGAACTCCTGCAGGTCAAGCGAATTGTCGGCGTGCGCGCCGCCGTTCACGACGTTCATGAGCGGCACCGGCAGTGTCGCTGCTTCCTCCCCTCCCACCCAGCGGTAGAGCGGGACGCCCGCCTCCGCCGCGGAGGCGCGAGCCCCTGCGAGGGAGCAGCCCAGGATCGCGTTCGCGCCGAGGCGGCCCTTGTTCGGTGTCCCGTCCAGCTCGATGAGCACGCCGTCGAGCGCCCGCTGGTCGGCCGGGTCGAGGCCGGCAAGAGCCGCGGCGATCTCACCGTTCACGTTCGCAACGGCGTGACCTACACCCTTGCCGCCCCATTCTGGCCCGCCGTCGCGCAATTCGACCGCCTCGAACTGGCCCGTCGAAGCCCCCGAGGGAACCGCCGCGCGGCCCGACGCGCCCGATTCGAGTGCGATCTCGACCTCGACCGTCGGGTTTCCGCGTGAGTCGAGGATCTGCCGTCCGTGCACCATCCGGATCTCGCTCACCGCCCGCCTCCGTCCTTCGCAAGGTCGAAGAAGCGATCTTGCTCGGCGAGGGGCAGCTCTGCAAAGAGGAGCCCGTCTGCGGCTGCGAGCTGCTCGGCCTCCTCGACCCGGTGGCGGAAGCGTGCGGTGGCGCCGCGGAGCGCGAGTTCCGGATCGACATTGAGCCGCCGCGCGACGTTCACGCAGGCGAAGAGGACATCGCCCAGCTCGTCGGCGTGACGCGCGGACGGCTCGGTCTCGGGCGGCGGGTCGACCGTGGGAAGCTCGACACGAAGCTCCTCGACCTCGTCCACGAGGTCGGCGAACGCGCCCGCTGCATCGGTGTACTCGAACCCGACGCTCGCGGCGCGGCGCTGCACCTTCTGCGCGAGCAGGAGCGCTGGCAAGGAGTCGGGGACATGATGGAACACGCCTTCGCGGCCCTCCTGCTCCGTCTTCAGCTCCTCCCAGCGGCGCTTGACCGCGCCCGCCGACGCAGCCTCGGTCTCGCCGAAGACGTGCGGGTGTCGGCGGACGAGCTTCTCGCGGATCCCCCGCGCGACAGCGGCCAGATCGCCCGCTCCGCGCTCCTCAAGGAGCAGCGCGAGGAAGTAGGTCTGGAAGAGCAGGTCTCCGAGCTCGTCGATGAGCCTCTCGTCCTCGCCTGCAAGCGCAGCGTCGGCGACCTCGTAGGCCTCCTCCACAGTGTGCGGAACGATCGTGAGCGCGGTTTGCGCGCGATCCCAGGGACAGTCGCGGCGAAGTCGTTCGGCGAGCTCTTGCAGGTCGACGAGCTCTCGTGCGAGCTCGTCAGCCGGAGGCGGCAGCGTTACTCCCCGGTCGTGACCGTCGGGGTAGTCCCCGTGTCGGCCTTCGGCGGCTCGAAGCCCGCGGCGTAGACCGTCTCGCCCTCGTACTTCTTCCCGATCGACTTCAGCCAGTCCTGGAGCGTGTCGTTCTTCTTCTGCGTCTCCAGCTGCTGGCGGATCGACTTCTCGACCTCGGAGAGCGGCGTCGCCTCCGACTCCTTGACGTCGGTGAGGGCCTTGATGATGTGCCAGCCGAACTGGGTCTTCACGGGGTCGGAGACCTCGCCCGTGTCGAGCTCGAAGGCGATCTTGTCGAAGGCCGGGACAGTGCTTCCCTTGGTGACCGGGAGCTTGCCGCCCTTCTTCGCGGTGGACTTGTCGGTCGAGTTCGCCTTCGCGAGGGCCGCAAAGTTCGCGCCGCCCTCGATCTCGGCGTGCAGCTCGTCCGCCTTGGCCTTGGTCTTCGAGATGATGTGGGCGACGTCGCGGCTCGCGGGCTTCGAGAACTGCTGCTTGTTCTTCTCGTAGTAAGCCTCGATCTCCTTGTCCGAGATCTTGATGTCCTCGGTCACCTTCGCGTAGAGGCGCTCTTGGAGGATCCGGTCGCGCAGCTCGGTAAGCGCCTCTTCCTCGGTCAGGCCCTCCCGCTTCAGGGCCTCCTGGAACTTCTTGTCACTGCCCTCGAACGAGTCCTTCTTGATCTTGTCGAGCTCTTTCTGGGCATCCTCGTCGGAGACCTCGATGCCGAGCTCCTCGGCCTCCTTGCGGAACTGGTAGCGCTGGACCAAAAATGAGACCGCGCGGGTCTTCAGGTCCTGATACTCAGGCGTTCCGGCCTTCGGGAACTCCCGCTTCTGCGCCTTGTAGCTCTCTTCCGCACGCTGCAGGAGCGCGTCGAACTCCGAGCGCGGAACCTCGGTGTCGCCGAGCAGGGCGATTGCGTCCGCAGGGACGTCCGCGGCCGTGCGCTTCTCGTCGCCCCCGCAAGCGGTGGCACCGAGCACGAGCGCACAGAGCGCGAGCAGCGAGAGGATCTTCGAGAACGGGAAACCCATAAAGAATCGGCCCTCCTAGGCGGCGAGCCGTAGGCCGAGAATAGCATCGACGAGCTCGAGCGCCGGACGGAACCCGTCGACCCTGCGTGTCACCTCCCGCTTCGCCGCGGAGTAGACAGCCGTGTCGGCTGCGCGTCGAAGCTCGCGGAGCTCCTCCGACCCCAGGACAAGCGGCCCGACGGTCGCCCTTCCACCGCGAAAGACGAGGAAGTCCGCGCCGAGCCGGGCCAGCTTCAGCTTCGCCTCCTGAATCGCGAACAGGTTCTCGACCGGCTCGGGAACCGGTCCGAACCGGTCCTCGACGGCGGCGTGCTGCTCGCGGAGCTCGTCCTCCGACTCGACGAGCGCGAGGCGCCGGTGCAGGTCGATCTTCTGGGCCTCGGCCTCGATGTAGGACGCCGGCACGTAAGCGTCGACCTGCGCCTCGACCCGCACCGGGCGCGCGACCGGGCGCCGCATGCCGGAGAGCTCGGCAACCGCCTCCCCGAGGAGCTCGAGATAGAGCTCGAAACCGATCGCGGCAACGTGGCCCGACTGCTCCGAGCCGAGGAGGTCGCCGGCACCCCTGATCTCGAGGTCGCGCATGGCGATCGAGAACCCGGCACCGAGCTCGGTGTGGTCGGCGAGGGCGGTGAGTCGGGCGCGCGCCTCGGCCGTCAGCTCCTGGCCGTCCGGGTAGAAGAGGTAGGCGTGCGCGGTCACGTCGCTTCGGCCGACGCGCCCGCGGATCTGGTAGAGCTGGGCGAGGCCGAGCGCGTCCGCCCGCTCCACGATCAGCGTGTTCGCCTGGGGGATGTCGAGGCCCGACTCGATGATCGTCGTCGAG
The DNA here is from genome assembly GCA_013697275.1 of Actinomycetota bacterium. Classification (GTDB taxonomy): domain Bacteria; phylum Actinomycetota; class Thermoleophilia; order Gaiellales; family Gaiellaceae; genus JACCXC01. Next base: position 4,236 of record JACCXC010000136.1, on the reverse strand, counting down.
ACGAGGACGTCGGCGTCCCCCGCGAGGAACGAGAGCATGTGGTTCTCGAGCTCGCGCTCCGGGAGCTGGCCGTGCGCGACGAGGAAGCGAAGCTCTGGGCAAAGCTGCTGAAGCGCCTCCGCCCTCTCCTCGATCGTCTCGACGCGGTTGTGGAGGAAGAACGACTGGCCTTCGCGCTCGTGCTCGCGCATGAGGGCCTGGCGGATGAGTTCCTCGTCGTACTCGCCCACATGGGTGCGGATCGGCCGGCGCCCCTCGGGCGGCGTCTCGATCACGCTGATGTCGCGCAGGCCCGAGAGCGACATGTGCAGCGTGCGCGGGATGGGCGTCGCCGTCAGTGCCAGGACGTCCACCTCGAGGCGGAGCTGGCGGAGGAGCTCCTTCTGCGCGACCCCGCAGCGCTGCTCCTCGTCGAGGACGACGAGGCCGAGGTCGCGTGCGGAGACGTCGCGCGAGAGAACACGGTGCGTGCCGATCAGGACGTCGACTCTGCCCGCGGTGTAGTCGGCCAGGATCCGCTTCACGTCGGCAGGCTTGCGGAAGCGCGAGATCATCTCGACCGTCACGGGGAAGTCGCGCAGGCGCTCGCGCAAGGTGTTCCAGTGCTGCTGCGCGAGGATCGTCGTGGGCGCGAGGAAGAGCGTCTGCTTGCCGGCCACGGCCACGGCGAAGGCCGCGCGCACGGCCACCTCGGTCTTGCCGAAGCCGACGTCCCCGCAGACGAGCCGGTCCATCGGCCGGGGCGACTCGAGGTCTTCCTTGACGGCCTCGATCGCGCGCTGCTGGTCGGGCGTCTCGACGTAGGGGAAGCTCGCCTCGAGCTGCTCGAGCAGGTCGCTCTCGACGTCGAAGGCGACACCGGGCGCGGTCTGACGCTGCGCGTAGAGCGCGATCAGCTCGCCCGCGAGCTCGTGCGCGCCGGCCCGGGCGCGGGTCTTGACGAGCTGCCAGGCCTTGCCGCCGAGCTTGGAGAGCGCCGGCGCGTGGCCGTCCGCGCCGACATACCGTGAGACCTTGCCGATCTGCTCGTGGGGGACGTAGAGCCGGTCGTCCCCCTTGAAGGCGAGGAAGAGGTAGTCCCGCGTGACGCCGGCGACCGTCTTCGTCTCGAAGCCGAGGAGCTGTCCGATCCCGTGGTCCTCGTGGACGACGTAATCGCCTGTTCGCAAGTCGGCGAAGCTCTGCAGAGCACGTCCGAGGCGCGCGTCGGCGCGCGGCGGGCGCTTGCGGAAGACTTGCGTGTCCGGGAGGAGCGCGATCTTGAGCTCGCGCGAGACGAACCCGCGGCGGGCCGGCGCCACCGCGAAGCGAAGGGCGGGCTCGCGAGGAAGCGCGGCGCCGGGCTCGAGGAGCTCGGCTGCGACCTTGCGGAGCATCGTCTCGGTGCGAAGGGCCTCACCGCGGTGGGCAAACGTGACCACCACCCGATTCCCCGAGCGGACGAACCCGCCCAGGTCACGCTCCGCTTCCGCGATCCCGCGCGCGGCGAACGCGGGCCGTTGGGCCTCGAAGACGTGGCGCTGGCCCGAGGGCAGCTGGTCGAGCTCCACGACGCCACCGAGGCTGCGCTCATCCCCGAGCTCGTCGCGCCAGAGCTCGCGCACGTCCCCCACCTGCCAGACGAAGTCGGGCTTCGGGAGCGCGCGGACGAGGTCGCGGGGCGCCCTCGGCGGCGCCTCGTCGTCCAGCCCGAGCTCGACGAGGTCGAGGCGCCGCTCGGCCGCGGGATGGACGGTGGTCTCCTCGAGCGGGTGGAGCGCCCGCTGGGTAAAGGCTGAGAAGGCTCGGATCGACTCGATCTCGTCACCGAAGAACTCGATGCGGACGGGCTCGCGACCGGTCGCCGGAAAGATGTCGACGATCCCGCCGCGGACGGCCATCTTCCCGCGCTCCTCCGCGCGCTCGACGCGCTCGTAGCCCGCCAGCGCAAGCTCCTCGACGAGGCCCTCGACGCCGGGCTCCTCGCCGACTCTGATCCGGATGGTCTGAGGGCGGGCCTCGGCCGGCGGCAGGCCCTCCGCGTACCCGAGCGCCGAGGCGCAGACGAGGCCGACCCCTGCGAAGACTTCGAGCGCGCGTGCGCGCTCGCCGACCAAGTGCGCGGGAGGCTCGAGGCCGCTCTCCCACCGCACACCCCGCGAGGCGAAGAGGCCGACGTGATCCTCGCCGAGGAACCAGCCGGCCGCCTCGGCCGCGTCTCGAGCATCGGCGTCGTCGGCGAAAAGGCAGACAAGCGGGCCTTCGCTTGCGAGCCAGCTCGCGGCCAGGAAGAGTGGGAGGAGAGGTTCGGAGACGCGGGCGCGGCCCGGGTCCTCGAGAAACGCGCGCAGGCGCGGGCTCTGCGCAAGCTCGTCGGCCAGGGCGCGGAGGACTGGGGCGGTCGTCTCGGTGGCGGCGCTTCGGTCCACGACGAAAGGCGGAAATGACGTTCCGCCAGGCTCCGAATCGTATCCGCGGGTCATAGACTCGGCCCGTGCCGGGCGAGCTCCTTTTCATCGGCCGGCGGCCGAAGCTCGTTGCCTCGTTCGCGGGGCCAGGCGCAGCGGGGCGCTTCGCCGAGTGGAGGGCCGCAAACGGAAACGTTCTCGGGAGCCTCCCGGCCGAAGCCGTGCGGGTCGAGTACGGCCGGGCCGGGGCGGAGCGGCTGATTCGTGTGCGGATCGAGGAGACCGTCCTCCCACAGGGCCTCGAGGGCCCCGACGAGGCCGGCGCGGCCGAGGGCCTCCCGCCCCGACCGTCAGCCGCCTAGGGGCGCGCGTCCAGCGTCTGGGCGAGCGCGAGCTGCCGAGCGAGCTCGTCCGCCTGCCGAGAAATAACCTAGGTCCGTCCGTTGAAGCGGGTCTGCGCCGCCTCGAGCCCGTCGTGGACGACGGCCTCGACGGCGTTCGCGGCGCGCGCGACGAGCTCATCGACGTCTACCTCGGGTTCGAAGGGCGAAAGGACGAAGTCGGCGACGGGCCGCGGATCGCCGCGCCCAGGCCGGCCAACGCCGACCCGGAGGCGGGCGAATTCGGGCGTCCCGAGCTCGCGCGCGATCGAACGCAGGCCGTTGTGGCCGGCGAGGCCGCCTCCCAGGCGGACCTGCAGGCGGCCGACATCGAGGTCGACCTCGTCGTGGACCACCAGCAAGTCGACGGGATCGACCTTGAAGAAGCGAACGGCCGGCGCGACCGAGCGGCCGGACTCGTTCATGAAGGTCTGTGGCTTCAGGAGCGCGACCCGGGCGGCGTCGAGGCGCACCTCGGCGAGGTCTCCGGAGAACTTGGAGCGAAAGGAGCCGCCCTGGCGGCGCGCGAGCTCCTCGGCCACCAGCCACCCGACGTTGTGGCGCGTGCCCGCGTACTCGCGGCCGGGGTTGCCGAGGCCCGCCACGAGCAAGTCGAGCGTCGAGGCCGACTCGCCTCGACGGAAGAGCCGCATCGGTTAGCCCTCGGTCGTGCCCTGATCGCCGGCCGCATCTGCGCCCGGCTCGCCTGCGCCCTCGGCCCCTTCCTCGGGCTGCTCTCCGTCGGGCAGCTCCTCGCCTTCGGCCCCTTCCTCGCCCTCGGGGACCGTTTCGGGCTCCTCCTCGACGCGGGGCTGGCCGACCGCGGCGATCACGTTCTCGGGATCGTCCAAGAGCGTGACGCCCTCGGGTGCCTCAAGGTCGGAAACGCGCGCGCTGTCACCGATCGCAAGTCCGGAGATGTCGAGCTCGATGCGCTCGGGGATCTCCATCGGGAGGGCCTCGACGTTCACCTCGCGGCCGACCTGAGTCAGGACTCCGCCTTCCTTTACGCCTACGGATTCTCCGACGAGCTCGACGACGACCGCAGCCTGGATCGGCCGGTCGAGCCGTACCTCGTGCAGATCGACATGCGTGAGCCGCCCGCGGGTTGGATGCACCTGGTAGTCCTTGAGCACGGCGTGCCGGATCTTCCGGTCACCGTCCCCGAGGACGACGTCGAGGATCGCGTGCATGCCGTGGTCGCCCGTGAGTGCGCGGCGAAGCTCGCGTTCGGCAACGGCAAACGAGTGGGCCTCGCCGCCGTTTCCGTAGATCACGCCCGGAACGAAGCCGTCAGCGCGCAGCCGCCGAGCCTCGGCGCTGCCGAGCCCCTCGCGGGTCGTCACATCGAGCTTGATGCGCTCACCGGCCACGACGGGCCAGTGTAGCCAGGCCTAGCCGCCGAAGAACAGGTGGCGAAGCGCGAGGCCGACTGGAAGCCAGGCCGCGATCGCACCGAAGATCGAGGT
>JACCXC010000171.1 GCA_013697275.1 Actinomycetota bacterium | reverse complement strand
GGCCTCGTCGACGCGGTGTTCGAGCCCCTCGGCGACGACGCGCTTCTCATCTCCGGATCGGACTCCGAGCTCCGCCTCGTCTCCACGATCGGGCAGCGAGGCCGGGAGAAGCGCTTCGTGCTCGAGCCGGGCGAGCGAGCCGGCTTCCTCCTGGGGTGGGGTGAGGACCCGCCGCGCGCGGAGGCCGCCTTCGGGCTCGTCGAGGAAACGCTCGCCTGGTGGGAGGCGTGGGCAGGCGGCGTCGCCTACAGCGGGCCCTTCGCCGCGGCGGTCGTCCGAAGCGCGATCACGCTCAAGCTCTGCACGCACATGACGACGGGCGGAATTGTCGCGGCTCCGACGTCGTCGCTCCCGGAGCTGATCGGCGGCGAGAAGAACTGGGACTACCGCTACACGTGGCTGCGAGATGCTGCGCTCGCGCTCTACGCCTTCCTCGCCACCGGCCTCCAGACCGAGGGCGATGGCTTCTTCGACTGGATCTGCGCCAGGGTCGGCGAGACGCGCCTGGACGAGGGCGAAGGCTTGCGGATCATGTACGACGTGGACGGCGGCTCCGATCACCACGAGGAAACGCTCCCCCACCTAGAGGGCTACCGGCGCTCCAGCCCGGTCCGCATCGGGAACGCCGCGTGCACCCAGACGCAGCTCGACGTCTACGGCGACGTCCTGGACTGCTTCTCGACGTCGTTCGTGTGGGGCCGCTCCGACAAGCTCGAGCTTTGGGAGGACTACCGGCCGCTCGCGGACTGGATCTGCATCCACTGGGAGGAGGCAGACAGCGGGATCTGGGAGCTCCGCGGCGACGATCGCCACTACGTCTATTCGAAGGTCATGGCCTGGGTGGCCCTCGACCGCGCCATCCGGACGGCCGAGTCGAAGGGGCTCCCCGGCAACCTCGAGCGCTGGCGGATCAACGCGGCGCTCATCCACGCCTCCGTCCTCGAGCACGGGTGGAGCGACGAGCTCGGCGGCTTCAAGCAGGCCTACGACGTCGCCTGCCTGGACGCGTCCGCACTTCTCGTGCCGCTTGTCGGCTTCCTCCCCTCGGACGACGCCCGGGTCGTGTCGAACCTGGAGCGCACGCTCGACGAGCTAGGGACGGACGGCCTCATGTATCGCTTCGGCGGCGGCGTTCCCGGAGAGGGGGAGGGCGAGGGCGCCTTCGCGCTCTGCTCCTTCTGGCTCGTGAACGCCCTCGCAGCCGCTGGCCGCGTCGACGAGGCGGCCGAGGTGTTCGAGCGCGTGCTCGCGCGGCGCAGTCCGCTGGGCCTTCTCTCCGAGGAGATCGACCCGGGCTCGGGCGAGCTCCTCGGCAACTACCCGCAGGCGTTCGTCCACGCGGGCCTCCTGTCGGCGGCGGTGAACCTCGCCCGCGCGGGAGGAATAGGCGAAGCCCCAGCCTCAAATCACGCGCCAGCAGGCACGGCGCACCTCGTCGCAACCCGTCAAGGCAGTTGACGCCGCAGCGGCGGGCTTGGCCCGTCGCTGCTACCGACGGCTCGAATTCAAAGGGATCCGACGCGAATCGTCATCGTCACCGCGAAGCGGTGGCCGGATTCGCGTCGGACCATGGGGGAGGGAGGATTCGAACCTCCGAAGGCGGAGCCAACCGGTTTACAGCCGGTCCCCTTTGGCCACTCGGGAACTCCCCCGGGACGGCGCGGATTGTAGCCGGGGGCAGACGCTTCTCACCCTCAAGCGTCCACGGGAGCCCGCCGATAGCGAGGTGTCCATGGATTTGAACGCCCTTCTCGACGCCACGATCGCGCGTGGCGGCAGCGACCTGCACCTGAAGGTCGGCTCACCGCCGATTGCACGCGTGGACGGTCAGCTCCTGCCGATCGCCGAGCGTCCACTCACGGACGAGGATCTCGAGGGCGCAATGGCCATCGTCACCGAGCGTATCCCGGCCAAGCGCGTCCAGTTCTATGCCTCAGGCGATCTCGACACCGCGTACATCGCAGAGGGCGTCGGCCGCTTCCGCGTCAACGGGTTCCGCCAGCGCGGCTCATCTCGTTCGCCTTCCGCCATGTCCCGAACGAGGTGCCGACCTTCGAGAAGCTCGGTCTCCCGCCCGGGGTGGAGAGGCTCTCGGACGAGCCCCGCGGCCTCGTCCTCGTCACCGGCGCGACCGGGTCGGGAAAATCGACGACCCTCGCGGCGATGATCGACAAGATCAACCGAACGCGCCGGCAGCACATCGTCACGATCGAAGACCCGATCGAGATCATCCACCCAGACCGCGGCTGCATCGTGAACCAGCGCGAGGTGGGGCTCGACGCCGAGTCCTTCATGCAGGCACTCCGGCGTGTGCTGCGCCAGGATCCCGACGTGATCCTGATCGGCGAGCTTCGTGACAAGGAGTCCGCCAAGGCGGCGCTCCAGGCGGCGGAGTCCGGCCACTTCGTTCTCTCGACCATGCACACGGTCGACGCAACCGAGACGATCGGGCGCCTGGTCGAGTTCTTCCCGCCCGGCAAGCAGATGACTGATCCGGCAGATCCTCGCGGGCGTTCTGCGCGGTGTGGTCAGCCAGCGGCTTCTGCCGCGCCTCGGGAGGGGCCGGCTGGCCGCCGTCGAGGTGATGGTGAACACTGCACGGATCGCCGACCTGATTCGCGAGCCGGAGAAGACCGAGGGCATCCTCGACGCGATCGAGGACGGCGCCTACCACCACATGCAGAGCTTCAGCCAGGTGCTCGATTTCGAGACGGCTGCCGCGGCGTCAACGAATAGGCACGACTTCGAGATCGCGGTCGAGCAAGCTCTTCGCCGCAAGCAGGGCGGCCGACGCAAAGGCCGCAGAGGCCGAGGCAGCCGGAAAGACGATCGAGGAGGCCGAGGCGGAGGAGGCGCTCGGCCTGCGGCTCGCGCAGTCCTAGTCCTGATGCTGCGGCCCGTCCTCGCCATGCTCGCCCTCGGCCTCGCGTTCGGCTTCGCCGTGCCCGCGCAGGCAGCCGGCCTCCCGAGCCACGAGACACCGAACGACTCCAGCCTCGTCGTCCCGTTCTCGATGTCGACGCCGCCCGCGAGGCCTGAGCAGCGCTCGTACGCCCAGCTCCTCGAGCTCTGGAAGGCGGCCGGCGCCGCCTACGGCGTCCCGTGGGAGGTCCTCGGCGCGATCAACAAGATCGAGTCGAACTTTGGCCGAAACATGGGCCCGAGCTCGGCCGGTGCGCTCGGGTGGATGCAGTTCATGCCCTCGACCTGGATGCGCTGGGGGACGGACGCCGACGGCGACGGGGTCGCGAACCCCTGGGATCCCGAAGACGGGATCTACTCCGCTGCGCGCTACCTGGCAGCGGCTGGTGCGCGCGAGGATCTCTACCGCGCGGTCTTCGCCTACAACCACGCAGACTGGTACGTCCGCGACGTGCTCGAGCTGGCCCAGGCCTTCGCGGGCGGGGGCGGCTTCGACCCGACGCTGACGGGCTCGCTCGGCTTCGGCGGGACCGGGGCAGGGGCCGCGACGGTCTTCCAGATCGACGATCTCGAGAAGCGCCTCTCCGAGGCCCGGCGGCGCGTGAGCCGCGAGCAGCGGCAGGTCGTTCGCGCCGAGAAGAAGGTCGTCCGCCTCGGCGCCGCCGTCTTCAGGGCCGAGCAGCGCGCGGGGAACCCGAACGCGAGCAACGCAGAGTTCAAGCGCCTCGAGGCGACGGTGACGCGGCTCGTCCTCGTCCACGAGCGGGCGGTCGAGAAGCTGGCCAAGGAGCGCGAGGACGTCGTCCGGGCCGCCGCGGAGGTGGACGAGCTCAAGCGGCAGGCGGAGGAGCAGGCGAGCACGTTCACGTTCTCGACGAGTCCGGCGTCGAGCGGTCTCGGCGGCGCCGCCCAGTTCTCCGGCGAGCACGTTTTCCCGGTCGGCGGCGGCCCCGCGGTCGTCTCGGTCGCGGGCGAGCACCACGACTATCCCGCGGCCGACATCGCGGCGCCCGAAGGCGCGCCCGTCTTCGCCCTCGCCGCCGCCGTCGTGACCGACGCGTACCCGTCGCCGAAGGGCCGGTGCGGAATCGGATTCACGATGAGGCTCGAGGACGGCCGTTCGTACACCTACTGCCACCTCTCCTACATGGAGCCGCATGTCGCGACCGGAGCGGCCCTTTCGGCCGGCACGCCGGTCGGCCTGGTCGGCTCCACCGGAAACTCGACCGGGCCGCACCTGCACCTTCAGCGGAACCCGACCGACGCCTACCCGCAGCAGGAGCCGTGGTTCCAGTCCTTCGCCGGGATCGCCTTCCGCTGGCAGGGCGCGGGCGCCCCTCCGGCAGCCGGCGTCGCCGGGGACACGTTCGCGCCGGCCGGCGAGCCGGTCATCACCTTCACGCCGTAGCGCGCTTCGATCGGAGGGGTGACCCACCGTCCCCCATTCCGGGGATTGATCACCGCCTCAACGCGCCGCGACCTCGAGGTCGTCTTCGTCCCGCTTCGTCCTCGACCAGCTCGTCCTCGACGAGCGCCGCGCGCTCCCAGACCTCGCTCGCCCGGGCGACCTTGCGAAGCTCGAGCTCGATGTCCTCGCGGGCGGCGACGCCGATCTCCAGCGAGTACCGGGTGGCCAGGCGAAGCTCGTCGACCTTCTGGACGTCCGTCGGGTCGGCGATCGCGATGCGGAGGGTGTTGCCGTCGAGGCGGTAGGGAAGCGCGCCGACGCGCTCGAGAACGTACGAGGGGATCGCCTCGACGGCCTCGCGCTGCACGCCTTCCGCCGCCGAGTCGACGAACGGCATGTGGTGCCGGGCGGCGAGCGAGCCCGCTCCCGCGCGCCCTTGCGCCGCGCGCAGCTGCTCGACCGAGATCAGGCCCGTTGGCTCGGGCAGGTCCGCGAGGAGCTCGGCCGTGCGGTTCGGCGGGATGCCGGCGCCGGGAGGCGGCTTCGGGGTGACGCCGGGCGTTTCGCCCGCTCGCGTCTCGCCCTCGACCTCGGACCGGGGGGGATTGAGATCGCCGGGAGGGTTCACCTCCCTACGTTTCGGCCGCGGAGCCGAAATCCCTGAGAGGCGGGATCAGGTCTTCGAAGGGGCCGCGCTCGCCCCGCGCTCGCCTCTAGAAAAGGCGCAGGTAAGCATCGAAGATCGGGCCGCCTGCGAAGAGCGCGACGATCGCACCCAGGGCCAGGAAGGGCCCGAACGGGATCGCCATCTTGCGCGCCTTCGCGCCGTGCCTGGCGATCAGGACGGTCGCGGCGGCCATGGCGAAGAGCATCCCGAGCATCATTCCCACGGAGACGTTCCAGCCGAGCGCTGCGCCGAGCAGGAGCGCGAGCTTCACGTCGCCCATGCCCATCCCGGCAGGGTAGGCGACGAGGGCAACGAAGAGAAAGAGCGAGGCCGCGAGACTGGCGACGACCCACTCGAGCGCCCGGTCGGGGAAGAGCGCGATCTGCGCTACGAGGACGATCGCCGTCGCGGGGAGGACGATCAGGTCGGGAAGGATCCGCCGCTCGGCGTCGATCGCCGAGAGGGTCACGAGGACGGCGACGAAGAACGCGGCCACGAACGCCTGTCCCGAAAGCCCGAAGCGCCAGAAGCACGCGGCGACGAGGAATGCGGTCGCGAGCTCGACAAGGGGGTAGCGCAGGCTGATCGGCGCCGTGCAGGAGCGGCAGTGTCCGCGCAGGAGCGCGTAGGAGACGAGGGGGACGTTGTCGTGCCACGCAAGCTCGTGTGCACACGCCGGGCAGGCCGAGCGCGGGCGAACGAGCGAGCGGCGCTCGGGCAACCGCGCGACGACGACGTTCAGAAAGCTGCCGAGAGCGAGCGCAGGAGCGAAGACGATGGCGGCGAGGGCGACGTTGGGCGTCAAGCGCCGACGCCGATCCCCATGAGCCCGAGGATCGCCACCGGAAGAAGCACCCGCAGCCGCAGCTTCGCCTTCACATGGTTCCTATCGGCAGCATGCGCGGGTCCTTAAGGGGGATTCGACGTGCGGGCCTGAGAACGACGAAGGGCGCCGGTCTCCCGCGCCCTTCGGTTCCTGCAACGGCTCTCTTCGACGCTACGAGCAGGCGCCCGAGACGATGTCGGCCGACGGGCCGGACTTGTCGAAGGTCGCCGCCCCGACGACGCTCTGCACGCAGGGCATGCTCAAGGCTCTCACCGGCGGCGATCCGCCTCCGCCCGCTC
>JACCXC010000168.1 GCA_013697275.1 Actinomycetota bacterium | reverse complement strand
GGACATCGTTACGTGCCAGAGAACCTTGCCCATCGGTCTTCACTCCTGGATTGAGCTTGTCGTTGCCTTTCAGCTGAGAGACCGAAGACGTTCCTGGAACGCATCGGTTGCCGGCCGAGATTCCTCGCTTTCAACCGTTCCAGACCGGCGAGGCGGAGTCCTGCTCGAACCCGTGGCAGCGGGCCGGCCCGACGAGTCGCCGGTGAAACGACAGACATAGAAAAAGCCCCGTTTCCAGGGCTTTTTCCTTAGCAGGCCTGTAAGCCGGATTCTGTCGAGGGTGACCATCCATCTTTGCGGCTCACCCGGCTCCTCGACGGGCCGCCTCGAGCGGAGCCTGTTCGCCTTGCACCGGACGGGGTTTGGCTAGCCGCCGTGTCGCCACGACGCTGGTGGGCTCTTACCCCACCGTTTCACCCTTACCTTCGGCGTCTCCGGAGAATCGCCGTCGGCGGTCTCCTTTCTGTGCCACTTTCCGTCGGCTTTCGCCGCCTGGGTCGCCCCAGCGTCCTGCCCTGCGGTGTCCGGACTTTCCTCGAGCCGCCTAAGCGGCCCGCGGTCACCCGGCCTGCAGCGTCATTGTAGCCCGATTTTTCGTTGCTCCCAGGGCCGTTAAGGTCCCGGCCCATGAGCCCTGACACGCCTTCGCCCACGATCGACGCGCTCTTCCTCGAGGAACGACGCTACCCGCCGTCGCCTGAATTCGGCGCGCAAGCGAACGCGCAGCCTGACATCTACGAGCGCAACTTCGACGAGTTCTGGGAGACCGAGGGCCGCGAGCGCCTGACCTGGTTCGAGCCGTTCGACAAGCTCTACGAGTGGGAGCCGCCGTACGCGCGGTGGTATCTCGGCGGGAAGCTGAACGTCTGCTTCAACTGCGTCGACCGCCATGTCGAGGCCGGGCGGGGCGACAAGGTCGCCTACTTCTGGGAGGGCGAACCGGTCGGGGAGCGCCGCGAGATCACCTTCGCCGACTTGCAAGCCGACGTCGTCCGGTTCGCCGGCGCGCTTCGACGGTTGGGGGTGCAGAAGGGGACGCCGGTCGGGATCTACATGGGCATGGTTCCGGAGCTTCCCGTCGCGATGCTCGCCTGCGCGCGGCTCGGCGCGCCGCACACGGTCGTCTTCGGCGGCTTCAGCGCGGAGGCCCTCTCGGACCGGCTGAACGACATGGGCTGCGAGGTGCTGATCACGCAGGACGAAGGCTGGCGCAAGGGCGGCAAGGTCCCCCTCAAGCAGAACGCCGACGCCGCGCTCGAGCAGTCCCCGGGCGTGCGGACCATGGTCGTCGCCCGGCGCACCGGCGAGGAGATGCCGTTCGAGGACGGTCGCGACCACCCCTGGGACGAGCTCGTCGCCGAGGAGAGTGACGACCCCGCCTCGTGCCCCTGCGAGCCGATGGACTCGGAAGACCTCCTCTACCTCCTGTACACGAGCGGAACGACCGCGAAGCCGAAGGGAATCGCGCACACCACGGCCGGATACCTCGTCGGCGTCGCGGCGACGCACCACTACATCTTCGACGTGAAGCCGGACTCCGTCTACTGGTGCGCGGCCGACATCGGCTGGGTCACGGGCCACAGCTACATCGTCTACGGCCCTCTCTGCAACGGCACGACGAGCGTCCTCTACGAGGGGACGCCGGACTTCCCCGATCGCGACCGCTGGTGGGACATCGTCGAGCGCTACCGCGCGGACATCCTCTACACGGCGCCGACCGCGATCCGCGCGCACATGAAGTGGGGCTCCGAGCATGCGGAGAAGCACGACCTGAGCTCCCTGCGCGTCCTCGGCTCGGTCGGCGAGCCGATCAACCCCGAGGCGTGGATGTGGTACCGCGAGCACATCGGAGGCGGGCGGACGCCGATCGTCGACACGTGGTGGCAGACAGAGACCGGCATGATCATGATTACCCCGCTTCCCGGGATCACCACGACGAAGCCGGGCTCCGCGACGCAGCCTTTTCCCGGAGTGGACGCCGTCGTCCTGAGCGACGAGGGGGAAGAGGTCGGGCCGGGCGGAGGCGGATACCTCGTGCTGCGACGGCCTTGGCCCGCGATGCTCCGCGGGATCTACAACGCACACGACCGCTACGTCGAGACCTACTGGAGCCGCTTCCCGGGCATGTACTTCACGGGCGACGGCGCCAAGGTCGACGGACACCGCGACTTCTGGCTCATGGGGCGTGTCGACGACGTCATGAACGTGTCGGGCCACCGCATCTCGACCATCGAGGTGGAGAGCGCGCTCGTCGACCACCCAAGCGTCGCCGAAGCCGCGGTCTGCGGCCGCGCGGATGCGGCGACGGGCCAGGCGATCGTCGCTTTCGTCAGCCTGCGCGGAAGCGCCGAAGGCTCGCTCGAGATGCTCGACGAGCTCCGCGAGCACGTTGCTCAGAAGATCGGGAAGATCGCGCGCCCGGCCAACATCGTCTTCGCGCCCGAGCTGCCGAAGACGCGCTCGGGGAAAATCATGCGCCGGCTCCTGCGCGACGTTTCCGAGCACCGCGCCCTCGGTGACACGACGACCCTGGCCGATCCGACGGTCGTCGAAGAGCTCCAGGATCGCGCGGCAACCGCGCCGTCCGAGGAGGCCTAGCCCGGGAACCGCCTATCCGGCCCGCGCGCCGACGCCGAGCTCGACTACCTCCCCGCCCTCGAGGCGGGAGCCGCATTCAGGACAGAGGAACCCCCGGCCGGCTTGCATGACGAACTCGCCGCACGCAAGGCACTCGAGGCTCGCCCCTCGTTTGAGCGCGAAGAGCTCCTGCTCGAGCGTTCGGTTCAGAGAGACGACGCCCACGGTCAGACCCTCCTGAAGACCCCGACGACTTTGCCGAGCAGCTGTACGTGGGAAGGGAAGAGGGGCTCGAGCGCCTGGTTTTCGGGCTGCAGCCGGATCCGCCCGTCCTCGCGGAAGAAGCGCTTCACGGTCGCCTCCTCCGTTGACTCGTCCTCCCCGGCCAGCGCGACGACGATGTCGCCGTTCTGTGCGGTTTGCTGGCGCCGCACCACCACGTAGTCCTGCTCGAGGATGCCCGCCTCGATCATGCTGTCGCCGCGGACGCGAAGGAGGAACTCCTCCCCGACTCCGGACGAGAGGATCTCAGGGACGGCGATGTGATCCTGGACGTTCTCCTCGGCGAGCAGCGGGCCACCGGCCGCGATCTCGCCGACGAGCGGCAGAACGCGGACGCGGCCGGCCTCGCCGACGACGGCAGGCTCGGCGTTCGCACGCTCGCGTCCGACGAGCTCGAGGGCCCGGGGCTTGGTCGGGTCCCGGCGCAGGTACCCGGCTCGCTCCAGGTTCGCCAAGTGCGCGTGGACGGTGGACGGTGAGGCCAGGCCGACCGCCTCACCGATCTCGCGGACGGTCGGCGGGTAGCCGTGCCGGTCGACGTAGCCGGTCACGAATTCATAGATCTGCTGTTGCCGTGCAGTGAGCATCAGACCTCGCTTTCCGAACGTATGTTCGTGAGAATAGCGGGGCAACCGGACGGCGTCAACGGCTCGCTACACTGGCCCGGCACGCGCTGGTGGCGGAATTGGTAGACGCGCAAGGTTGAGGGCCTTGTGGGCCGTATGGCCCGTGGAGGTTCAAGTCCTCTCCAGCGCACTGAAGCGGCTCGCCGAGCCGCTTCACGGGTTAAC
>JACCXC010000153.1 GCA_013697275.1 Actinomycetota bacterium | reverse complement strand
CGATGGCGGCGAGGATCTTGCCCGGGATCGTCGTGCCGCCGCCGCGCGCAGCCAGGCGCGAGAGGCGCCCCGCCAGCCGCGCCAGCTCGATCTCGACGTGGAGCCGCACGCTGCGAGTGTAGGGGCGCGCGGCACTTCCGCTTGCGTTCACGATCGCGGCTGTGCAGTGGAGCGCCGCGCGAAATCCGATCCACCAGTCGCTCTTCAACGTCGGCGCGCTAACGCTCGCCACAGTCTCGGCCGCCGCTGTTTTCTCGATCGGCTGGTCGGACGACCATGCCGGGCGGCTGGTGACGGCGCTTGCGGGGCTCGCCGCCGGAGGCGTGTACTTCGTCGTCAACACTGGCCTTCTCTCCGGGGCGATGGCCGCGGAGGGGCGAGATCGTTGGCGCGCCGTCTGGAATGAGCGCTTCTCGTGGCTCCTGCCGCACTACGTGGCCTTCGGCGCCGTCGCCGGGGCGATCGCCCTCGCGTTCGAGGCGATCGGCCTGTATGGGCTTGCGGTCTTCGTCGTCCCGCTCCTCCTGATGCGGAAGACGATGGCTGCCTACGTCGGACACACCCAGCGCTCGACGCACAAGCTCCGGGAGGCAGCCGAAACGATCCGCTCGCAGAACGCCTCGCTCGAGCAGGCGTACCGGCTCCTGAAGGAGCGGTCGACTGCGGCGATGGAGAGCCTCTCGGCCACGGTAGACGCACGTGACTCCTATACGGCCGGCCACTCGCGTCGCGTCCAACGGCTGGCTCTCGCGATCGGCCGCGAGCTGGGGCTCTCTCAGGCCGAGCTCGACCTCCTGGGTCACGCGGCGCTTTTCCACGACATTGGCAAGCTCGCGATTCCCGACGGAATCCTGTTGAAGCCCTCGACGCTCACGACGGACGAATGGGCGCTCATGCAGCGCCACTCGGACGAGGGCGCGCGGATCATCGACCGCCTGGGCTTCCTGAACGACGCAGTCCCCGCGATCCGCCACCATCACGAGCGGTTCGACGGAGCCGGATACCCCGAACGGCTCGGCGGCGAGGAGATCCCGCTGGGCGCCCGCATCATCCACGTCGCCGACGCGCTCGACTCGATGCTGACCACCCGGATCTACCGCGCTGCACGCCCCGCACACGAGGCCCTGGACGAGCTTCGCGCCGGTGCCGGCGCACAGTTCTGCCCCGCTGCGTCGCGGCGCTCGACCGCCTCGCCGTCGCTGACGGGCTCGCGGACTTCGGCATCCGTCGGCCCGTTCTCGCAGCCGTCTCATAGCGGAGGCGCCGACACTTTTCGCGGGCGGCCTCGACACTCGCCCCTACGGCATTCGGACGCCGCGTAGATCGCCGCGCTCTGAGCACGGCGACCGCGCGATCCGGGAAGAATAGGCGGCGTGTCGACTCCGCTTCGAGCGGCCGGGCTGCACGCCCGCGGCGCCGGCCGCGTCCTCCTCCGCGGCGGCGGCAGCCTGCGTGAGCGCTTCGCCCGCGGGGACGACCGCCTTGTCTTCGTGGTCGGGAGCCCACGCTCGGGCACGACGTTCCTCGGTCGCTCGCTTGGAGCATTACCCGGCTTTGTCGACCTCGGGGAGGTGCCGCCTCTGAAGGCACTCATCCCGGCGCTTGCGGATGCGCCTGCGGAAGCCACAGCCCGCCGCATCCGGCGCACGCTCGACACGACCCGGCGCCTCGGGCTCGTAGGGGGGAGGAGGGCGGTCGAGCAGACCCCCGAGACCGCGTTCGTCGTCGGCGCGCTGGCGCTGGCCTTTCCAGGCGCATCGTTCGTCCACATCGTCCGGGACGGGCGAGATGTCGCGTGCTCGCTGCTCGAACGCGGGTGGCTGAGCGCGGGGAGAAGGGGGGAGGATGATGCAGGCCTCTCCTACGGGGCAGAGGCGCGCTTCTGGGTGGAGCCCGAGCGGCGCGCCGAGTTCGCGCGTGCCTCGGACGCGGGTCGGGCCGCCTGGGCCTGGCGCCGCTACGTCACGGCGGCGGCGGGAGCGCCCGCGGGGCGGTCTTTCGAAGTGCGCTATGAACGGATGGTCGACGACCCTTCCGCGGTTGCGCGGGATTTAGCCTCGTTTCTGGGTGTGGGGGCCGCCGACGCGCTGTTAAGACCCCTCCGCGCTGCTCATGGAGGGTCGGTAGGCCGCCACCGCGACGATTTGACGCCGGATCAACTCGACGACGTCCTCGCGGAGGCGGGAGGCCTGCTCGAGGCGCTGGGCTATGTGGCGACGGCGCGTCGCTAGCGCGCGGCAGCACTGACGCCGAACGCGGCCGAACGTCCCTGGGCGAGGGCGGCCAGCCGCTCGAGGCAAAACCGACGCTCGTCGGGTGCCCGGACGGCTTGGACAGGCTCTTCCGTGAACGACCGATCCGGCTGGAAGGTGACCGCCGAGGCGATTCGGCCGCGCTCCAGGCGGACGGCGGCGCCCTCCGCAAGCTCGCGCTTTGCGAGCTTCACTCCGAGGTAGGACTCCGCGAGCTCGAGGGCATCCAGCGTCGAGCCGAAGAAGATCTCGGCCGACCCCTCGCCGATCCAGAGTGGGCGACCGACGCCGCGGGCGACGAAGAGGGCCTCGGGGAGCCGTTCGTCGAGCCAGGCCGTCGCCATGGAGCCGTAGAGCTCCTCGAGCGCGGCCTTTCGGTCTTCCGCTTCCTCGACGAGCGCAAAGATCGCCTCGGAGTCGACGGTCATCCCGGGCTCGGCGCGCTGAAAGCCGTTTCTGGCGAAGATCTCCTCGTCGTTGGCGATGATCCCGTTGTGGATCCCGACCACGGCGCCGTGCCGGACCGGATGGTTGTTGGCTGCGAGCGAGGGATGGCCCTTCGTGTAGTCACGGACGTGGAAAAGGGCCTGCGTCGCCTCCTGGGGAACCTCGACGGCGTCGAGCAGCTCGCTCGCACCCGTTCGCTGCTTGTGGGTGATGATCGGGCCGTCGCCCGCGCGGTAGGCGTATCCGACTGCGTCCGAGCCTCGCTCCGCGATCGCTGCGAAGAGGGTCTGCGCGGCCAGCGTCCTGTCGACGCGGCTCGTGGAACCAAAGCTATATCCGGCTATACCGCACATTGAAACGCCTTCGAGGCCCTTCCCCTGGCGGCGCCATCGCGCGAGGCGGACCGCCGCCGCTTATCCAAGTATAACGTCGCCCTCGGAGACCGCTCCTAAATCCCCCGGCGGGGGGTAGCACGCCCTGAGACCGCGCCGATACAGGAGGCGTGGAACAGCCGCTCCCTCAGTTTCCTCTTCCGGAGGTCGTCCCCGAGGGCGAGCGGCTCGATCCACCGGTTCTCGAGCTCGCGCCGGCCCCTGCCGCCGAGCCCGAGGACGAGGACGAGGACAAGGACGAGGACGAGGACGAGCCTGACGTTCGGCCCGCGGCGGTCGTCCAGCGCGAGGTCGGGGTCACACAGGATCCGCTCAAGCTGTATGTCCGCGCGATCGGCGACGGGCGGCTACTCACCCCTGCCGAGGAGCGGGAGCTCGCGCGACTGAAGGACGAGGGCGACGAAGACGCGAAGCGCCGCCTGATCGAGGGCAACCTGCGCCTCGTCATGTCGATCACGCGGAACTATTCGAACTGCGGTGTCCCGCTCCTCGACCTGATCCAGGAGGGCAACCTCGGTCTCATCCGCGCGGTGGAGAAGTTCGACTACAAGCTCGGCTACAAGCTTTCGACCTACGCGACTTGGTGGATCCGACAGGCCGTGACACGCGCGATCGCCGACCAGGGCCGGACGATCCGCCTGCCCGTGCACGTGGTCGAGCAGGTTCGCAAGGTCTCCCGCGCCCGCCGCATCCTTACGCAGAAGCTGAACCGCGACCCGTTGCCTGAAGAACTCGCGGCTGAGAGCGGCTTCGACCTGAAGCGGGTGAACGAGCTTCTCCACCTCGTCGAGGACCCCGTCAGCCTCGAGACCCCGGTCGGCGACGGCGAGTCGATCTACGCCGACATGCTCGAGGACGTCAACGCCGACCAGCCCGAGCACATGTTCTCGGACGTCCTGAAGATCAAAGAGGTCCGCTCGGCGCTCGCCCGACTCAACGAGCGGATGCGCCGCGTCCTCGAGCTGCGGTTCGGTCTCACGGGCGAGAAGCCACGCACGCTCGAGGAGGTGGGAGTCGAGCTCGGCGTCACGCGAGAGCGGGTCCGCCAGCTCGAGTCGCGCGCCCTCCGCGAGCTTCAGCTCGCGGCTCCGGATCTCCGCCTCTACCTTCGAACCGAGTAGAGCCGGACCGTCCAGCCCGCGGCCCTAGCTACGCTGGGCCGGGTGTTCTGGGACGTCCACTCGCACGTGGTCCCGTCCGGCGACGACGGCGCGGGGACGCTGGAGGAAGGTCTCGAGCTCTGCCGCTCGGCGGCCGCGCACGGCACGAGCGTCCTGTTCGCGACACCGCACGTCTGGCCGCACCTTGGTCTCTCGTCCGAGCGCGAGGAGCGGATCCGAGCTGCGCATGCGGAACTGGCGGCCCAGGTCGCGGCGGACGGCCTCGATCTGCGTCTTGGTTTCGAGCTGACCCCTGCGCCCTCGTTGCTCGAAGATGAGCTCGGACGCTACAGACTCGGCGACCTGTCGGCCGTCCTCATGGAACTGCCCTTCGCGGGGCCGCTCGCGCTCGCCGAGCGGGTAGCGGAGGAGATCGAGGGCGCCGGGCTCGTCCCAGTGCTCGCCCACCCTGAGCGAGCGGAGGCGGTGATCGACGAGCCCGGACGCGCTCGAGCCTTCGCCGAGCGTGGCTGGCTCCTCCAGGTCAATGCCACGAGCGTTCTCGGCTATCACGGGGAGAGCCCCGAAGAGACCGGCTGGCTGCTGCTCGAGCAGGGCCTCGTCAGCCTCGTCGCGTCTGACGGGCACCGCCCGGCGCGCCCGCCCTTCCTCGACGACGCGTACGAGGCCGTGCGGCGTAGGCTGGGCGAGGGGGCCGACGCGCTCTTCAACGGGAGCGCATTGAGAACCTTGGAGATCACGGGCCGGTCTGGAAATGCCGCCGCGGCGGGCGCCGTCCGGCGCGGCTGACGACGGCCCTCGAAGATCCGACCCGACGCGAGTCGTCACGGGGGCCGCGAAAGCGGTTGCCGGACTCGCGTCGGCTAACTAGCGGTGCGCAGCTGCGCCGATCTCGCGGAGCGACGCGAGCCGGGAAAGCGATTCCACCTCGATCTGACGAACGCGCTCGCGCGTGAGCCCCAGACGCCGTCCGATGTGCTCGAGCGTGTGCGGCTCCTCGCCACGGAGGCCATAGCGCAGCTCGAGCACTTGGCGGTCGCGCTCCGAGAGCGAGCCGAGAGCCGCGTCCAGGGCTTCCTTCTGCAGGCTGCGCTCGGTCTGCTCGTCGGGAAGCGGGTCATCTCCAGCCACGAGGTCGCCGAAGACCGCGTCGTCCTGCTCTCCGATTGGCTGATCGAGGCTCGTAGAGGCGCGCGCGGCAGCCTTGACCTCGAGCGCCTGCTGAAGGGGGAGGCCCGCCTCCTCGGCGATCTCCGCGAGCGACGGCTCACGTGCGAGCTGCGTCCAGAGGTAGCGCTCGGCGCGTTGCATCTTCTGCATCCGCTCGACCACGTGGACGGGGACGCGGATCGTACGCGCTTTATCAGCGATCGCACGCGCGACGGCCTGACGGATCCACCACGTCGCGTAGGTTGAGAATTTGAGCCCGCGGCGCCACTCGAACTTCTCGACGGCGCGGATGAGGCCGAACATCCCTTCCTGGATCAGATCGAGAAACGGTAGCCCCTGATTGCGATAGTTCTTCGCGATCGAAACGACCAGCCGCAGGTTCGACTCGATCATCTGGCGTTTCGCGGCCATGTCGCCGCGCTCGATGCGCTTGGAGAGCTCGACCTCCTCGGCCGCCGTCAGCAGCGGATGGCGCCCGATCTCTCGCAGGAAGAGCTGGAGCGCGTCCGTAGTGGACTCGACGCCGGCGTCGAGATCGCGCGTCGGGCGGGTCGGCTCTTTCGGAGGCTCCTTGGCCTGCGGCTCCTTGATCTCGATCCCGCGCTCCTCGAGCTCGCGGTGGAGGGACTCGACGTCGCGCGGCTCGAATTCGAGCAGGTCGGCGACCTCCGTCAATTCGGAGGCGTCGACGAATCCCGCGGCCTCGGCCTTCTCGAGGAGGAGCTGGATCTCGTTCGACTGGAGAAGCGTCCCGACGTCGTTCCCCATGAGAAGCGGCTTACCCTAGCAACCTCCTCAGCCGTACCCAATGGCGTAAGGCGGGAAAACATCGCTCGAAGCGAAGTTTCGGCCCGACGCACGAGAACCGGCGTTATGTCAAGTCGAAGGACGGCGTTTCGCCCCTAGCCCTCCACCCTGAGGCCGAGCAATGCAGTCGCCTCGTCCACTACATCGTCAGTCAGTGCGAGCGGTCGCACGTCACGGAGTCGAAGCGACGGGTCGGCCCGGTCGAAAAGCGTGACGTTCGTCCAGAGCGACTCGAAGATCGACCACCAGCGAAGTCCCGCGGCCTGCGGATGACGCTCGAAGAGCTTCGCGGCGTCAGCTTGCGTGCGCGCGCGCTCGTGTGTCGCAACTCCCGACGGGCGCAGCCCCTCCCGCGCGAGCACCTGAGGATCGTCGAGGTCGACGAGCTCGTCGGTGTCCGGAAGCTCGAGCTCGGCGAGCGCCAGTGGGAGTCCGAAGCGCCGCAGGGCGGACGCCGCGAGCGGTCGCCCGACTACCCGCGCGAGCTGTTCGACGACCGACGCCGTCGCACTGAGCGAAACGTAGAGGCAGCCGTAGAGCAGCGGATTGTCGTGCCGGCCGTCTCCTTGGAGCATGCGCGGGAACCAGAGGGCCCCTCCGCGTGCCTCCGCCCGGATCTCCCGATCCCACGGGAAGCAGCGGTACAGGATCACGCGTAGGAGCCTGCGCGCTCCTGACGGATGGCGGCCAGGAGCTCCTCCACCCGACCCTGCCGGATCACGTCGATCGGCCGGCGGTGGCGGAGCAGCGGGTTGAACCCGAAGAGCCATGCATCGACCGTGTCCGGCTCGTAGATTCGCTGCAGCATCGACATAGCGAGCTCGAGCAGGTCGAGGCGCTCGGCGTTCTCTTCGTCTATCCCCCTCCCTTGCCGCCAGCGGCTCACCTGCGCCGGGCTGACGCCGAGCGCGTCGGCCAGCCGCCTCTGGGAGCGGAAGTCGCGGCTGAGAGCCTCGACCTTGGCTGCGGGCGTGACAGGCACGCTCGAAGCTTAGCGCAACGAAAAGTGTTGCGCAGATTCCGAACCTGTGGATGAGCATGGCGTGTTTGGGGAAAAGCGCGTATCGTCCCGGGTTCGATGCTGCAGCCGGATCCGAACGAGCGCTTCCGGTCGCGGCGGCACCAGGCGCGCCGGCGCCGTGCAACCCAGCGAATCACCGCCGTCGCGATCGTCGGCGTCGCGGCCGCGGTCGCCGCGCTCGGCGCCACCTCCCTGAGCGGTGGCGGCGAAGGCGAGCATCCTTCGAGCAAGCCGAAGGCGGCCGAAAAGGCGCCTCCGAAGAAGCCCACCCCCCGGCCCCTTCCGGACGAGATTCGGGGCGTCCACGTGACGATGGCCCTCATGACCCTCGACGGCAAGTTCGAGGAGTACCTCTCGCTCGCCGACGAAGGGCTCAACACGTTCCAGCTGGACGTCAAGGACGAAAACGGCGAGGTCGCGTTCGAGTCGCCGGCCGCTCCGCTCGCCCGGAAGGTCGGCGCCGCGCAGTCGTACTACCGCCCGAAGGCGGTGGCGAAGCGCGTCCACGACGAAGGCCTCTATCTGATCGGTCGCGTGGTCGTCTTCGAAGATCCCTTCCTCACGAGCGAGCGGCCGGACATGGCGATCCAGCGGCGCGGCGGCGGAATCTGGACGAATGACGGCGGGTTGGGCTGGACGAACCAGTACGACAAGCGCGTGTGGGACTACAACGTCGACATCGCCGAGTCCGCGGCACGCGCCGGCTTCGACGAGATCATGTTCGACTACGTGCGCTTCCCAAGCGACGGCCCGATCGAGCTAGCCCAGTGGCCAGGCCGCGTGAACGAGCGGAAGGGGGTCACGATCGCCCGCTTCCTCGAGTACGCCCGCGAGCGTCTCTCCCCCCTCGGCGTGCGGATCTCGGCCGCGGTCTTCGGCCTTGCGGCAACCCGTGACCTCGGAATCGGGCAGCGTCCGCACCTCCTCGGGCCCCACCTGGATGCGGTCTACCCGATGGTCTACCCCTCCCACTATGGCCCCGGCGAGTACGGGATCGCCGACCCGAATGGGAACCCGGGGGCGACGGTCACGATGTCTCTTCGCCACTTCCGCCGGTCGCTTCTCGGGCTGAACACGCAAATCGTTCCGTGGCTGCAGGACTTCACGTACGGACGGACGTACACGCTTGCCGACGTGCGCGCCCAGATCGAGGCGTCGCGCCGCCTGCGTACGGGCGGGTTCCTCCTCTGGAACGCGGGCGGCGTCTACACCGACGGCGCTCTTTCACCGTAGATTTATCCACAGGATTGCCCACAAGAAGAGGTTCGCCTTGTGGAAATGTTGTGTAACCGTCCTTGCCGCAGTTTGCGTGTTTTTTCGCTTCCGAAGTGCTTGACGTGGCCGCAAAGAACCCCTAGATTTCCGCTTGCGCCGAGCACGGAGCGCAAGTAGGTCGAAGCCTCACGGAGCGGCAGTACCTGCAAGGGGAACGTCGGTTCGAGAGGTGGACTAAAGCGAAACCGGCTCGGCGAATTTTTATGGTCCCGCACGGTTCGCCGCGGCCTCCCTAGTAAAGTCAGCGCGCGATGCACCTGCGACCGCCTTCGCTCAGCCGGGGATTCACGGCCTTCCTCTGGGGGCTCGGCCTCGGCCTCTTCCTCTGGATCTTCTTGGTCTCTGTGGGCTTCTCCGGCGGGACGTCGTTCCTCCTCGGCCTGCTCGCCGGCCTCGGGATCTTCTTCTACGTCCGGATCTACGGCGGCGAGCGCTACCGCTCCTAGCCGCCGGCGCTAAAGAATCGGCGCGAGGCGCCCGCGCGGACCGCTCGCAAGTGCACCGACCAGGCGGCTCGTGAGCTCCGAGCCGAGCTCGAGCTCGAGGCGCGAGCGGGCGCTGGTGGCCTCCTCGCCCGTCACGCGGCGCAAGGCCTCGCAATGGTCGACGAGACGTGTGAGGCCGAGAGGGCGAGGAAAGCGGCTTTGGGCGGCATCCATAGCCCGGTTATCGGCCGGTGGGCGAAGTCGCGTCTCCCTGAGCCGAGTGAAGGGGCTGGGCTGGGGACGGGTCCTACCTAGCCCGCCCCCAGCCCAGGTAGCTCAGAGCGGCCGACGCTCCGTGTCGTCGCGCTCGGCGCCCGTACCGGTGCCCACCGAGGCCCCGCGCGTCTCGCGCTCGCGGATCTCCTCGGCGACGGTAGAGCCCGTGCCGGTTCCGGCCGACGTGACTGCCGTGGTTTCGCGCTCGCGACGGTAGTCGTGCACGTCCTCGTCGGGGACGGCCGGCTCACTCCGGTCGCGAACGATGTGCGTCCGCGGCCCGGTCGTGTCGAACGAGAACGCGAGAACGAGGCCGATGATCAGCGGGATAACCGGCAGGAAGGTCGCAAGACCGTCCACCAGGCCGCTGATGCCGAGGTCGCCCGTCCAGCTGTCGACGCGGCTCTCCTGGACGCCGTTCTGCGGCTGCTTCGCAAGGAGAATCCAACCGCCGGCGATGAGGGTCGGCAGGAATCCGAACAGGAAGACGGTCGGGCTCAGTCGCGGCCACCCCCATTTCGTCCACCCTCCGAGGAGCTGCGAGAGCCCGAGCGCGAGCCCGGCGCCTGCAAGCAGCGCCATCGCGATCCAGAAATCGCTCTTCGACGCCTCAGCGAGGGGTCCCGAGATCTCCTGGGCGAGCCAGACGAGGAAGCCGGCGACCGCAACGCCTGCCAGCGTGGCGAGCGCACGAACCAGCCCGGGACTCGTGCCCGCGCGCTCCGTGCGATCCGCGTCTCCGTCTCCGTCGACGTCGTCGTCCCTCGCACTACGTCTAAGCAATGCCATGTGCTTTCACCCCGTTCGGTTGATTGCCAAAACACCGCATTGCGGGGGTTTTCCCCACTAGTCAAACGCCTGTAACGCGCCCGGAGGTACTCGGACGACTACAGCTCGAGGCGGCGCGCGTCGAACGCGTCCGATTCGAGGTCTGCGCGGAACGAGTCCAGCAGGAACTCATGGTCGTGACTGAAGATGTGCTCGATCACGTCCACCCGGGCGTCGTTGTAGAAGGGCTCGTCCACATGACGGGCTGAGACCAGGTTCACAGACGTCCCTCCGCAGTCCGGGCAGCGGACGGCCACGCCGACGCGCTCGTCCGCCGGTACGAGGACCCGGAAGGCGGATGGGAAGATCGGCCGGACTCGGCCTTCGGGGTAGCAGAAGAAGCTCCACGGCCACTCGCCGGCGCCGATCTGCCGCGCAGCCTGGTCGAGGAGGTCGGGAAGCGTCGACTCGAGCCGCCGCGTCATCACGTTGAAGAAGACCTCGCCCGCCGCGCCGAGCGGCGCCCAGTCGAGGTCTTCGTGAGTCAGGAGACCATCGTGATCGTCCCCACAGGGGCAGGCGAACCGGACGCGATAGACGGCGGGATGAGCCGCTCCGCCCAGGCGCTCGACGGTGCGGAACCGGGACAGGCGCACCCGGACCTCGCCCGAGACAGGGCACCCGAAGGTGTAGCGCCCAGTAAGCCCGTCGTACACGTCCCTCCCTCTGTCGGCAGCAGGCCTTGGGCCCATGCATCGCTCGATCAGTACTGGATGAGCGAATGCACGTCGTAGCCCGCGAGCTTCTCCCTTCCGTTCAGGAACCCGAGCTCGATCACGAAGACCACCCCGATGACCTCCCCGCCGAGCTGCTCGACTAGGTTCACCTTCGCGCGCGCCGTCCCACCCGTCGCAAGGAGGTCGTCGTGGATCAGCACCCGGGCTCCCTGCTTGATCGCGTCGGCGTGCAACTCGAGGGAGTCGACGCCATATTCGAGCTCGTACTCTGCGCTGACGGTCTCCCACGGCAGCTTCCCGGGCTTGCGGGCAGCGACGAACCCGCAGCCGAGGCGGTAGGCGAGCGCGCCACCGAGGATGAAGCCACGCGCCTCGGCCCCCATGACGAGGTCTGGCCGCCGCGGCTCGGCGAACTCCGCCAGCGCCTCGACCGTGTTCCGGAAGGAGGCCCCGTCGGCGAGGAGCGGCATGATGTCCTTGAAGACGATCCCTGGCTTCGGAAAGTCGGGGATGTCGCGGATCTTTGCGCTCAGATCCTCCGCCACGAGGCCGAGAGGTTAGACCAGCGACCGGAGCGCACGCCAGAAGAGGAGTTGCGACAGCTCTTGTGAGGCCGCAGCGAGTGCTTCGAGGTCTTCCAGGCCCGCGAGGCGCCGCTCTGGGTTTCGCGAGCGCAGGGCCGGCGCGACGATCTGCTCCAGGAGCCCCGCCGCCGAGGAGGCGCCGTTGCGAATGCTCCGCAGGTTCCGGGGCTCGATCCCGTACCGCGCGAGGCGGGTGCAGGCCGTAACCACGTCCACGTCGCGCTCGGGGTAGCGGAGCTCACCGTCCTCGTCGAGCGGCTCGAGGATCCCGTAGTCCTCGAGCTCTCGCACGAAGCCGGGCTCGGCTTCCGAGCGCTCGCACAGCGTCCGTAGGTCGATGCTTGGCTCGCGAATCGTCAGGAGGCCGTCCGACGTGCGGCGCCGGGAGCGGCGCTTTGCTCCCGGGGACGCGAGCTCGTCGCGGATTACCCGCAGCGGCAGGAACTCGTCCCGCTGGAGGCGGAGGATGGTGCGCAGACGCTCGACGTCCTCATCGCTGTAGAGGCGGTAGCCGCTCCGGGTGCGGCGCGGCGCTAGCAGCCCCTGGCCCTCGAGATAGCGGATCTTGGAGATCGAGATGTCCGGGAACTCATCGCTCAGCCGCTCGCGCACGGCTCCGATCGTCAGCCGCCGTTCCTTCGAGTCGAGAGTCGCCGTCGCCATCAGGGAGCGAGGTAGGTCAGGCGGTACTTTCCGATCTGCACCTCGTCGCCGTTCTCGAGGGTGGCCTTCTCCACCCGGCGCCGGTTCACGTAGGTGCCATTGAGTGAATCGCTGTCCTCGATCGAGTAGCCCGCGTTGTCGCGGGTGAGGATCGCGTGCGTCCGCGAGACGGTCACGTCGTCGAGGAAGACGACGGCCTGCGGCGAACGGCCGATCTCGATCCGGTCGCCGTCGAGCGGGAAGGTCTCCCCCTGCCTCCCGCCCCCGGCGCGAACGACCAACGCGGTGCCCTCGATCGGCAGCTCCTCGAGCGGGGCGCCGTCCTCATCGGCGAGTTCCTCGACCGGAAAGGTCATCGTCGTGTGGCCGCCCGCCTCCTCGTGCGGCAGAAGCGCGCCGCACTTGGCGCAGTAGTTCGCGGCTTCGGGATTCTGGAAGCCGCACTCGGGGCAGTGGACGTGCGTCACCGCTACTCCGAGGGATTCGGAGGAGCGGCGCGCGAGGCGAGGATGGCCGCCAGACGGTCGACGTCGACTTCGTAGAGTGGGCTCTCCCCGTCCCCCACCTGCTCCTTCAGGCGCGACTGGAGCTCGGCCTTCAGGATGTCGATCTTCCCGTGCAGGATCCGCCGGCGGTAGGACACCTCGTGCTCCTCCTGTACAAGGCGGGCGATCAGGTCGCGAAGCTCCTCGTCGGAGGTGGTCTTTAGATCGGGCAGGGGTTCCACGTGGTCCTCCTCGCAGCCGTTACGAGCACCGACAGTAAACCAGCAGCTGGCCCATCCTTCAACCTTGGCTTTAGGGTTTGATCAGACTCCCGTGGGCTCCTCGGCCGCGATGATCGCGCCGACGAGCTCGGCGAGCTCGGCCTCGAGCCGCTCGGAGTCCGCCTGGGTCGAGCCCTCGGCATAGACATGCACGAGCGGCTCGGCCGGGTCGGGCAACACCTGGGCCCACCCGCCGGCGGAGAAGATCTTGATGCCGTCCAACGTATCGATCTCCCGATCGCGCATGCGCTCGGTCACGATGCGCATGACCGCGCCCTTTCGCCCCCAGGGGCAGCGGATCGCTCGATGCACGACCGCCGGCTCGGGAAGGTCTGCGACCAGCTCCGAGAGCGGCCTCTCCACGGGCGCCAGGAGCTCGAGCAGCTTGCAGAGGCTCGCGATCGCGTCGTAGCCGGGGAGGAACTCCGGAAAGACGAACCCGCCCGTCGCCGAGCCCGCGAAGATCACTCCGTCGCTGGCTGCCGCCCGCGTGAGCGCCTCGAGCGAAGCTCGCGTGCGCTCGACCTGGAGGCCGGATCCGCGCACGACCTCATCGACCTGGCTCGTGACCGTGACGGGGAACGCGAGACGCCCGCGCCGGCCGTCGGAGGAGAGCAGCCGCAGGAAGAGCAACAGCGTGCGCTCGGGCGGGATGGCCACCGCCCGCTCGTCGACGAGCGTCAGGCGCTCGGCGCTCGGGTCGAGGACGACGCCGAAGTCCGCCCCGACCGCCGAGACCAGCCGCTGGGTCGCCCCGAGCGTTTCCTCCACGGTCGCGCCGGCCGGCTGGGCGGCCTGCTCGCGCACGTAAGCTTGGGCCGCGACCACCTCCACGCCGAGCGGGCCGAGCACGAGCGGCAGCACGAGCGAGGCCGACGAGTAGGAGTAGTTGACCACGATCCGGAAGCCCCGCGCCCGAATGGCGTCCGAGTCGAGCGTGCGCAGGAGGTCTTCCGTGTAGCTCTCGGCGGCACGGGCGGGGAAGCGGATCTCCCCGACCTCGTCCCAGGCCGCGCGCCGGTACTCCTGGCGGGAGAAGTGCTTTTCGATCTCTTTCATGAAGGCACCCGAGGCCTGGACCCCGGGGGGTTCGTAGAGCTGAATTTCGACCGCCTCGGGATCCGAGGGGCTCGGCCCGACGTGCAAGGCAGCCTCGAAGCCCTCGGCCTTCAGCAGGTGGCGGTTCACGGCCGGCGGCATGACGCGCAGGTCGGCGACGTTGACGCCCGCCGCGTTGATCCCCGCGAGAATCGCGCGACGCAGGAGCCGACAGGGCGGCGAGGCCTCGCGGCTGGTCACGACGCGGCAGCCACGCTTCAGGGCCGTGCCGAGCGCCAATCCGAGCCGGAGGGCGATCTCGGGCGTCAGATCGACATTGATGAGCCCGTGGATCCGCTCGCGGGCGAAGATCGTGGACGTCGCGCGCGCTTCCCAGATGATATTGCGGTCGACCTGTGCGCCCGACTCGATCTCCTTGAACGGGTAGATGCGGATGCCCGGGTGCACGACGGCCTCGTAGCCCACGGTCGTCTGATCGCCGATCGCAGCCCCTTCGTGGATGCGGGCGTGCTCGCGGATGTCGCACATGCGCCCGACGATCGCGCCTTCCACGACCGCGCTTCGGCCGATGTAGGTCGACCCGTCGACGATCGAGCGGGCGACGCGGGCGTGCTCGCGGACGGCGACGCTCGCGGACAGGACGGTGTAGGCCTGGATCGTCGATTCCGGATGGATGCGGCAGTAGTTGCCGATGAAAGCCGGCCCTTCGACGGACTCCACGTCGTCCAGCTCGACGCCTTCCCCGACCCACACGTTGCCGCGGAGGCGGACCCCCGGAATCTCGAGCTCGACACGTTCGTCCAGGGCGTCGAAATTGGCCGCGCGATACTGATCGAGGTTTCCGATGTCCTGCCAGTAGCCGTCCGCGATCCACCCATAGAGCGGGCGACGCTTTTCGAGCAACCGCGGGAAGAGCTGTTTGGCCCAGTCATACGGCTCGTCGGCCGGAATCTCCTTCAGCACTTCGGGCTGGATGACGTAGATCCCCGTGTTGATCGTGTCCGTGAAGACCTGCGACCAGGAGGGCTTCTCGAGGAACCGCTCGATCCGCCCGTCCTCGTCCGTCACGACGATCCCGAACTCGAGCGGGTTATCCACGCTCTTCAGGGCGATGGTGACGAGGGCCTCGCGCTCTCGGTGAAAGGCCACGAGCTCGGTCAGGTCGATATCGCAGAGCGCGTCGCCCGAGATGACGACGAAGGGCTCGTCGAGCGCCTCCTCCGCGAGCTTGACCGAGCCGGCCGTGCCTGCCGGCGTTTCCTCGACCGAGTAGCGGATTTGGACCCCTTGTGCCTCGCCGTCGCCGAAGTAGCCGCGGATCGCCTGGGGCATGAAGGCGAGCGTGACGACGATGTCGTCGAAGCCGTGCCGGCGGAGAAGCTCCACGATGTGCTCCATGCAGGGCTTCCCGACGATCGGGACCATCGGCTTCGGCTGATTGGAGGTCAGCGGCCGTAGGCGAGTCCCCTCGCCCCCCGCCATCACGACCGCCTTCACGCGCGAACCTCCCGGTAGGCCTTACGCACGTAGAGCGCCGCTGCGACGAGAGCGAGAGCGACCCCTGACCAGAAGAGGACGAGCGGCCACGCCGTCCCTGCGTCGGAGGCGACCAGACCGACGAGCCCCGCGTAGAGCACCCAGGTCGCCGCCTTGCCGATGAGGTTCACCTCGAAGTCATAGCCG
The DNA here is from genome assembly GCA_013697275.1 of Actinomycetota bacterium. Taxonomy (GTDB): domain Bacteria; phylum Actinomycetota; class Thermoleophilia; order Gaiellales; family Gaiellaceae; genus JACCXC01. The sequence continues at coordinate 5,241 of JACCXC010000153.1, read as the reverse complement.
CGCCCGCGCACCGCGGGGTACGCGAGCACGAGGCCCGCGTCGCGGACGAGGATGACCGCGAGCCCGGGCCACGGAAGGCGCCCGTCCAGCCAGAGGAGGATGACCGCGGCGTCGATCATCAGGCGGTCAGCGAGCGGGTCGGCGAGCTTCCCGAACTGGGACTCGACGCGCCAGCGCCGCGCAAGCCAGCCATCGACCTGGTCCGTCGCCCCGGCGAGGGCGAAGACGGCGGCGGTGCCCCAGCTCCCTCGCCCGTCGTCGGCCAGCATCAGGACGACGAAGAGCGGGACGAGCGCGAAGCGAAAGAGCGTGAGCGCGTTCGGCAGCTGCGCCAGCGGAGCGGGAACGGCGCGCGCGGCCATCAGGCCGCAATCGTACCCCGGTCGGTTAGCCTCGCCTGGTGGCCGAGGCGCTGACGCTCCCGGGCTTCGTCAACGCGCACAGCCACGCGTTCCAGCGCCTCCTTCGCGGCCGCACCGAGGGGGATGACTTCTGGGCCTGGCGCGAGGCGATGCTCGACGTGGCGCGAGGTCAAACCCCCGCGGACGTCCGTGAGCTCTATGCAGCCGTGTATCGCGAGATGCGGGCGGCCGGGTACACGGCCGTCGGGGAGTTCCACTACCTCGGTCGTGACGAGGCTCACGCCGCGCTCGAGGCCGCTGGCCAAGCGGACCTCGACATCGTCTTGCTCCACGCGGCGTACGCGCGCGGCGGGATCGTCCGCTTCCGCCAGCCTTCGGTCACCGCGTACCTCGGGGAGGTCGACGCCCTGCGCGCGACAGGGGCCAGGGTCGGTGTCGCGCCGCACTCGGTTCGCGCCTGCCCACCGGACTGGCTCCGAGCGGTCGCACGCTACGCCGAGCGCGAGGGTCTTGTCCTGCAAGTCCATGCGGACGAGCAGCCGCGCGAGATCGAGGAGTGCCTGACCGAGCACGGCCTCCGTCCGATCGAGTTGCTCGCGCGGGAGGGGTGCCTTGGGCCGCTGACGACGATCGTCCACGCCACGCACGCGAGCGACGGGGAGCTCGACCTCTTGGCTGAGTCGGGGGCGCGGATCTGCGCTTGCCCTACGACCGAGGCCAACCTGGGGGACGGGTTCGTCCCCGTCGCGCGCATCCGCGAGCGCGGAATCCCCCTCTGTATCGGATCGGACTCCAACATCCGGATCGACCCGTTGGAGGAGCTTCGCGAGCTCGAAGGCGTCGCCCGGCGCGAAGCCGGCCGGCGTAACGTGGTCGCGCTTGCCGAGCTCCTCCGCATCGGCGCGGACGAGGGGGCCGCGGCACTCGGGCTCGCCGAATGGGACGGTGTCGAGGTCGACCTCGAGCACCCGGCGCTCGAAGGTGTCGCCCCGAGGGACGTCCCGGCCGCATTACTCTTCGGCTGCGCTGCGGACGTGCTCGCACCGGTTGGGCATCCCCCTCTTCAGGGATAGACGCCTGCGTCCGATACCAGCCCAGGGAGTTGAGAAGTGAAGCGTTCGACCCTCATCTGCGGCCTTACCCTGTTCGTCGCGCTCAGTGCCCCGACGGCCGCCTTCGGCATGGGCAAGCCGCGCGTCGCGGCACTCCAGATCGGCCTGCAGGCCAAGGGGCTCTACGCCGGCACCATCGACGGCGCTTGGGGGCCCGGCACAGACCGGGCGGTCCGTCGCCTCCAGCGGCGCGCACGCATCCAGGTCGACGGGGTGGCCGGCCGGAGGACCCGCTACGCACTGGGGCGGTACGGGCGCCACCGGTACGGCTCCCGCATTCTTCGCCCCGGCCTCGTCGGCTGGGACGTCTCGCAGACGCAGTTCCTGCTCGCTTGGCACGGATTCCCGTCCGGCTCGCTGGACGGTGCGTTCGGCGCGCGGACCGAGGCCGCCGTGCGCCGGTTCCAGCGTTGGGCCCGCCTCTCCGTGGACGGGGCACCTGGGCCGGCAACCCTTCGCGCGCTCCGCGGGCCCGTCCCGAGCACGCCTCTTCGCTTCGCGTGGCCGATCTCCCTCGGCCCGACCGACCGCTTCGGACCGCGCGGAAACCGCTTCCACACGGGGATCGACTTTCCGGCTGGGCACGGCGCCCGCGTCGGAGCCGCTGGACGCGGCCGCGTGGTCGTCGCGGGTTGGGACAGCGGCGGATACGGCAACTTGGTCGTCGTGCGTCACCGTCTGGGAGCGACGACCTGGTACGCCCACCTGTCGAGCATCTCCGTCTCGCGCGGCGCCCGCGTGGTCGCGGGCTCGCGGATCGGATCCGTCGGGGCAACCGGGTTCGCGACCGGCCCCCACCTTCATTTCGAGCTCCGCGTCCGCGGGGCGGCGACCGACCCGCTAACCGCCCTCGGCTAGCTCCTTCGAGCGCGTCATCGCGGCCTGAATGGCGTTCAGGAAGGCGCCGCGTACGCCAGCCAGCTCGAGCTCACGGATCGCGGCGATCGTCGTTCCGCCCGGCGAGGTGACCATCTCGCGCAGCTCGACCGGGTGCATCTTCTCGTCGCGCAGGAGCTTCGCCGTCCCGAACATCGTCTGGACGACAAGGTCGGTCGCGATCTCGCGGGAGAGCCCCAGGAGAATCCCGGCCTCGATCATCGACTCGGCGAGGAGGGCGAAGTACGCGGGGCCGGACCCCGAGACCGCGGTGACTGCGTCCATGGAGCTCTCCGCGACGCGTACGGACCGGCCCAGGTGCGCGAGCACTTCCTCGGCCCGTTCGAGGTCTTCCTCCCGCGCGTGCCGTCCGGCCGCGACACCCGCCATGCCCTCGTGCACCGAGGCCGGGGCGTTCGGCATCGCCCGAACGACGCGAACCTCGCCCAGGTGGCGCTCGATCAGCTCCGTCGGGATGGCTGCTGCGATCGTGATCACAGTCTGCCCCGGCGAGAGCGCTCCCGAGAGCTCGCCGAGTAGAACTTCGATGTCCTGCGGCTTCACTGCGATGACGACGACGTCCGCGTCCTGAACGGCCGCCCGGTTGTCTCGCGTGGTCCTGACCCCGTAGCGCTTGACCAGCTCGGCCAGCCGCTCCTCGCGGCGGGCGGTCGCGACAATCTCGGACGGCTCCCGCCAGCCCGAAGAGACGAGGCCGGAGACGAGCGACTCGCCGATCTTTCCGGCGCCAAGGATGGCGATCGTGCGACCCATGGGCGAAGACCCTACCGGGGCACTCACGTGGCCTCGACGAAGAGCGAACGAATACTCGACCAACCTGAGACAAAACTGCTACAACTGACGCCGTCAACTATTCGAAGGGAGCGCTTCCATGCGCATCGCACTCCTCATGAAGCAGCTTCGGCTGAACTCATCCCTCCTGCACGGCCTCGGCCTCGCCTCGATCGGCGGCGCCATCTCGCTGTGGGGCCGGTCGGCCGGCAATGGCGACCGTGACTCCCGCGCCCGCGCGGAGCGGCTCGCAATCTTTGTCGGTCTTTGGCCGCCGACGTTCTTCCTGCTTGGCAAGGTTCTCCAGGACCTCGAGAAGACCCCGGAGGAGCAGGCCGGAGCGGCGCGCGCGATCTCGGGTTAGCCGAAACGAGCCGGAGCGGCGACGGCCCTACTGCGGCGGGGCCGTCGAAGCGTCCTTGCTGCGCGGTCGCGTCGCCGCTCGAGCGCCGCGAAGAGCGTGAATCCGGTCAGCAGCCCGACGTCGGGGTAGCCGGCGAGCGCGAGGACCGTCACGTAAGCAGCGGTAGCACCTCGAGTCAGCCAGGTCATCCCCTTCGACGCTAGCTACGGTCTTGCGCGGCGCAAGGGTCCTTCACCAGTCCGAGACCGAAGTGCCCCAAGATCGCGCTTTTCTGCGCGCCCGACTAGGGCACCCGTCGGACGCGCCGGCCACCTTGGCCGCTCGAAGCAAGAGGCGATCTGGCTTCCTGCCCGCCAAGGTGCACCGGCTCGGCGATTGGGCAAGTCGGGTTTCGATGCCGAGCCACGGGCGTTGAGGCGGCGGCTTGATCAGTGGTATTCGGGGGGGTATGAACACGACGGTGGAGTCCTGGGGCCGCCGTGCTGCCAAGAACGAGGCGCTGTTTCGCGAGGTGAACGAGCGTATTTTCAGCGCCACCGAGGCTTTCGAGGCTGAAGGGCTCGAAGTGCTTTGCGAGTGCAGCAACGCTGAGTGCGCTGAAACGCTGCACTTATCGATCACCGAGTACCGGCTCATACGCGCCCGCGGAAACCGCTTCGCGGTACTCGCCGGCCACGAGGACCCCACCGCCGAGAGCATCGTGGAGCGAAACGAGCGCTTCATCGTCGTGGAGAAGATCGGCGAGAGCGGGGACGTGGCGCGCGACCTCGATCCGCGCGGGTGAAGTCGGCCGTCTTGTCGGCGAGCGCGACTGGCCCGAGCGTGCACAGCGTGGCGTACGCGAGTTGCCCGGCTAGCCGTCGGGGGGGCCGTGGCGCTCCCGAGCTTCGTCGACACCACCGTCAGACTGGTCGCGAGCGAGTAACTCGTCCACGCCCCGTCGACGGGGTTCGATCGTGAAGTCGCCGGTCCAGGCCCGCTCGTTGCTCAATATTTCGTTCAGCTGGCGCTTCGCTTCGCCCAGCGTCTCGAACTTGGCAATCGTCCCGCGCCCACGATGTGTGAGGACGTAGAGAAAGGGAGGCACGTTCTTTTGATTACCCCGAGGGGTCGAACCTTGCGCCCTGTTCAGATGGGCCACGACGACATCGCCACCACTCTGCGCCACTACGGTGCTGTTGAAACGGGCCCCGCCAGGACGAGCGCCACAGGTGGGTCCCGAGCGATCGGCGGAACGTCACGGCTTTGAACATGGCTTACGCCGCGAGAACCGGACTCAAAACTGCCTCAGTACCGGAAGCACCACGAAGCCGCTAGACAAAAGCCCCGCACTAGCGGGCTTTCCGTGAATAGCAGGGCGTTTCTTCGCCTTCCCACGCTCGGCCCGCATCGGTGCTAGAGGCGGCTCCGGGACGTATGGGGGCGGTTCGCGATCGCGGCCGGCGTCTCCCTCTTCGAGCTCTCGCGCTTCATGGGGACGAGCGTCGAGCAGATCGACCGCACGTACGGCCACCTACTCCCCGACTCACTCGAGCGGGCCAGGGGCGCCCTAGACGCGTTCCTCGCCGCGGAGCGTTTGAACGCGGACGATGCTCCCATGGGTATGTAGCGATCAATGATCGACGCGTGGATCGTTCTTCTTGCGGCACCTTTGATCGCATTCACCGGCGTCTTGATCGGCCAGTTGCTGCCCGAGTTCTTCGCGCGGCGGCGCGCCGTTCGCGATCAGTACGAC
>JACCXC010000102.1 GCA_013697275.1 Actinomycetota bacterium | reverse complement strand
GAGCGTCTCGTCCGCGTGGAAAAGAAGGGGTGGCGCCGTCCGCGGCGCCTTCCCTTCCGCACCTACGCCGAGGACTGGCTGGAAGCCACCGCGGCGAAGCGAGCGTGGTCGCACAACACGCGTCGCGCCTACCGAGGCGGAATGAGGCGGATCCTCCCGTTCTTCGGGTCGATGGCCTTGGACGGGATCAAGCCGGCGACCGTCGCCGCGTTCACGCGGGACGCGATCGGTCGGCACGGGCCGACGACGGTGAATCAGGACCTCAACCTGCTGCACAACATCTTTGCGACGGCCGTGCGCGAGGAGCTGATCGACTCGAACCCGGCGGCCCGCCCGGAGCGGCCGAAGACGCCTGACCATGAGCGGGCCTGGCGCGTGCTCGAGCCCGGAGAGGTCTCACGTGTGCTCAAGGCGTTCACGGACGAGCGGGCGAGGCTCGTCTTCCTGACGTCGATCCTCACCGCGATGCGCCGCTCCGAGCTCGTGAACCTCAGGTGGGCGGACGTCGACTTCCTCTCCGACACGATCCACGTCCGCCGCGCTAAGTCGCGCGAGGGCCACCGCTCGATCGCCGTGCCGAAGGCGCTCTCGGACGCCCTGTGGTCGTGGAAGGCATCCACGCCTTACCAGACCGACAGGGACTATGTGTTCGCATCACGAGAGTCGGGGCAGCGGATGAATCCGGACCGCTGGTGGAACGAGCATTGGAAGGCCGCCCTCGCGAACGCCGGCGTGGACGGATATGTGAGGCCGTTCCACGACGCACGCCACTCGGCGCTCACGCACATGGCGGCGAACGGATCGAGCCCGGTCGCGATCATGGCGCTCGCGGGCCACTCGTCGATGGCGACGACGAAGCGCTACCTCCATCTAGCCGGCGTCACGTTCAAGGACGAAGCCGCGGCGCTCGAGCAGCGCCTACTGGGCACGAATCGGTAGAAAGTTCCGGTAGAAAACCCGGGATTTGCAGCGAGGCTTGAACATCTTGTTCATGTCCATTCCACGCGCCATTCGTGCGACTCCTATTCCTCGACTGGGCGAGCGTCGAACGTCGACTTGAAGAGCGAGACGAACTCCTCTTCCGAGGTGGGTCCCTCCTCCGCGGGCGCGCCCTCGTCCGCCGAGCCTTCGCCGACGACGAAGGCGAGCTCGGGCCGCCGGCCGGTCAGCTCCCGGAGGACGTCGGCGAGGAGCGACGCGTTCTTGGGCTCCTCGGCGAGGTTCCGGTGGAAGGATGCCGCCGGTGCGAACTCGATCACGAGGCGGGTGCCCTCGAGCGCGACAGGCCGCGCCTCGTTCAGCACCGACGCCGCCGGGATCGATCGCTCGGCGAGCGTGGGGAGAATGACCTGGTTCCAGAGCTGCTGGATCTGTTCGAGGTCGAGCGGGTCGCCGTCGTCGGCAGGCGGCTCCTTGGGCGGCTCAGCGGTCGCTGCTGGAGGAGGGCCCGGCGCCCTCGGCGGCGGCGCGATCGGGGAGGACGGCTCCCGCACGCGGGACTCGAGCTGCTCGAGCCGGTAGGCGAGCGATTCGCCGGACAGGTCGGCTCCGGGCTTCGTCACCCGCACGAGCGCGAGCTCGAGCGGCAGGCGCGGGTCGCCGCCCTGACGGGCGTCCTCCACAGCAACGGCCAGCAGGTCGATCAAGCGGAGAACCGCGGGCTCGCCGAGCTGGTTTGCCTGAGAGCGCAGGCGCTCGCGTGTCTCCTCCGTGACGGGGAGCGAGTCCGGGACCTCCCCCATGTGCTGGACGAGGAGCAGGTGGCGCAGGTGCTCGAGCAGGTCGGTGACGAGCCGGGTCAGGTCCTGGCCCTGGTCGGCGAGCTCCTCGACGAAGAGGAGGAGGCCTGCGGTGTCGCCGTCCACCACCAGGTCACAGATCCGGAAGAGCGCTTCCTCCTCGACGGCGCCGAGGAGCTGGAGGACGCCCTGGACGCTCACCTCGCCGTTCGTCGCCGACGAGAGCTGGTCGAGGGTCGAGACCGCGTCGCGGAACGACCCGCGCGCGCTTCGGGCGACGAGGGCGAGCGCCGCGTCGGGCGCATCGATCTTCTCCGCGTCGGCGATCCGGCGCAGGAGCCGGGTCAGCTCGGGCAGCCGCGGGCGGGAGAACATGAAGGTCTGGCAGCGCGAGCGGACTGTTGGGAGCATCTTGGCGAGGTCGGTCGTGCAGAAGACGAAGACGAGATGGGGCGGCGGCTCCTCGATTAGCTTCAGGAGCGCATTGAAGGCCGCGTCGGTGAGCTGGTGGGCCTCGTCGAGGATGTAGACCTTCTTGCGGCCCTCGACCGGCTGGAGCACGACGTGGTCCCGGATCTCGCGGATGTCGTCGATCCCGCGCTGGCTTGCCGCATCCATCTCCACGACGTCGAGCGACGAGCCGGCCGCGATCGAAACGCATGAGTTGCACGTTCCGTCGGGCGTCGCCGTCGGGCCGTAGGCGCAGTTCAGCGCCTTGGCGAGGATGCGGGCGAGCGAGGTCTTGCCCGTGCCGCGCGGCCCCGCGAAGAGGTAAGCCTGGCGCACCTGGTCGCGCTCGATCGCGTTTCGAAGCGTGCGCACCACCGCCTCCTGGCCGACCACCTCGTCGAAGTTCTGGGGGCGGTAGGTGCGATAGAGAGCGGTCAACTCGACAGCATCCTAGAGCACCCCCACACTATGGCTCGACGTCCGATTAGGCTGACGTCGTGGGCGCCTTCGCAAGGCTCGGGAGCCTCGACCGCCAGCGCATCTGGGCGGGCATTCACGCCCGGATGGTGCACGGCGAGCGGATGACCCTCGGGGTCGTCGAGCTCGATCCCGGCGCCGCCGCGCCCGAGCACGCGCATGCCCACGAGCAGGTCGGGCTCGTCTTGTCCGGCTCGGTTCGCTTCACGATCGGGGACGAGACGAGGGAGCTTCGGCAGGGCGACGTCTACGTGATCCCGAGCGACGTTTCCCACACCGCCGAGGCGGGCCCGGAAGGCACTGCGCTGATCGACGTCTTCTCGCCCGTTCGCGAGGAATGGCGCGCGGCCGAGACGGCGGAGCCCGCCGAGCCTCGCTGGCCGACCTAGAACCAAATGCCGGCCGCGCACCCGCCGTCGAGAGTGCTTCCGGGGCGGTGCCTTCGCTGCTCGCTCGAGCCAGGCTTGGCCGCGGCACCTGAGAAGCTCCGCTTAGCGCTGCTTCCTCCCGGACCTGACGCGGTTCGCAGGCTCTCAGTGCGCGGGACCTGACCGTCAACGCTCGCAAGCGTCAGCCCTACCTCGGAGACGTCCCCCTCGGGAGGGAATTCAGCCCCGCTAGAGCGGCTTGCGGGTTCAGGGAACCGCTAGCTCCCCGCCTAGCGCGACCGGCGGGGAAAGGGTATCAGGGCGCCGGCGTTACGATGCTCCACGAAGGGCGCATAGCTCAGCGGGAGAGCGCCCGCTTCACACGCGGGAGGTCCCTGGTTCGATCCCAGGTGCGCCCACCTAAAGAAAGGCGCTGCTCAGCGGCGCCTTTGGGTTCTGCACGGGCGCCGCCGCGGCGACGCGGCAGCGGGGTGATGGAAAGCGTCTGGAAAACGGGTGCCGTGACGGTCGTCTGCTTGCGCGCCGAAAGAAGCTCGATAAGGACGTCTCGATGCGCGACGAAACCGCCAGGCGGCCCGCTGTTAGCGGACTGACGCGAGATCTGAGACGTCAGGGTTCAGGCGCGGCCCACTGTGCGACTTGGTTGAGCATCGCCGCCCGTTCGTACAGGAGTCCCGGCGCTCGAGCCCAGATCGACCGGGTGGGGGTCGAGGGCCGGCGCACACGCGCACACGGCCCGCGCACACGGCCCGCGCACACGCGCACCCGAGGCGACGGGGGCAGGGACGGCGCCGGGCGGCGTCGGCCGAAGTGGCGACGGCGCTCAAGCCGGTAACTGCTGAGGAGGAAGCTGACGACGGCACAAGCGAGGCTAACTCGCTAGGGTGCGCCTCGCAGCAGGACAGCCGGAA
>JACCXC010000101.1 GCA_013697275.1 Actinomycetota bacterium | reverse complement strand
CAGCGTCTCGTGACCTCCCTCACCGCGGCACTGATCGCAGGCACGGTTCTGGCGCCAACCGCTCAGGCCTCCTGTGTTCCCACCACGGCAGCGCAGCAGCGAGCTCGTGCGGACGTGATCTTCGATGTCGTCGCCCTCGAGGGGCAGACCGCAACCGGAGTCCAGCGGTTCAGAGTGAGCCGCTACCTCAAAGGGAACGGACCGCGCCGCGACGCGGGCTCTGCACGGTCGGCTACTTCGGGGCGCGGGGTAGCCCGTCTACCAGGCTAGTCGTGATCGTTGGAGCCCGCCGAAGATCAAGCGACATTCCGATCCCTGGCACACGCGGAGATTCTGGCGAGAGGAAGACGAACTGGCCGGGTCGAAGCTCGTGCTCCTCACCGTCGACACGGATGGTCCCGACCCCCTTGACGATCGCATAGACCTCCTCCTGCCCGTCGGCTTTGTGGTCGTGCTCGGGACCCTCGCGACCGGGCGGAAACTCGAGCTGATCGATTCCGAATGCGCTCACGCCCGAGCACTCGGTAGAAGAACAGTTGTGAGCCTTGAGCGCCGTCAGGCCCGTAGTTGAGTGGTTCTCCGGGACCTGTCGCGAACCATTCTCGGAGCCCGAGGACTGACATGAGATCGTCGTAGTACTGCGCGCGCGCCGTCAGATGGTCGCTGGCCCTGAAGGCTCTCGTGGATCGGCGGTGCGCAGGTTACCGACCGAGCCTCGGGGTCATTCGGCGCACGCTGGCCCAGACCCGCGCTGGCCCGCTCGAGGGCGCAAAGCATGGGCGGCTCGCTGAACCAACCGCTGTTGCACGCCCCATTACCCGGGCCGGCAGAAGCTGTTGCGCGGAGTACGGCCGTCCCAGGCGAAACCGCTCGCCGAGACTCTCCTGATCAGGGTGGTGAAGCAGCCGCCGCGACGCGCCGGTACCCGATAGGCGGTTCGGCCGGCAGCGCCGGTAGTCGCGCGCGCGGAGAGGTAGCTCCGTCCGTTCCGTCGGACCGCGACAGAGACGAAGGCGCGAGAAACGGGCCTGCCAGCTACGTCGGTAGCCGTCGCCGTGACGAGCACGGCGCCCGGTCGGCTCCTGTATCGGATCGATCCGATCCTGAGGCGGCCGGGCGTCACGCGCGCGCTGGCTCTGGCCGAGATCGGCCCCGCCTCGGTCGCCACGGAGACGAGGCTCGTGCCTTTTCCGATCGTGCGCTGCGCGGTCAAGGTCGTGGCGTTGCCGGCTCTCGGCGAGAGCGTGCCGAGGTCACGCGGCGTCACCGACCACGCGCCGGACACGGGGACGGCGTTTTCGTGAGCGTCGGCGCCGGTGACCCCGAAACGCTGCGACGCGCGAGCAGGGACCGTCGCGGACGCGGGCGTGACCCGGAGAGCGACGACCGGCCCGGGCGTCACCGTCACGGGCTGTGTGCCATTCGTGACCCCGAAGGCGGATGCCGTCAGCACGTGGTTGCCCGCACGGGTGTCTCGGTAGTAGAAGACCGGGCTTGTGCCCGTGCCCGCGGCGATCGTCACCGACAGGGTGCTGGCCCACGGACCGGCCGGGCTCGTCGAGAACCCGCCTTGCGGCGACGTCGAGCTCAGCGTCACCGCGAGAGGCGTCGGAGCTGTCGTCGGAAGCCCGGAGCTGGTACCGAGATTCACGCTCATCCCCGCCGAGGGAGCACCGGCGGGGATGGTCTGCGCGGGTGTGCCGAAAGCGAGCACCGGCTGCGTCCAGGCCCTGAACGATTTCCACGCCTCGGCCAGGCCGGCTCCCTCGAGGTCACCCATGCAGTACAGGTTCTGGCCAGGCGGCCCGCAGGCCGCGTTTCCCGGATCGGCGGGATCCGGAGTCCGGCCGGAATCGCGTACCGCGGCTGCGAGCCGGTCGAGGACGAGACCCGTCCGTGCCGCGAAGTCGGCTGCCGGAATGCCCGTTGCGTTCCTCGGCGCCCACGCGAACCCCCAGTGATCCTGAGCCTGCCCGGTGGTTGCGCTGAAGTAGCGGAGAGCATGAACCTGTGCGGAGACGTATGCCGCCATCAGCTCGGCGGACACCGTCGTCCAGCCGTAACCCGTGTCTCGCTCCCACGCCGCGTTCGCGAGCGGGCTGTACGCCGACCGCAGGAACGACCGTGACGTTTCGATCTCCGGCGGGCCGGCACCTGACAGCACGAGCTTGTGCTGGAGATAGTCGTTCAGATAGTCGCGGCGCACGGATGTCGGCACCCCCGGAACGGCGTAGCTGCGGACGTCGCCGTACACCTCCTGTGTCCAGTCGCTCACGTAGGCGGCCATGTCCGTCCAAAAGGTCGTATCGGCGAGCCAGTTCTGGAGATTCGTCTGGTAGAGAGAAACGTCGCCCGACCGTTGGCCGAAGCCGATGACGAAGACCGCACCACGAGTCGGCCGGGTGCCGTCGCCCTCGTAGAGGCCGCGCAGGAACTCACTGACGTTCGCCCGCGCGTTCCCGGTGCCCCGTCGGACGGCAGTGGTCAGCTCGTTGAAGACCCACCTGTCGCCCTTCGTCACGTCGTAGCCGGCAGCAGCCATCCGTTCCCGCGCGGTGACACCTGCGGTGTGCCAACTCGAACCGGTGCTTGCGACCCACCGCGTCCAGGTCGCGAAGTGGATCTCGGCCATGGCGTGGAAGCTCGGCCCGAGAGCGCGGATGCGAGAAGCCGCGTTGGGACGCGGCAGAGTCTTGTCCGAGACGAGTGGGGGAACCGAGATGTAGTACTCCGCGCACGGCGAGGGAGTCGCTGCGAGCTTCGTCGCCAGGCGGAGAAAGTCCGTGGCGGCATAGAAGACAGCGCGGAGCGGCCGGCAATCGGCCTGCGCTTGCACCGGGAGCGGTCGCGGTGACGCCACGAGCCGCCGCCAGAGCTCGTTGGTCTTGCCCGGCTCGAGCGAGGCTACGGGCGAAGGCTCGCCCGAGCTGCGGGAAGCAGTCGGCGCCGCGTCGACGCCCGCACTCCCGGCGCTCACGACCGTTGCTGCGGCGACCGCGACGGCGAGTTTGAGCAAGAGATGGCCGCGCATGCGCGAGTGATAGCGGCCGGTTGTGAGGGCCTCGTTAGCGCCTCGGCCAGCCTCTCGAACGCGAGGCGTTGGAGGTCCCGAAAGCGGACGCAGACCTCGAACACCTGGTCGGTCCACAGAAAGCATGCGCCAGAACCGTGAAAGCGGAGAGGTGCCCAGGCGCTCAGCTGTATGGAGTCCCCGAACCCGCGGTCGCACAGACGTGACGCTGCCCCGCCGACGCCTGAACGGGACGAATCACGAACGAGAGAGCAGGGCTTACTTCATCTTTGCTGCCCGTTGAGCGAGCGCTGCGGAGTTGGCCGCCACCGCGGCGCGGATGAGTTGCATGAACCCAGCTTCGTTGATCTTCTCCCCTTCGCGGAGGTCGATCGCACGCCGCGTGTTCCCTTCCAGGCTGGAATTGAAGAGCTTCTTCGGGTCGCCGATGGAGGCGCCGCGAAAGAAGGTGAGCTTCACGACCTGCTTGTACGATTCCCCCGTACAGACGCCGCCGTCATGGGACCAGACGGGGGTTCCGGAGGATTTTGGCTTTTCCCATTTCCACTCCTCCTGGATGTCGGGGTCGGCATCGTGGATGAGCTGGCGGACATGAGCGAGGGTCTCTCCTCTCCAATCCCCCAGCTCTTGAATCCGCCTGGTGATGTTCGCTGAAGCGGCCTCG
>JACCXC010000079.1 GCA_013697275.1 Actinomycetota bacterium | reverse complement strand
CCCCAGTGCCGCGCTCGGGCCGTCCGCTGGCGATGGTTCGACGGGCCGACTTCCCCGCTCCCGCCGTCCTGATCGCCCTGCCCCTCCACGGTACCCGCGTCGACCGGCCGCACCTCGTCGCAGGACTGGGGCCAGGCGCCGAGGCAGCCGTCTTCCCCGAGTGGCTCGTGCTGAAGGTGCCGGGCCCCTTCGCCGACGTGCGGGCCGTCCTGGATGCGGCTCGCGCGGCCCTCGTCGATGTCCGGCGCACGACGCACGAGCGGGCTTTCCCCTTCCGACGCGAGTTGAGGGGAACGCTCGTGACCGTGTGCGGCGCGCTCAGCGAGCTCGGAACGCCGTGCTCGCTCCGCGTGCTGCCTCCTGCGCGAAGGCCCTAGCCCCGAGGAGACCGCGTGTGGACACATCGGCGCTGTCCCGCCGCACTCGCGTCACCCACCCGTGCAGATCTCGGCGTTAGGCTGAACGCGAGCAGGGGGCGGGTCGGGACCCTCAGTCACTCGCGCGAGTACCTGGATCCATCTCCCGCGGGCCAGCCCTGGCCGCGCGAGAGAAGAAGCGCAGGAGCTCGGCTCGGTCTCCTCTGGCGCCTCCTCCGCGAGGTAGTGGCCGCAGTCGAGGCCGCGACCTTGAAGGTCGTCCGCCCAGTCCCGCCAAACCGCCAGCGGGTCGCCGTACAGCTCCTCGAGATCGTCTCCGCGGGCCCACAGCAAGAGGGTGGGACACCCGATTCGCCGGCCGGCCGAGCGGTCTGCGTCGTCGGCCGCGCGGTCGAGCGTCGCATTCGCGCGGTAGTCCTCGATCATCGCTCGCCGCGTCTCCGAGTCATGAATCGCGGCCAGGTACTCGGCGAGCGCTTCCGGGTGGAAGATCGTGCGGTCGCCGCGAAAGTAGTACGCCTCCGGGTCGGCGGCGAGGAGCCGCTCGGCGAGGGGAGCCGGCTGGGCGAGGAAGGCCCAATGCCACCAACCGAGCATGAAACGAGTGTCGGCTCGGCACCAGGCTTCGCCGGCCGGGACGATGTCGAGGACGGCAAGCCGCTCGACGCGCTCGGGATGGTCGAGCGCGAGGCGATAGGCCGAGTATCCACCCCGGTCGTGCCCGGCGACCGAGAAGCGGTCGAACCCGAGCTCGCGCATCAGGGAAACGTGGTCGCGCGCGAGGGCCCGCTTGCTGAACGGCTCATGATCAGGCGTCGAGGGGGGCTTCGAGCTCCCGCCGTACCCGCGCAAGTCGGCCGCGACCACCGTGAGCTCGCGGGCCAGCACGGGAGCGACCAAGTGCCACATGACGTGCGTCTGCGGATGCCCGTGCAGAAGGAGCACCGGCGGCCCGCTTCCTCCGACCCGGGCGCGGATCGTGGCCTCGCCCGTGTCGAAGGAGCGAAGCTCGAACCCCTCGAACACCGCCCGGCTGGTTAATCGGCGTCCGGCTCGCGGCGCCGATCGAGGTCGCTGGCAACCGTGTAGAGCGGCCTGCCCTCGACGTCGCGCTGGAGTCGCCCGAGGTACTCGCCTACGAGCGCAAAGATCAGACCTTGGATCCCGAGGATCGCCAGCACGAGCGCGGCGAGGAACAACTGGCCGGGGAAGTCGTTTCGGACGATCCAGGCCACGATGCCCCAGATCCCGGCGACCGAAGCGAGAAACGACGCGGTGACGCCGATCGCCATCCCGGCCCACTGGATCGGCTGTGGCCAGAAGCCGGCGATCACGTGCAGCGCGACGCGGATCAGGCCGGGCCACGTGTACCGGGAGCGGCCCTCGCGCGCCTGATGGTCGATGTCCACCTCGACGACGCTCGCGCCCGTCGAGAGAACGAGCGCCTTGGTGAACTTCTGCTTGCCGATCGAGCCGGCCATCGGCAGGAGCACGTCCCGGCGGTAGGCGTTGAAGGCGCACCCGAAGTCCGAGATGTCCGAACCCGTGAAGCTCCGCAGCATGCGGTTCACGAGCTTCGACGGAAGACGCCGTCGAAGGCCGTCCTCGCGCTCCCGCCGCCGCCCGCTCGCGACGTCGTGTCCCGTATCGACCGCCCGGACGAGAGCGAGGATGTCGGCGGGCGAGTTCTGCAGGTCGGCGTCCATCGTCACTACGACCTCGCCGCGCGCACGCACGATCCCCGCGTGCATGGCCGGATGCTGGCCGAAGTTCCGCTTGAAGCGGA
This sequence comes from Actinomycetota bacterium, assembly GCA_013697275.1. Taxonomy (GTDB): domain Bacteria; phylum Actinomycetota; class Thermoleophilia; order Gaiellales; family Gaiellaceae; genus JACCXC01. The sequence continues at coordinate 6,161 of JACCXC010000079.1, read as the reverse complement.
CGGCCCGGACCGTCGGGTCGTCGCGGTGAATCGCCTCGAGCGCCGCCCAGGTTCCGTCCTTCGAGCCGTCGTCGACGAAGATGATCTCGTAGGCGCGGCCGTCCGCGGCGAGGGCTTCAGCTGAGCGGCGATACACCTCAGTGATCGTCGCCTGCTCGTTGTAGACGGGGACGACGAGGGAGACGTGGGGCCGGCCGCCACGCTCCGGCGAGAGAACCTCGGCGTCAGGCCCGAGCTCGGTCTGCGCCATGCGCAAAACCCTAGCACCGGCTTGGTGACAAGCGGTGCTAGCCGCGGTAAGCCTCGATCAGCACCTGCGCGACCTCGGGCCGCGTGAACTCCTCGGGCGGAAGCTCGCCCCGGCCGAGCAGCTCGCGCACCTGCGTCCCGGAGAGGAACACGCGGTCGTCGCCCTCGTGGGGGCAGGTCTTTGGCGAGGCCATCTGGCCGCAGGCACGGCACCAGAAGGAGTGCTCGAAGAACATCGGCTCGACGCCGAGCTCACCCGGTGCGAACTCATCGAAGATGAGCTGCGCGTCGTAGCTCCCGTAGTACGAGCCGACGCCTGCATGATCGCGCCCGACGATGAAGTGCGAGCAGCCGTAGTTCTTGCGGCAGACCGCATGCCAGATCGCCTCGCGCGGCCCGGCGTAGCGCATCGCGGCCGGGAAGGCGGAGACGACGACGCGGTCTCGCGGGTAGTAGTTCTCGACGAGGACGCCGTAGGCCTCGACGCGCACAGCCGCCGGCACGTCGTCCGACTTCGTCTCGCCGACGAGCGGGTGGATCAGGAGGCCGTCGACAGTCTCGAGCGCGGACTTGGTCAGGTACTCGTGCGCCCGGTGGATCGGGTTTCGGGTCTGGAAGCCGACTACCCGCTTCCAGCCACGCTCGCCGAAGAGCGCCCGCGTCTCGCGCGGGTCGCGATGGAGCTCGGGGAAGGCCGGCTGCTGGCGCTCGAAGACCGTGACCGTCCCGGCCAGGTAGCGGTCGTGCTGGGCGTAGAGCCGCGCGACGCCCGGGTGTTCGTCCTCGGTCGTCCGGAAGCAGCTCTCGGCCTCCCGCTGCTTGTCGTAGGCAAAGGTCTCCTCGACCTCGACGACCGCCAGCGGCCGGCCCGACTCGTCGGCGAGAGCGACGCGTTCGCCCTTTGGCTCGGCTTCGACGGCCAGGCAGACAGGAAGTGCCCAGGCGACGCCGCTCGCGAGGTGCATGTCCTCGACGACCCGCTCGTAGTCCTCCTTGCCCATGAAACCGGTGAGCGGCGAGAGCGCACCCGAGGCGAGCATGTCCAGGTCGGCCAGCTCGCGCGGCGTCAGGCGGACGGTCTCGAGCGAAACGAGGTCGTCCGGCCGCTCCCCTGTCCGGTCGACGAGCTCGCCGCCGTGCGGCGTGACGAGTTGGCTTTCGGTGGCGAGGGTCACGCGCGAACAGCGGTCTCGATCAGGCCGAGCTCCTCGAGCTTCGCGATGATGAGCTGCGCGCTTTCCTCCGGGGTTTGGGTCTCGGTGTCGATCACGACCTCGGGAGCGGACGGCTCCTCGTACGGATCGTCGACTCCGGTGAAGCCCTTGATCTCACCGGCGAACGCTTTGGCGTAGAGGCCCTTCGTATCGCGCCGCGCGCATTCTTCGACCGACGCCTTGACGAACACCTCGACGAACGGACCATGCTCCTCGACCATCGCGCGCGCCGACTGGCGCGGCTCCTCGTAGGGGGAGATGGCTGCGACGACGACCGCAGCGCCGTGCCGGGTAAGGCGCGAGGCTACCCACGCGATCCGCGCGATGTTCGTGTCGCGATCCTCCTTGGAGAAGCCGAGCCCCTTCGAGAGGTGCGTTCGCACCGTGTCCCCGTCCAGGTACTCGACGACGTGGCCGCGCTGGTCGAGCTCGGGGCCGAGCAGGTGCGCGAGGGTCGTCTTGCCCGAGCCCGAGAGGCCCGTCAGCCAGAGCGTGAAGCCGCCCCCGCGGTCTCGGTCGGACTCGGGATGCTCAGCGGCGTAGATGTGATCGGTCATCGAACTCCTTGGGTCGTGTCTAGGTGGATCCCGCACTCGAGCTTGTCGGAGCCCGCCCAGCGGCCGGCGCGCTCCTCCTCGTCCGGCCTCGTGGGCCGCGTGCAGGGAATGCAGCCGATCGAACGGTAACCGACGTCGTGCAGCGGGTTGAACGGGATGTCGTTCGCGACGATGTAACGCCAGACATCGTCCTCGCTCCAGTCCGCCAGGGGCTGGATCTTCCAGACGCCGTAGCGCTCGGAGCGCTCGACCTTTCGGGCGTTCGCCCGAGAGGGAGACTGTTCGCGGCGAATACCTGAGATCCAGGCCTCGTACGGGTCGAGCGCCTCGATCAGCGGCTCGACCTTGCGGATGTGGCAGCAGCGGTCGGGATCGCGCTCCCAGAGGTTCGGGCCTTCCCGGCGGTGCTGCTCGGCGATCGTGATCACGTCAGGCCGGATCAGGCTCAGGCCGTAGCGCTCGACGAGCCGCTCGCGCGTCTCGTACGACTCCCGGAAGAAGAGGTGCGTGTCGAGCTCGACGATGTCGATCCCGAGGTCGAGCTCGCTGACCATGTGCACGAGCACCGACGACTGCTTCTGCCAGGAGCACGAGAGGCAGAGCCGCTCGCCGAACTCGCCGAAGCTCCAGCGCAGGAGCTCCTCGGCGGGAAGCGCTTCGATCTCGTGCTCAGTCAGCGACAGGCTGCTCACGGAGGAGCACCTCCCTCAAGGTGTCGGCGCGCAGGCCGAGGCGAAGGGTCTCGAGGGGGATGACCTCGTCGGGCGGGATGTTCCCGAGATTGACCTCTGGGCCGAAGTGGCGGACGAACCAGGCCTGCGAGGCCTTCGTCGGCGCCTCGAAGATCACGTCCGAGACGTCGATCCCGTGCGCGATCTCGTCGATCAGCCCTGTGCGCATCTCGCCGGTCGGTCGGAAGATCCCGGCCGTCCCCCCCTCGCGCCCCTCGGTGATCACCTTCCACGCTCCCGCCGAGAGCTCCTCGCGCATCCACTCGACCCACTGGTACGGCGCGTAGACGACCTCCGCGTCTTTCGAGCCGACCTCCGAGAGGACGACGAAGTCGCGAGCGAAGTCGGCGATCAGCTCGAGCTTGCGCTCCCGCTCGAGCTCAATCGTCCCGTCCGAGATCTCGACGTGGGTGAAGCCCTGAGCGGCGAGCCAGCCCCGGTACTCGTCGAGGCGATCGCGCGCATAGGCGGCCTCGAAGAGCGTGCCGCCGCAGACGACCGGGACGTCCTGCGCGCGGATCAGGGCGACCTTGGCCTCGAGATTGTTCGTCACGTACGAGGTACCCCAGCCGAACTTGACGACGTCGACGTACGCACCGGCCGTCTCGAAGAGCGACTCGAGCTCGCGCAGACCGAGCCCCTTGTCGATCACGTGAGTCAGGCCGCTCGTGCGCGGCTTCGGCGAGCGCGCGGGGACGTCGAGCCAACCGTCGGTTCCGCTAGATGCGGGCAAAGAGCTTCTCCAGCCGTTTCTGGGCTTCCGCCTGCACTTCGTGGTAGAGCGAGTTGCCGTGCGAGTCGATCGCGACGGTGAGCGGGCCGAAATCCTTCACGCGGAACTTCCAGAGGCACTCGGGCATGAGCTCCTCCCAGCCGACCTCCTCGATCTCCTCGATCTGTGTGGTTTCGAGAGCGGCCGCCCCGCCGACGATCGCGAAGTAGACCATTCCGAGGCGGCGCATCGGCTCGATCGCCTCGTCCGGGAGCCCGCCCTTGCCGCAGATCGCGCGAACGCCGTAGTCGCGGCCGAGTGGCTCGGTGAAGCGCACCATCCGGGCGCTCGTCGTCGTTCCGATGCAGAGCTTCTCGTAGCGGCCGGGCCCAACCTTCCGGACGTTCGGCGCGGTGTGTAGCAGGAGCGCGCCGGCGAGATCCATGGGCGGTGGGACGCCCTGGTCGAAGATCCGGATCTGCGTCCGGTCGCGGATCCCGATGATGTGCCCGTCGACGGTGACCGAGTCACCGGCGCGAAGCTCGCGGATCGCCTCTTCGCTGGTGGGAAAGGACATGCGCGCGTCGGCCATCAGGCCTCCCGGTCGAAGTCGGCGACACCGTCGGCGGAGATGTGCACGGTTGCCCGCCGGGCAGCCCAGCACTGGTAGTTCACCGCGACCGGGTTCAGCGTCATGTGCGTGTCAGCGTGCTCGACGTGCACGGCGAGCGCGGTCACGTCGCCGCCGAGGCCCATCGGCCCGATCCCGGTCTCGTTGATCAGATCGAAGAGCTCGCCTTCGAGCTCCGCGACGAGCGGATCCCCGTTGCGCGTCCCGACCGGTCGCGCGATCGCCTCCTTGGCGAGGTGCATCGCGTAGTCGGCCGACCCGCCGATCCCGACGCCGATGATCCCGGGCGGACAAGGCTTGCCGCCCGAGCCGACGATCGACTCGAGCACGAAGCGCTTGATCCCGCCGACGCCTTCGGCCGGCGTGCACATCTTCAGGAAGCTCATGTTCTCGGAGCCCGACCCCTTGGGCACGCACTTGACGTCGAGGCCGTCCCAGTCCGGCACGAACTCCCAGTGGAGAATCGGGACGCGGTGCCCGACGTTCTGGCCCGTGTTCTCGCGGGTCAGGGTGTGCACGGTGTTCGAGCGAAGCGGATGCTCGATCGTCGCGCGCTCTGTGCCGTCGCGAAGCGCCTCGGCGATCCGTGCCGGGTGAAGCGGGAAGCCCTCGCCGACCCGGCAGTAGTAGACCGGGATGCCGGTGTCCTGGCAGACGAGGTTCCGCTCCTCCTCCGCCACCTGGACGTTCCGGATGATCGTGTCGAGGACGCGCAGCCCCGGTACCGAGGTCTCGCGGCCACGCGCTGAGACGAGCGCGTCGCGGAGATCCTGCGGGATGTCCTTCAGTGCCCAGACGTAGAGCTCGGCCGCGGCGTCCTCGAGGACCTTCTGGATGTCCGTCGCGACGGCCATCACGCCGCTGCCTTCGCCGCCGCAGCCCCGGCACGCCGGCCGAAGACGCAGCACTCGAGCAGCGAGTTCCCCATCATCCGGTTCCGCCCGTGGGTGCCGCCCGCGATCTCGCCGCAGGCGTAGAGCCCTTCGACGGTGGTGGCGCCGTGCTCGTCGATCACGAGCCCGCCGTTCTGGTAGTGGAGCACGGGGTACGTGAAGATCGGTTCGGCGAGCGGATCGACCCCGGCCGCGCCGTAGCGGCGCAGCATGTAGGGGAGCGAGACTTCGGCGTCCTCACGCGCGATCTTCGTCGTGTCTAGCCAGACCGCCGGGCGGCCGTCGGGGGTCTCGACGCCACGCCCCTTCCGCACCTCCCGGAAGATCGCCTCGGAGACCTCGTCGCGCGGCCCGAGCTCGTCGGTGAAGCGCTCGCCCTCCCTGTTCAGGAGCACAGCGCCGTATGCGCGCGTCGTCTCGGGGATCGAGTAACCGACGACCTTCGGGGGCCACACACCGCCGTTCGGGTGGTACTGGAGCGCGTCGAGGTCCCGTGCCTCGGCACCGAGGTCGAGGGCGATGCTCGTGGTCTCACCCGTCGCGCCGGGATGATTGGTCGTCAGCTCACCGCGCTCCTCGGCTTCGCGGAAGCAGCGGCCGCCGGACGCAAGGATCACTGCGCCGGCCTCGAGCTCGTGCTCGCCGCAGCGCGCGCGCCAGCCACTCGCAGTCGGGTCGAGCTCGGAGAGCGGCGACTTCGGGAACGTCTGGACGTTCAGCCCGTCAAGGGCGTCGCGCAGAGCCGTAGTGATCGCCAGCCCGGTCCGGTCGCCGACCTGCAGAAGCCGTTTGCGCGAAGCACCGCCGCAGCGCGCGAGGCGATAGCCGCCGTTTGAACGCGTGAACTCGACGCCTTGCTCCTCGAGCCAGCCGATCGTCGCCGGCGCCTCGTCCGTGAGGACGGCGGCAAGGCGGACGTCGGCCGTGCCGTGCGAGCTGCGGACGATGTCCTGGGCGTGGAGCTCGGGCGAGTCGTCCTCGGCGACTGCCGCCTGGATCCCCCCCTGTGCCTTAGCCGAGTTGCAGGACTGGAGCGCGCCCTTCGTCGCGAGCGCCACGCGAGCGCCCGCGCGGGCGGCAGACACGGAGGCGGCCAGGCCCGAAGCCCCGCTTCCGATCACGAGCACGTCGAAGAGAGGGCGTACGGCCATCACTCGGACTATACCGAGAGATC
>JACCXC010000054.1 GCA_013697275.1 Actinomycetota bacterium | reverse complement strand
CCTGGAGGCCGGCCGCCGACTCGCGGAGGCGCGGCCGGCGATGGCGGCGGTGGCCGGCGCGGTCGGGCGAGTCCTGGCCGCCGGCCGGACGCCCGAGCAGCTCGTCGAGCAATGTCGCGCCTTGATCGAGCGCCGTGATCGGGCGGCGCACTCGATCGCCGTCCTCCTGAAGCCGGACCTGCAGGGAACGGTCATGACGCACTCGGCCTCTGCGACCGTCCGCGAGGCGCTCATCCACTCCGGCCCGAGCCGGGTCGTCTGCACGGTCTCGGAGCCGCACGGCGAGGGTCGGCCCTTCGCCGCCGACCTGACGAACGAAGGCCTCGCGGTCGAGCTCGTCTCCGACGAGGACGCGACACACGCGGTTGGAAGCGTCTCCGCGCTCGTCCTCGGCGCCGACAGCGTCTTCCGGGACGGCTCGCTCGTGAACAAGACGGGCACGAGCCCGCTCGCTGCCGCTGCCAACGAGGCCGGCGTCCCCGTCTTGGTCGCATGCGAGACCTTCAAGCTTGCCCCCTTCGAGCTGCCGGCCGAGGGACTGGCCGGCTGGGTGCGCGGCGGCCCGCTCTCCGACGAGGAGGCCTTCGACCTGACGCCGCCCGACCGGATCGACCGCTACGTGACGGAGGAGGGCGCCCTCCCGCCAGATGAGGTCGCTGCGCTCATCGACCGCACCCCGTTCCTGCGCGAGGGTTACGAGCTCCTCCAGGCCCAGACGGCCTAAGACGGTGCCCGGCGCTTGGGCTTCAGCCCGTGCACGCGGGTGGAGCCCGTGAAGTAGACGCGCTCCTGGTCGGCCACGATCGGCGAGTACTGGCCCTGGCCGGGCTTTCGCCAGACGACCTTGCCCGTGCGCGCGTCGAGGGCGTACGTGCCCCGTGCCCCACGCTTGATGTACCGCTTCGCCTTCGACGTCGCGAGGCCGTCGGAGGTGCTCGAGAAGTAGACGAGCCCGCCCAGGACCGTTGGTGCGCCGTGGATCGCGCCGGGCGACTCCCAGCGCCAGCGGATGTCGCCCGTGGCCGCGTCGAGAGCGGAGAAGCGGCCGTCGTAGGAGCCCACGTACACGCGCCGCTCCCAGACGGCGGGTGCCGAGTAGAGGTAGCTCCCGACCTCCTTCGCCCAGAGGAGGTTGCCGGTCTTCGCCCCGAATGAGTAGAGCGTCCCATCAGTGTTGGCGGCATAGACCCGCCCGTAGGCCACTGTCGGCGTCGCGTAGAAGTACTCGCGGCTGCCGAAGCGCGAGAAGGAGCTGGACCTCCACCGAAGCTCCCCCGTGAACGCGCTCAGGGCGATGATCTCGCCTGCGTTCGTCCCGATGAAGACGAGCCCGTCACCGTACGCCGCCGAGCTGTCGATCTCGGCACCCGTGTCGAAGGCCCAGCGCTGCTTGCCCGTGCGCGCGTCGAAGGCGTAGAGCTTGTGATCCCACGCCCCCACGATGACCAGGCGGCCGACGACGAGCGGCGACGACTCGACGACTGGACCGTCGAAGCGCCAGCGCACGCGCCCGGTCTCCTGATCGAGCGCAAGGAGGAAGCCGCGCAGGCGCTCCCGGTTCGACCGGACGGCGCAAGGGATCTCGTTCATGACCGGCTGATAGACGAGCCCGTAGGCGACGGCCGCCCCGGCCGCGATGCAGCGAGGGAACTGCTTCTGCCAGAGAACGCGACCGCGCTTGGCGCCGATCGCCATGACCCGCCCCCGCTGGTTCGCGACGAAGAGCCGCCCCTCGGCGACCGCGGGCGGAAACTCGATGTAGTCGCCCGTCTCGACCGACCAGAGGCGGCGAAACGGCGGACGGTGACGGAAGTCGGAGCCGACGTGCGTGCGGGCTGCGTCGTACCCGTACATGGGCCACGGCATCTCCTTCACCACGTTCCGCGGGCGGGTCTGCTCGGCAGGCTCCGAGGTCGTCTCGAACTCGACCGTGGGCGAGCCGCGCACGGTTTTGTCCTCCGTTTGCTCGCGGTACCACAGGCCTGCGACGGCCCCGCCGGCAGCGAGCAGCAGGAGGAACACTCCAATGGCGATCCGCTTCTTCATCCAGGGCCTCGGTTCCCGAGCCGCCCGGCCTTCCGGGCGGCATCAACGGTACGGCGCCTGTCGGCGGCCGACCGCTTTTCGGGCGATACGTTACCCACGTGCCGAGCCCCTCCCCCGACGTACCGGAGGCCGCTCGGTGACGGAGCTGGCGGCCCTTGCGGGGGCGCTCGGCGCGATCCTCGCGCTCCTCGGCCGGCCTCGGCTTGCACTCGCTGCGGGTCTCTTCGCCCTCGGCGTCGCCGAGGTCGCGCTCGGCTCCAGGCTCGTCCCCGGCGGACTAGCGGCGAAGCTCGGGTCGACGGAAGGGCTCCTCGCGCTCGCCGTCGGGCTCCCTGCGCTCGCGGCGCTCGCGGCGGTCTTCGTCCGCTGGCCCGCCCTCGTTCCGCCCGTGGTCGTGGCCGCCGCGCCCTTCCGGCTTCCCTTTGAGTTCGGCGCGGACAACCGCCTCTTCATCGGCCTCGGCGAGTCGGGCCGCCTCGGCCGGCTCGTCCCGCTCTACGCCGTCGTCGCGGGGGCCGGAGCCGCGCTCGCGTGGCGGAGCCTGCGCGGCGCCGAGCTCCCCCCGCTGCCGCGCATGCTGGCCGCGCCGGCGGCCGCTCTCGCCGCCCTCACGATCGCCTCGCTCCTCTGGGCCTACGACCCCGCCTCGGCCGAGGAACGGCTCGCGTTCTTCGTGCTCCCGTTCACAGCGCTCTTCGCGGTCGTCGCGCACGCACCCTTCCGGGCCTGGCTGCCGCGCGTGCTCGCGCTCGAGGCGATCGTGCTCGCCTGTCTCTTCGCAGCGGTCGGGCTTGCCGAGGCCGTGGCGCGCGAACTCCTCTTCTACGACCCGAAGGTGGCGATCGCGAACAGCTACACGAGCTACTTCCGCGTCACCTCGCTCTTCGACGATCCGAGCATCTACGGACGCCATCTCGCACTCGGGATCGCAGTCGTCGTCGCTGCGCTCTGGCTCGGCCGGGTCCACTTCTGGCTCGGCGCCGGTCTCGTCGCCTTTCTCTGGGCCGGGCTTTTCTTCTCGTACTCGCAGTCGAGCCTCGTCGCCCTCGCGCTCGGCGTCCTCGTCACCTCCTTTCTCGTCGCCGACCGCCGAGTCAGGCGCGCAATCGGGGCTGCAGCAGTCGTCGTCGCAGTAGTCGGCGCCGTCTTGCTCGTCCTCCTGCTGCGCCAGGAGTCGGCCGACCGTGTCACCAGCGACCGCTCCGAGCTCGTGAGCGACACCGCGACGGTCGTCGGGAACCACCCGGCCTTCGGTGTCGGCGTGGCCTCGCAGCCCGTCGCAACCCGCGACGAGGTCGCCGGCCGGGGCTCGCCCGAGGCCCACGTCTCCCACACCGCGCCGCTCACGGTGGCCGCCGAGCTGGGCCTCGTCGGCACGCTCGTCTACCTCGTATTCCTCGTCGGCGCGACCTGGATCCTGGCCCTTGCTCGCCGCGCACACGAGCCGCTCGGCCTCGCGCTCGTGGCCGCGTTCGTCGTCCTCTTCGTTCACTCTCTCACCTACGGCCTCTTCTTCGAAGACCCGTTCACCTGGTGCGTGCTCGCCATCGCCGCGAGCTTCGTCGCGACGACCCAGCCGGTCGGGCACGCCCTCCGGCTCGGACGGTTCGGAGTACCGGACATGAAGCGGGCGAGCGTGAGCCGGGCGCGGTGAGGCTCGGCCGCCTCGAGGGCTGGGTCGTCGTCGCGACTCTCGCCATCCTCGTGCTCGTGAACGTCCCCGTGCTCGGGGCCGACCCCTGGCCGTTCGAGCCCGGCTCGATCAGCGCGAGCGGGCCGCTCGGGTGGGTCGTAGACGCGGTTGGGGAGGAGTGGGATCCCGAGGCCCTGCGCGCCGCGGCGCTCCTCGGCGGGCTCGCGATCGTTGCCCTCACAGCCGTGCAGCTTCTCGCCCTTCGCTGGAGCCCCCGGCCCCTCGGCGGTCTAGCCCTCGTCGTTCTCGCCCTCCTCCTCGTCCCGGCCGTCGTCCTGCAGGTGGGGCTGCGCGACTCGACCGACCCCTGGTTCTTCACCAACGACGCGACCTTCGAGATCGAGCTGGCCGGAGACGTCCTGCAAGACGGAGAGAACCCGTACGGACACGATTACAGGGGGACAGGGCTCGAGCGCTTCTACAGCCTCGACGGGAGCCTCGAGGACGACGCGGCGCCCGAACGCCCGGCGCTCCAGCATTTCCTCTACTTCCCCGGCCCGGCGCTCAGCGCCGGGCTCTGGTCGGCGCTCCCCGACCCGTGGGACGACTACCGCTTCGTCGTCCTCCTCGCAACGCTCGCTTGCTTCGGGGCCGTTCTTCTCTTTCGCGCGCCCCTGCACTGGCGCCTCGCAGCGGCGGCTGTCGCGGCCGGGAACCCGCTTGCCGTCCGGGCGGCGTGGTTCGGCAACGCCGACGCGACGAGCCTCGTCTTCCTCCTCCTGGCCTTCGCCTTTGTCACCCGCGCGCGCTTCCTGTGGGCAGGCGCGATGCTCGGCGGCGCGATCGTCTTCAAGCAGTTCGCGCTCCTCGCGGTTCCCTTCCTCGCGCTGATGGTCTGGCAACTCGCGGGGCGGCGCGAGACGCTGCGCGCCGGCGCGGCCTGCGCGGCAGTCCTTGCCGCCGGTTTCCTGCCCTTCCTCGTGTGGGATCCGGGCGCGTTCGTCGCCGACACGCTGCCTGCGGGCGACGACGCCTACCGGATCGTCGGCCCCGGGCTCTCCTCGCTGCTCGTGGAGAGCGGCGTGATCGACTCACGGACGAGTGGCTATCCCTTCCTCCTCGTCGCCCTGCTCGTGTGGCTCCCGCTCACCGCCTGGCTCCTCTGGAAGCAGGCGCAGGCGGGCCTCCTCTGGGTCGGTGCCGCCGGCTTCGCGCTCTCGATCTTCGTGTTCATCTTCGTGAGCCGCGTCTTCCAGCCGTCGTTCCTCGTCTGGCCGCTCGTCGGTCTGCTCGTCGCGTTCCTCCTCGCGGCCGCCGAGCGTGAGCGCCCTCCACCGAGCCGGGCCTAGCACGAGGAAGAGACCGGCCACGACGTAGGGGAAGAAGTTCACGGCGTGGAGGACGACCGCGTACGCGAGCGCGCGGGAGTCGTCGACCCCGTAGGCCCGGAGCGCGACGAGGGTCGCAGCCTCGAAGACACCCAGGCCCGCCGCGGACGAGGGGATGATGAGCGCGAGGTTGATCGCGATCACGACCAGGAGGCCCGCGCCGAAGCCCACGTCGAGGTCGAACGCGAGCAGCGTGAGCCAGAACGAGGTGGCGAGGAGGAGCCACGAGGCGACGGTGACTGCGAACGCGCGCAGGGCGAGCCCCGGCCGGTGCAGTCCGCTCAGGCCCCGCACCAGGCTCGCGGCGGCGAAGTCGAGGCGCTCGCCGTCGACCCGCGGCAGGGCGACGAGCGGCCGGAGGAGGAAGCGCACCGGCCGGGCCTCCCAGCGGGCAAGGACGAGGATCGCGGCGAGCGTGAGCGAGACGAGGACGACGGCGAGGACCGCCGCGCTCCGCAGCCAGGAGACGTCCGGCAGGAACGGCGTGGCGGCAAAGAGGAGGACGAGGAGCGCGAGGACGTCGTAGATCCGCTCGCTGACGGCGGTTGCGAGCGCCTCGGCGCGCGAGGTGCCGGCTGCCTGGTGGAGAGAGAGGACGCGGATCGCCTCGCCCGCTCGCGCAGGCAGGACGTTGTTGAAGAAGTAGCCGACGAGGAGCGCGCGCGTGGTCGCGCCGACCGGGGGGCGCGTAGCCGGCGGGAAGAGCAGGCGCCAGCGCAGCGCGCGAACGAGGACGGTCAGCGCGAGGACGGCCAGGGCCGGCACGAGCCAGGCCGGGTTGCTCTCCCGCAGCCCGTCCCAGAAGACGTCGAAGTCGACCGAACGGATCGCAAAGTAGGCGAAGACGAGCGAGACGACGAGCCCGACGACCGCGAGCAGCGCGCGTAGCGTCCGCGGCGAGCCCATCTAGGTCGTCGCGGCGGCGCGCCCCCGGCCAGGACGGGCAGGGCGCCGGGCCAGCCACGCGATCCGGAGAAGGTCGAGGGCCATGCGGCTCGACGCGCTGAAGAGCTTCACCGTCGTCGCCGGGTCGTCGCGCCAGCGCACCGGCACCTCGGCGACCCTCAGGCCGTGGCGGCGGGCGAGAACGAGGACTTCCGCGTCGTAGGCGAAGCCGTCGATCCGCTGCAGCTCGAAGAGCTGCAGCGCCCGGTCGAGGCGGAAGAGCTTGAAGCCGCACTGGGTGTCCCGGTAGGGCAGCCGCGTCAGAACGCGGAGCCCGAGGTTGAACCCCTTCCCCGCGAGCTCCCGATAGGCCGGCTGGTGGACGACGATCTCGGACTCCGCGAGCCCGCGCGAGCCGATCGCGATGTCGGCCCCGCCTCCGAGGGCAGCGGCGAGCTTCGTCACCTCTTCGAAGGGCGTCGCCATGTCGGCATCGGCCAGAAGGGCCAGGGGTCCGCCTGCCGCCAGCATCCCCGCGCGAACCGCCGCGCCCTTGCCGCGGTTCTCAGGGAAGGAGATCGCGCGGAACCGGAAGCCCGAGGCCGGGCGGTCTCGCAGGAGCCCGGCCGTCTCGTCCGCAGAGCCGTCGTCCACCACGATCAGCTCGGCGAGCTCGAGGCCGGACGCCGCGAAGAGCTCGGCCCCCCGCACCTCGAGCGTCTCGAGCAGGGCGGGAAGCCGCCCTGCCTCGTTGTAGGCGGGGACGACGACCGTCACTCGACGCTCGGCCGACGCGCTCATGAGGCGGGCCGGTCGGCGACGGCGAAGACGCTCAGGCCGGCCGGAAACCCACCGGCAGCCACCCGGCGCCGCTCCGAGAGGAAGATCCGCAGGAGCAGCGCGTTCAGGCGGGGCGGAACCGGAGTCAGGTCGCTTCGCGCCGGCCGCCGCAGAATCCGGGCCCCCAGGCGCGCGGCGGCCGCGAGCGGAAGGAGCCACGCGTTGAAGTAGCCGGAGCGCCGCACGGTCAGTCCCCCGGCCGTGAGCGCCCGGACGAGCGAGCCCTTCGTGTACCGCCGCCGGTGGCCGTGGACGATGTCGTGCCCGCTCCAGAGCCAGCGGTAGGCGGGCACCGAGACCACGGCCGACCCGCCCGGACGCAGGACGCGGCGCAACTCGCGCGCTGCCGCCTCGTCGTCCGGAACGTGCTCGAGGACGTCGAACGCCGTCACGAGGTCGACGCTCCCGTCCGCGAACGGCAGCTCCGCCGCGGTGCCGTCGAGGATCTCGAGCCCGCGCGAGCGGGCCAGCTCCCGCGCTGTCGGGTCGCTCTCGACGCCGACCGCGGCGGGCACGAGCCCGCGGAGCTCCTCCAGGAGGCTGCCGGTGCCGGGCCCGACATCGACGAGCCGCTCGACCGGCCGCCGCCGGCATTCCCGCTCCACGAGCGAGAGGAGGATCCGGCCGCGCCCGACGGGCCACCAGTGCTCTCGCTCGAGGGCTCGCAGGTCGTCGAAGAGCCGCGGATCCACGCGCGGCAGGCTACCGCGTGCCCTCGGCGCGCTCCCACGTGCCGGGGACGCCGCCGCGCAGGTACCGCATGAGACCGACGACCGTCGCCCAGGTGACGAGCGAATAGTAGTAGGCGAGGGCCGCTCCCGGGACGGGCGCGCGCAGCCGTCCGGCCGCCGCGAGCGAGAGGCCCGCAAGCTGCGCTGCGAGCGCGAAGCGGTAGACGGAGTTGCGACCGGCGAGACCGGCGCTCGCGCCGAGGAGCGCGAGGTGCAAGAGGCCGGTCGAGTAGCGGAGCGTCCGGTGCGAAAACCATTCGAGCCGGTAGAGCGCGCCGGCCCCGCGGGCGGGCCGCGCCGCGAGCAGGTGGTACCACGACCATCGGAACATGCGCGCCTTGCGCGCGTACTCGTCCTCCAGGTCGCGGGCAGGCTTCTCATACGCGACGGCCTCCGGGTCGTAGACGGCCCGCCGGCCCCGCTCGGACAGAAGCGCGGGAAGGGCCGCATCCTGTCCATACGGCTGCGCGACGAAATCGCTCCGCCGCACGGCGTAGATCGCGCCGTTTCCGCCCGTGATCGAGCCGAGCGCCGATTCCGCCTCGCGTAGTCGGAGTTCGTAGCGCCAGTAGGCGCCCTCACGGTTCGTCCCGTCCGCCTCGCGGAGCTCGAGCCGTCCCGTCACGTAGGCGACGTCGTCGTCGGCGAACGAGCGGACGAGCTTGCGCAGGGCGTCGGGCTCCCAGCGCGTGTTCGCGTCCGTGAACGCGAGGACCTCACCCGATCCTTCGGTGTGCAGCCGGTTGATCGTCGCGAGCTTCCCGCCACGCGGGCAGCGCATGAGCCGAACTCGGCTCTCACGCGCCGCCACTTCCTGGACGAGCTCGTCCGTCCGGTCGGTCGACGCGTCCGAGCCGACGACGATCTCCAGGAGCTCGGGCGGATAGTCGAGCCCGAGGAGGTTCTCGAGCCGTCCGCCGATCACGTCCTCCTCGTCGTGGGCGGGCACGATCAGCGTCACGCTCGGGGTAACGCCGGCGCGCCTGACGGGGCGGGGTCGCGAGCCCGCGAGCGCGGCTGCCGCGAGCGGATAGCCCACATGCGTCCACGCGAGCCCCCCGAGGCTCGCCCAGAAGACGGCCCGGAGGATCACGCCTCCGCTCGGTAGGCGGGGAAGAAGCCCTCGGCGGCGCCGCAGGCCGTCAGCTCCCGGTAAGCCGCCTCGTCGTGCACCGCCTTGCCGAGCCAGAACTCCCGCCCCGGGTGCGGCGAGAAGCGCTGCTTGAACTGCCAGAGAGAATCCTCCTCCCCGCCGAGCCCACTTCCCAGGTGGAGCTCCTCGTACCCTTGCTCCCTGCCCCATTCCGCCGATCGCAGGAAGAGGAGCTTGCTCGCGCCGAGGTCGAAGCCGTGCGACGAGGTCGCGCCGAGGTGGTAGTGGAGCCAGGGCGGAGCGTCCTTATTTGCGAGGAGGAGGACGCTTGAGAGGAGCTCCCCCCCGAGGCGCGCGTCGGCCCGCGCGAGGCGGCTGCCGAGCGCCGTCAGGGCCTCCCAGTACTCGGAGCCGAAGCGGTAGAAGGCGTCCGCATCGAGGCGGCGCATCGACTCGTCGTAGAGCGCGGCGAACTCGTGCAGGCCGGCGGGCGGGCGCTCGAACGAGACCTCGAGCCCCGCGCGCTCGGCTTTTCGCGCGCCGCGCCGGTGCATCGAGTGCATCCCGGCCAGAAGATCGCCGCCGACGGTGACGGGCCACGTGGCCGTGTTCGCCACCTGCTCGAGCTGGACGCCCGGCGCCGCATTCCGCCAGTTCTCGAAGAGCGGGTGGAAGCGGATGAACGTCGTGACGACGCCCTGCTCGGCACACCAGCCGCCGTAGCGCTCCCAGAAGCGCTCATGCGAGCCAGGCCCGACCGGGCCGCCGTAGCCGTAGGGCGTCGTCACGTCGACGCGCCCGGGTTCGCCCGGGATCTCCCGCACGATCGCGGCGAAGACGACGTCCTCATCGTGCAGAAGGACAGGGCGTCCGGGATCGAGCAGGCACGACGCCTCGACGTAGGCGCGGGTCAGGTAGGCGTCCCCGAGCCCGAGCTCGCGCAGGAGCCCGTCCCAGTCGGCTGCGTCGACCTCGACGAGCCTCCCGCGCGCGCCGACGGCGGCGCTCACCCCTCGTCCCGGCGGCCGGCCCGCTCGACGTTCAGCGTGTCGAGGACGGGCGTGGGCTCGGGCCGGAAGAGCTGGCCGAAGGTGCGCAGCGCGATCCGCCCGTCGAGCGCGAGCGACCAGTGCTTCAGGTACCAGGCGTCGTAGCGGAACCGCTCGGGCCAGGTCATGTCCTCACGGCCATGGATCTGCGACCAGCCGGTGATCCCCGGCTTGACGGCGAGGCGGCGGCGCTCCTCCTCCGTGTAGTGCGCGGCCTGCTCGACCAGGTCCGGGCGCGGGCCGACCAGGCTCATCTCTCCGCGGACGACGTTCAGAAGCTGCGGGATCTCGTCGAGGCCGGTGCGGCGGAGGAGCCGGCCGATCCGGGTGATCCGCGGGTCGCCCTCGACGAGCCCGTAGGGATCCGGGGTCAGGCCGAGGCGGCGGCCGGCTTCAACCGCGTCCGGAATCATCGTCCTGAACTTGAACATCGGGAAGGGCCTCCCGTCTCGCCCGACGCGCGGGCTCACGAAGAAGACCGGACGGCCCGACTCGAGGACGATCCAGAGCGCGATCCCGCCGAGGAGCGGCGAGAGGGCGACGAGCGCCGCCGTCGCCGCGACGGGGTCGAGCACAGCCTTGACACGTACCTGCACGGGGTGGCGCTCGTGGCCCCTCATGCGCGCTCCGCGAGCACCTCGCCGTACACGCGCTCGTGCTCGGCGGCGGCCGCATCCCAGGTCAGCGCATCGCGCGCCGCCCGGGCGCCTCGCGCCGCGGCGGCGAGAGCGTCGGTGTCCGAGAGAAGCTCGCGACAAGCAGCGGCGAACGCTGCGGCGTCCTCGGGGGGCACGACCCGGCCTGCCCCGTACTCGCGCACGATCCCCCCGAGCGACCCGACGTCGGTGACGACCGCCGGCCGGCCGAGCCCCAGGGCCGTCGCCAGGACGCCGGACGAGTCGAGCCGCCGGTAGGGGAGGACGGCCAGCGCCGCGTCCTCGAAGAGCCCGCGCGCCTCGTCGTCGGCGATGAAACGCAGGCGCCACTCGACCCGCTCGGCGACGCCGAGCTCCTCGGCCAGCCGAACGAGCGGCTCGGCGGGCTCGAGCGGATCCCCCGCCACGACCAGGCGGGCTTCAGGAATGGACGGGAGCGCGCGAAGGAGCACGTCGAGGCCCTTGTACCCACGGATCAGCCCGAAGAAGAGAAGCATCGTCCCGCCCGGCTCGGTCGGCCTGTAGCCGGGGGGCGCCTCGAAGACGGCGTGCGGGATCCGGGTCAGTCGACGCCGCGCGACGCCGGCCTCGGCGAGCGTCTCGACCGCGCGCTCGGAGTGGACGACCACGCGGTCGACGAGCCCGAGCGCCCGGCCCCAGGCCTCAGCGTTTCGCGCGCGGCGCGGTAGGACGTCGTGCGCGGTCAGGAGGGTCGGATAGCGAGCGGCCAGGCGGCCGAGCCAGCGGACATCGAAGCGCGGAGACCCGAGCCACTGCACGTGTACGACGTCTGGAGCGAGCGAGCGCAACCGGCGCTGCGACGACCAGACGCTCGGGACGTACTCGGCGCCCTTGACGAGCCGCCTCAGCCGCGAGCGCGGGGCACGCCTCAGGACGCGCCCGCTCAAGGGGAGGAATGTCTCGTGGCGGCGGTAGCCGTGGGCCTCGAGCGCCTCGCCGAACAGATAGGGAGACGTCAAGAGATGCACGTCGTGGCCGCGCCGGGCGAGCGCCGAGGCAAGGCTGTGATCGTAGGGCGCCGTGAAGTTCGGCGGATCAAGTAAGGCGATTCGCATGGCCGGCGGATCACGCTACCTTCGTCCGCAGGTAGGCGATGCTCGCCAGCGCAGGCAACGGATCGTCCGCGGCGAAGATCGCGCGCACCTTCTTCGGCTGGACGTACGGAGCCGCGAACGCCCGGGCGCCGAGCTCTCGGTGACGGGCGAGCTCGAGCGACGACCAGAGATCCTTCGCCAGGTAGATCCAGGCGACGCCCTCCTCGTCGAACGTCGGCGCGGGCTTCACGTCCCGGCCGCAGAGATCGTCGTAGGCGATTCGGGCGACGTCGAAGCGCCGTGTCATCGCGATCCCGCCCCACTGTGGCGGGCGCGTGTTCACCTCGAGCAGCTTCAGGTCGCCGTCGCGCACGTCCAGCGCAAGCTCGACCTGGGCGAAGCCACGGTAGCCCGCCTGGCGCAAAAGGCGAAGACCTATCTCGAGCACGCGCGGCTCCGGCCCCAGCTCGAAGACGGCGGCGGTGCCGAAGCGCGGCGGCCCGGCACGCACCTTGCGCCCGACGACGTTCGCGAGCGGCTCGCCCCCCTGCCCGATGTAGGTGAAGAGCGAGTAGACCTTGTCCTCGGCCTCCGGGATGAGCTCCTGGACGACCGTCGCGAACCCGCGATCGCGCGCGGTGTGCCAGGCCCGGGCGGCGGCTTCGAGATCTTCGGCCACGAAGAGCTTGCGGCCGAAGACGGAAGCGAACTCCTGGCCTTCAACGGGCTTCACGAGGAGAGGCGGCCGCAGGTCGAGGCTCCGCACGGCCTCCTCGCTCTCCGGGTAGGCGGTGCGCGGCACGTCGACGCCGGCGGCTTCGGCGAGCCCGGCGAGCTGCTCCTTCCGCCGCAGGCGGAGGACGACCTCCGGGTCGTCGGGAAGCGGGATCGCGGCGAGCGAGCGCACCTCGTCCCAGTGCTCGAGGCAGAAGGCGATATGCGCGTCGCGCTCGGGGAAGAGGACGACAGGCCCTCCGGCGGCCGACCGGCGGAGGGCGCCGAGCACGGCCGCGTGCTCCGACTCCACCACGCGCCGGCGCAGGTAGCGCGAGCGCAGGCCGAACTCGTGCTGGCCCGACGCGATTCCCGTCACGTCGATGCCGCGCCGCCCCAGGCTTCGCGCAAGCGCGAGCCCGGCCCAGAGGAGCCCGAAGACGACGGCGGGCCGGCTCTCGCTCACCGCCGCGCGAAGACGACCGGCGCTGAGAAGACGAGCACAGCGAAGACGTAGAAGTAGTACATCTGCATCGTGAGGTAGAAGGCGTTCGCGGCCATCGTCCCGGCAAGCGCGGCTGTCAGGCCCCACGCGAGCGGCCGGACGCGCGCCCCCGCCCGGTCGCCGGCCAGCGAGAGCGCCTTCCCGATTCGCCGCAGTGCCGAGAGGCGGCGGAACGCGTAGACGAGGTAGAGGGCGTAGACCGTCGCGCCGACGAGGCCGGTCTCGGTCAGCGTCGCCACGTAGAAGGAGTGCGGCCCGTAGTTGGTCCGGCCGGTGACGAACTCATAGAACACGGAGAACGTGTTCAGCCCGAGGCCGAAGAGCGGATGCTCGGCCAGCACGGGCTTCATCAGCTCGTAGAACTCGAAGTGGATCTGGGTCCCGCTCCCGCCCGCGGACGTGCGGGCCTCCAACACCGTGCGGAAGAAGTCGCTCCGCTGAAGGACGACCGCGGCAACGACGAGAAAGAGCGCGCCGAGCGGCACGAGGACACGCGGCCGGAGGAGGAGGTGGCGATAGGGAATCGCGAGAACGGCGAGCCCGACGGCGATCCCCAGGAGTCCGCTCCTCGAGAGAGTCGTCAGCTCGACGAGCGCGAGGAAGGCAAGCGTGACTCCGA
Organism: Actinomycetota bacterium; assembly: GCA_013697275.1. Lineage (GTDB taxonomy): Bacteria > Actinomycetota > Thermoleophilia > Gaiellales > Gaiellaceae > JACCXC01. Next base: position 7,730 of record JACCXC010000054.1, on the reverse strand, counting down.
GGGGCGCCCGCAGGGCATGGCCGCGCTCCAGCCGGAGATAGAGCGGGAGGAGGAGCAGAAGCGGGAGCACGAGCATGACACCCAGGTGGTTGGGGTCGAGCGTCAGGGCGGTCGTGCGGTAGACGGCTGCATCCCCGACCGTTCCGTAGAGCGTGATCCCGCCGCGCTCGTAGAGGCCGAGCGCGCCCAGGAGCTGCTGGTCGAGGTTGCCGCCGGTCGTCTCGGCCACGGCGAGCTGCAGGAGGCCGTAGGCAGCGTTCGCGACGAAACCCGCCACGAAGAACGCGAGCGCCTGCCAGTAGACGCGCGCCGAGCGGCGCCCGAGGTATGCGACCGCGGCGACGAGGAGCGCAAAGTGGATGACCCATTTGGCCATGCCCTTGGCGTACTCGTCCCGGTCGGCCTCGGTCTCGAGGTTGAAGAAGCCGACGAGGTGGACGGCCATGAAGAGCCCGAAGAACGCAGCGAGGAACGCAGCAGTGCGCGGGAGAGACCAGTCCCGCGCGAGGGCGCGGTGGACGAGGAAGCCAAGCACGAAGAGACCCGCGGCCACGTCGGAGAGGAAGAGGTAGGCGCCCGCGACCTCGATCCGGATCTTGGCGAAGGTGATCGTGAAGGCCGTCGCAAAGAGAAGGAGCTCGAGGGAGCGCGAGCCCGTGGCGACGCGGACTGCGGGAAGGGCGCCGAGCCGGCCGGCTGCGAGCGAGGTCATGCCACTCTCCTCAAGAGGTCGGCGAGGCGCTCAGCCCGCTCGCGGCGGGAGAGGCGCCAGCGAAGTTCGTCCGTCAGCTCGACCGGGCCGAGCTCGCCCGTCTGCCAGCGTCGCTCGAGGTCCGAGAGCGCCGCGGCGATGCCGTCGACGTCGTCGGGCGCCACGACGACGCCTGCCTTCGCTTCGCGGATCACCTCGGCCGCCTCCCCGTCGGGTGGGACGACGGCGAGGATCGGCCTGCCCGCCGCGAGGTACTCGAAGAGCTTCGCGGAGAGGATCTTTCGCCCGGCCTCACCGGCCTCGGCGAGCAAGAGGAGGAGCGCGTCCGAGTCGCGCTGGAGTGCAAGCGTTCGGTCGTGCGGCTGGAACGGGACGACCTCGAGGCGCCGGCCCAGACCGAGTTCACGGATGAAGGGCTCATCCGAGGCGCGCAGGCCGCCGACGAAGCGCGCGACGGTCGAGCCGTTCGCCCGGGCCAGCGCCTCGAAGAACGGCCGGGCATTCCGGCGGCCGACGAAGCTCCCCGTATGCGTGAGGCGGAAGCGCTCTCCGCGCTCGTAGGCGAGGTCCTCGAAGTCTTCGAAGTCGCAGGCGTTCTGGATCAGCTCGACCGGGCCGCGCGGCCCGAGCGCCCGCATCTCCTCGGCGATCCCGCGAGTCGCCGCGACGATCGCATCGGCCCGCCGGGCTACCGAACGGGCGAGGCGGGCCTCCCCACGAACGTGCCGCCGGCGGTCAGGCGTCAGGAACGAGTCGCGCAGGTCGGCGACCCAGGCTGCCTTCGTGGCTCCCGTCGTAGCCAACCCGACGAGGTTCACGGAGATCGGGGGCGAGGTCGTCAGGACGACGTCGATCCCTTCGCGGCGAACGAGTCGGATCGCGGAACGGGCAGCGTTGACGCTCCAGATCACGCTCGCATCGGGCACGAGGAAACGGCGGAAGGTGACGAGCGCCCGCGCGCCGACGCGGTCGAGAGGCCCGGCGCCGAAGAGCTCGTCCGCGCGCAGGCGAGCGGGCGGGCCGAAGTTCCGCGCGCGATGGACGGTCACCGAGGCCGGCGCGCGCAGCGACTCGTCGCGGTGCACCCACTTCGGGTCGTCGGGGGCGAGGACGTGCACGTCGAAGCCCAGGTCTGCCAGGTGCGCGGCGAGCTTGAGCGGACGGTGCACGCCGGCGCCACCCGCAGGCGGGAAGTACATGGTGACGAGGAGGACCTTCACGCCTGGACGGATTGTCGCGAGCCCACGGCAAGCTCGTTCCACTCCTCTGCCCGCTCGCGCAGGCCTGGGCCCTCCACCCCCCGGAACGCATAGCGCGCGTGCAGGCGCATGCGGGCAGCGAGGTCGCGGTCGCGGAGGGCCCAGCGGGCGATCCCGGCGCGTGCCGCGTACTGGATCCCGGTGGAGGTCGCGGCAAGACGGGCTCCGGGGCGCGAGTGGTGCTTGGCCCAGTAGCGGTGCCGGCTCCGCCATTCCTCGGCGATCCGCTCGCGGGGAAACTCGGCGCGAAGCACGCTGTCGTGGTGGATGACCGTCACCTCCGGGAGGAAGTGCGTCTCCCATCCGGAGTCCGCAAGGCGCCGGCAGAGGTCTGTCTCCTCGGAGTACATGAAGAAGCGCTCCTCGTCGAAGAGGCCGACCCGCTCGATGGCCGTTCTGCGCAAGAGCAGGGCGGCGCCCATCGCCCAGTCGACACTCCGCGGCCGCTCGCCGCGCGATTGCACGACACCGGCGCGACTCAGAGTCGGGACTGAGAGTAAGGACACGGCCGGCGACGGAAAGCGCCAAGCGGAGGCTTGGGCGTGCCCGTCCGGGTAGCGGATCCGCGGGGCGAGCGCGCCGACACTCGGATGGGCCTCCATGTACGTGACGAGGCGCCCGAGCGATCCCGGCTCGACCTGGGCGTCGTGCGAGAGAAGGAGGACATAGCGCCCGCCCGTCTCCCCGATCACGCGGTTGTGGTTCGCGCCGAAGCCGGCACGGAACGGCTGCTCGATCAGCCGCGTCCACGGGAAGCGCGCGCTGACGGCCTCGACCGAGCCATCCTCCGACGCGTTGTCGAGGACGACCACCTCCATACTCGCCGGGCCCGCGAGCTCGGGCTCGAGGGAAGCGAGAAGGGCGAGGAGGGTCTGGCGGCTCGCCGAGCTCACAATCGAGACCGTGACGTCGGGCCGCGCGCCGGGCCGCGCGACCATCAGCCGGTGAAGTCGGCGTGCACGCGCCGGAGCGCGTCGGTCGCGTCTTCGATGTCCGCGTCCGAGTGCGCCGGGGAGAGCGGGAGCGAGAGGACCTCGTCGCCGGCGCGCTCGGCCACGGGCAGACGCGGCTGGTCGGGAAAGCGCTCGCGGTAGTACGTGAGCCGATGGAGCGGGAGAAAATGGATGCTCGTGGCGATGTTCTCGGCGAGAAGTGCCTCGCGATAGGCGTCGCGGTCAGCCCCCGCGAGCTTCGGGTCGATCCGGATGACGTAGATGTGAAAGGCATGGACGTCCCGCGGGTCGCGTGAAAGCGGTGTCAGTCCAGGGAGGTCTGAGAGCGCGGCGTCGTAGGCCTCGACGTGGCGACGCCGGGTCTCGGCGTGCCCGTCGATCTTCTCCAGCTGGACGAGCGCGAGAGCCGCGAGGAGGTCGGGCAGGTTCGCCTTGAAGCCTGCGACGCGGATGTCGTAGTGAGAACCCTCCCTCCGCCGCATGAGGCGCAGCTCGCGCACCTCCGCAGCGAGGTCGTCATCATCGGTGGCCAAGAGACCACCTTCCGCGGCAGCGACGTTCTTGGTCGCGTTCAGGGAGAAGCAAGCCCCGAGAGAGCCAGGGACGGAGCCGATCTTCTTCCCCCGGTAGACGGACTCGGCCGCGTGCGTCGCGTCCTCGATCACGGGGATGCCTAGCTCGAGCAGGGCGTCGAGGTCGCAAGGCTGCCCGGCGAGGTGGACGGGCATGATCGCCTTCGTGCGCGGCGTGATCCCCGCGGCAACCGCCTTCGGGTCGATGTTCAGGTCCGCCGCACGCACGTCGACGAACACAGGTCGCGCGCCCGTATGCACGATCACATTCCCCGTCGCGGGCCAGGTGATCGGGGTCGTGATTACCTCATCGCCCTCGCCGATCCCGGCCCCGAGAAGCGCGAGGTGGAGGGCCGCCGTCCCGGAGGCGAGCGAAACGGCGTGCCGCGCCCCCACGTACTCAGAGAAGCGCTCTTCGAGCTCCGCCGCGCGCGGGCCGGTAGCGATCCACCCTGTCCGGAGGGTCTGGACGACCGCCTCGACCTCTTCCTCGCCGATCGCGGGCGGCTGGAACCCGAGCAGCGTCTCGCGCCTAATTCGCGTCCGTTGCATCGACCGAAGCCTACGCGCTCACCCGTCGAAACCGACCGACGCCAGCCCACCCCCGCGCAGGGTCTGTCCCTCTCGAGACCCACGACCGCGCTGGAAGGGTCACGGATGTGTGCCAAGGTCTGCGTCGCTCGCACGGCGCGGCAGGGTCCGTGCCTCTGGGCGGCCGTGACTCGCCAGAAGCGTCACGCGGATGTGCCGAAAGCGTCGCGGACCTAACGGCTCTCGACGACAAACTGGATTCTGTCGGCAGCCGCGGCGGCGCGAGACAGAGCGTCCCCGCGCGATTCGCCGCGGACGAGAACATAGCCTGCGCGATCTGCGCCGACCAGGAGTGGGCCGAACTGCCATCCGGGCGGCCGGTAGGTGACCACATCGAGCACGCCCGGCACCTCGCGGGCCGCCTCGAGGCCCTCGACTGTCCGCAGACGACCCGGCGTCGGGACGAGGAAGGCCACGCAGGCACCCCCGGCGGGCCGCGCGGGTGGGATCTCGACGCGGCGTCCGAACGCGGCGGCGATCGCGAGCGCATTCAAGTCGATGCCGAGCGCGGCCTCGCAGAGCAGGGCGTCGTGACCCCCGCCCAGCCGGGCAGCCAGCTCGATCACCTTCGGGCCGTCCGGGCCCATGCGGATCTGCGTGTAGGTCGGCCCCTCGCGCACGCCCAGCGCGGTCGCCGCATGCACGGCTGCATCGACCGCCTCTTCCACCGCCTGCGTGCTCGGCCAGGCGTGCGCGAGCGCCACTCCGAACGCGGGCGGTTCCGCCGTCAGGCGATCGGTGACCGTGAGCGCGCGAAACCGGCCCTCGACGGAGAACGCGTTCACGGTCACCTCGGGCCCGTCCACCCATTCCTCAATCAGTGCGGTGCCCTCCCGGGAGGCAGACAGCGCTGCCTCGAGCGCGTGTCGCAGCTCGCCTGGCTCGCGGACGAGCGTCACCGCGACCTGCCCCTGGCGGTCTGGCGGCTTCACGACGCACGGGAGCTCGGTGTTCTCCTCGGCGGAGGAAACGAGGCGCCATCGGGGCTGCGGCACCTCCGCCGCGTCGAAGCGCTCGCGCTGGCGCACTTTCGAAACCGTGAGGGCCGCCGTCTCCGGGTCGAGCGGGTGCGGCAGGCCCAGGCGAGCCGCCACCCGCGCCGCGATCGCCACCGGCCAGTCGATCCCGGGAGCGATGAGTCCGCCGACGCCCTCCGAGAGGGCGGCCGACTCGATGCCCTCCTCGTCCTCCGTCGAGACGAGGGCGTGCCGGCGGGCGTAACGCAAGCCGACGGCTCCGCGATCACGGTCACACGCGACGACGGCGAGCCCGCGCGCGCGCGCCGAGCGGAGCAGCCCTAGCTGGGCTGGGCCGGCGCCGAGGACGAGAAGGCGCTCTCGCTCGCTGTGAGGATCGACTCCCACCAGGAACGATTCTCCGCGTACCAGTTGATCGTCTGCTCGAGACCCTCCTCGAACGACGTCCGCGCGCGCCAGCCGAGCATCTGCTCGGCCTTCTCTGTCGAGCCGATGTGGCGATGCACCTGACCGGGCCGCTCGTCCACGTGCACCTTCAGGGAAGGCGGCTTGTCCAGCGCGTCGAGGACGTGGTTCGCGATCTCCTGCACCGAGATGTCGATCCCCGTGGCGACGTTGAACACCTCGCCGGCGACCGTGTCGATGTCCGCCTGCATGACCGACTCGATCGCCTCCGCATCGTCCTCGACGTAGAGCCAGTCTCGGGAAGCATGACCGTCCCCGTGCACCGTGAGCGGCTCGTCGCGGAGCGCCTGAATGATGAACTTCGGCAGCACCTTCTCCGGGTGCTGGAAGGGGCCATAGTTGTTGAACGGGCGCACGATCACGATCGGCAGGTCGTACGTGACGTAGTAGGCGTAGGCGAGTCGGTCGCCGCCCGCCTTCGTCGCGGCGTACGGGCTGCGCGGGTTGATCGGGTGCTCCTCGTCCATGGGCGCGCGCTCCGCCGTCCCGTACACCTCGCTCGAGGAGATCAGAATGAAGCGGTCGATCGGCGTTCCGCGGCACGCGTCCAGCAGGATCTGCGTCCCCTCCACGTTCGTCTTGACGAACTCGGATGCGCCTTCCTGGATCGACTTCTCGACGTGCGACTCGGCCGCGGCGTTCACGATCACGTCGACCTCGGCGACGACGTCGCGGACGCAGTCCGGATCGCGGATGTCGCCGTGCACGAACGAGAGCCGCTCGTGCCCCATCACGTCGCGCAGATTCTCGATGTTCCCCGCGTACGTCAGCGCGTCGAGCGAGACAACGTCGTAGGGAGTGTGCGCCAAGATGTGGCGGATGAAGTTGGACGGGATAAACCCGCATCCACCCGTGACGAGTACGCGCTTCTGTCGCTTGGGCACCGCGCGAGTCTACCGGCTTCGTCCCGAATGACACCGCAGGGAAGCGCCTGGAAGTAGAGTCCTCGGGCATGGCCGCGCCTCCTCCCGCGTCCGAGTCGGAGACCCTTGCAGCGCGGGGGCCGAGGCCGCTCGCCGGGCTGCTCGAGCGACCCGAGGCGGGCGTCGTCGCGGCTGCCCTCGCGGTTTTCGCCGCGCTCGGCGTCCTCCTCGCCCGACTGGTTCCGGACGTCTCGGGCAAGCCGCTCTTCGACGACGAGGTGCTCGCCGGGCTGACCGCGCTCCACCCGTTCCGGGAGCTCCTCGACGTCGTGCTCCAAGACCGCGGCGGCGCGCCTCTCCACTTCGCCTTTGCGCACGTGGCGCTCTCGCTGGACGCGTCGACCGAGTCGCTCCGCTGGCTCTCCGTCGTCTTCGCGCTCGCCACCGTGCCCGTCTGCTACGACCTCGGGCGGCGGCTCGGCGGCCGCACGGCAGGTGTCGTTGCCGCGATCATCACCGCCACGTCGTCGATGCTCGCCGTCTACGGGACGATCGGGCGAATGTACGCGCTCTTCGCCTTTGCGAGCGCGCTGGCAGTCGATCTCTTCGTCCGGGCCCTGGAGCAAAGGACGATCGGCGCCGTCATGGCAGCCGCCGTCGCGGCCTGGCTCCTCCCGGCAGCCCACCCTTACGGGATCGTCGTCGTGGCGATCGAGGCGGCCGTCGCCATTGCGATCTGGCGCGGGCGCTCGCGCCTGCGAACCGCGCTTCCGGTCTTCGCTGTCGGACTTGCGCTCGCCCCGTTCTTGATCGCCGACCTGCGCCTGAGCGAGCGCTTCGGCGTGGGCGCGTTCGAGCGCGAGAGCGTGGCTGCACCCGACTTCGCGGCCGAGCAGCTTGGGGAGGCGCTCGCAGCCTTCGCCGGCGGCACGGGAGCGCTCGCGCTTGGCTTCTTCGCGCTCGCGCTCGCCGGGCTCTTCGTCGTCTTCCGCCGCGCGCCCGCCTTCGGCGTCTTCGCGCTCCTCGCGCTCGCGGCAATCCCGTTCTTGATGGTGCTCGCTAAGGCGGACGAAGACCTGATGCACCTCCTCTCGCCACGCCACCTGATGTACGGCCTGCCCATCTGGGCGGCCCTCGTCGGTGTCGGTGTCGCCCGGATCGTTCGCGACCTCCCCCGGGCCGCCGCTGCCCTCTGCCTGGCGGCGGTCGCCGCCGCCGCGGTCTTCGCGCCTTCGGGGATCTCGGACCCGCGCGTCGACGCCGACGCGACGGAGGCCGTGCTGGCCGCGCCGGCCGATTGGGTGCGCGCGCGGGCCGAGCCGGGCGCGGTGCTCTTCC
>JACCXC010000119.1 GCA_013697275.1 Actinomycetota bacterium | reverse complement strand
CTGTCGGTCGGCCGACCGCTAGACCGCGAGCTGCGCGCCAAGCGGCAGAAGCGGGTCCGCTAGTCGGGGCGCCCGGATTCGAACCGGGGACCTCCAGTCCCCCAGACTGGCGCGCTAACCAGGCTGCGCCACGCCCCGTGGGGGCCACGATAGCGCAGTCCCGTGGGCGGACGCGCTCACTGTGGCGAGGCGCACTCCGTCAACCGTGCTTGACCGGTGCGCTTCCATCTCGCCGCTCGCGATTCTCGTGTCATTTCGCTCTTCCCCCGAGGCCAGCACAGTGATTCCGCGGGCCGAGGGAAAGTCCTCAGAGCCGGGGCCGCCGCGGAGCACACCGCCGCCTAGAGTTCTTAGCCGCCGTAACGGCGGTATAGCCGGTCTACGAGACCGGGCATCGCCTCGAGCTTCTCGGTGATGACTCTGACGCGGTACTCGCGGAAGTGCTCGGGCTCGACCCCGAGTGCTTTTGCGAGTGACGCCATCACGTCGTTCGACGGGACCGGGCGGTTCCCGTGGACGAGGTGGTTCAGGTATCCGGCCGAGAGGCCAGTTCGTTCACCGAGCGCCCGGTAGGTCGTGCCCGTCTCCCCCATCAAGGCCTGGACGGCGCTCCCGAACGCTTGATCGCTGAAGCGGCGCTTGCGGGCCATCAGAGTCCCCCTACCCGCTCAGGCACATCCCCGACCGCGACGCGCTCCTCCTGGCGACCGGAGCGGACGAGCAGGTCGACGCGCCCGTCCTCGACCGTCTTCTTCCCCACGGTGATCCGGTACGGAAGGCCGATCAGGTCGGCGTCGGCGAACTTCTCCCCGGGCCTGCGGTCGCGGTCGTCCACGAGCACCGTGAAACCTGCCCCCTCGAGCGTGTCGGCCAGTTGCTCCGCAGTGGCCATCGCCTCCGCGCCGGCCGCCTCGATCGGCACGAGGTGGACGTCGTACGGCGCAAGCGCGCGCGGCCAGGCGATCCCGTGCTCGTCGTGCCCCTGCTCGACGGCCGCTGCGACGATCCGCCCGGGCCCGATCCCGTAGCTCCCCATCATGATCGGACGGGCCTCCCCCGCCTCATCGAGGAACGTCGCACCGAGCGGCTTGGAGTAGCGAGTGCCGAGCTTGAAAATGTGCCCGACCTCGATCGCCGTCTGGAAGGTGAGCGCGCCGCCGCAGCGCGGGCAGCGATCTCCGTCACGCGGCTCGCGGATGTCGGCGAACCGCGGCGCGTAGTCGCGGCCCGCCTCGACGCCGCGCAGGTGTCGGCCGTCGCGATTCGCCCCTGCCACGAACTGTCCGTCCCGGAGCGCCTCGTCTGCGATCACGTCCAGCTCGAGCCCGACGGGACCGAGCGAGCCGCCGGAAGCCCCGAAGGCCGAGCGGATCTCCTCGTCGGTCGCCGCCCGGTAGTCGCTCCCGAGTACGCCGAGCATCTTGCTGTCGGACAAGCGGTCGTCACCGCGCACGAGGCCGAGAACGAGGGTGCCGTCGGGGCGGACGACAGGCATCGCCTTCGAGGTCGCAGCGGCGTCGATTCCGAGGAGCTCCGCGAGCCCCTCGATCGTCTTGACGCCGGGGGTCTCGACCTCCTCGGGTGCAGCGAGTGCCGCGGGGAACTCCGCGGGGCGGGGGATCCCGCGCGCGATCTCGAGATCGGCCGCGTAATCGCCGCGCTCGCAGGTGACCAGCGTGTTCTCACCCGAGCCCGACGGGGCGAGGTAGTCGATCGACTCGCTCCCGCCCATCATCCCGGGCTCCGCCTGGACCTCGTGGAACTCGAGCCGACAGCGCTCGAAGATCCGCCGGTAGGCGCCGGCGTGCTTCTGGAAGCTCTCCTCGAGCCCCTCCTCGTCTCGGTCGAAGGAATAGGCGTCTTTCATGATGAACTCGCGCACGCGCAGGAGCCCGCCGCGCGGCCTCGGCTCGTCCCGGTTCTTGGTCTGGAAGTGATAGAGGATCTGCGGCAGCTCGCGATAAGAGCGGATCTCGCGCGCGTGGAAGGTGACCGTCTCCTCGTGGGTCATCGGGAGGATGAACGGCCGCCCTGCGCGATCCTCGAGCTTGTAGATCTCCGGAATGTCGTAGCGCCCGCTCGCCTGCCAGAGCTCCGCAGGCGTGAGGACGGGCATCAGAAGCTCCTGACCGCCGATCGCGTCCATCTCCTCGCGCACGATCTGGACGGCCTTCTCGTGCACCTTCCACCCCAGCGGGAGGTACGTCCAGAGGCCCGCGCCCACCTGCCGGATGAAGCCGCCGCGGACGAGCAGTCGATGGCTCGCCGCCTCGGCATCGCCCGGGTCCTCTCGGAGCGTCGGGATGAAGAGCTGGGATGCGCGCGGCACGCCTAAGCCGGTCGCTGAGCCGCTTCGGCCATGAGCTGGGCGGCCGGCTTCGCGAGCTTCAGGCGTTTGGGCCGAACCATCCCGGCTTCGATCCACGCGTCGATTTCGGTGAAGAGCTCATCCACGAGAATTGGCGTCGGCGTCTTCTTCAGTACCCGGCCGTGCGCATAGAGGAAGCCGGTTTCGCGCCCGCCGGCGATCCCGAAGTCGGCGTCCCCCGCCTCCCCCGGCCCGTTCACGGCGCAGCCCATCACGGCGACCTCGAACGCCTGCGGATAGTCGCGGAGGCGCTCCTCGACCGCCTCGGCCAGGAGGTGGACGCCCACGTTGTCGCGTCCGCAGGAGGGGCAGGCGATCATGACGGGCCCGCGCTCGCGCAGGCCGAGCGCCTTGAGGATCTCCCAGGCGACCTTGACCTCCTCGACCGGGTCGGCGGTCAGGGAGACGCGTAGCGTGTCCCCGATCCCGTCCATCAGGAGGCTGCCGAGCCCGACCGCGCTCTTGATCGAGCCGGTAAAGGGCGTTCCGGCCTCGGTCACGCCGAGGTGGAGCGGGTACGGGACCTTCTCGGAGAGCATTCGGTAGGCGCGGATCATCGTCGGCACCGAGCTCGACTTGACCGAGATCTTGAAGTCGCGGTAGTCGAGGCGCTCGAGGAGTTCGACCTGCTCGAGGGCCTCTTGAACCAGGGCCTGCGCGGTGTCGCGCTGGGCGAGCGGCCTCAGGTGCTCGGGGAGCGAGCCCGAGTTCGCCCCGATCCGCATCGGAATGCCCTTCGCCTTGGCGGCGCGGACGACGGTCTCCACGCGCTCCGGGCCACCGATGTTTCCTGGGTTGATGCGCACGGCGGCCACTCCCGCGTCGATCGCGCGAAGGGCGAGGGAGGCATTGAAGTGGATGTCGGCGACGATCGGAAGCGGGCTCAGGTAGACCAGCTTCGCGAGGGCGTCCGCGTCCTCGGTCTTCGGGACTGCGACCCGGACGATCTCGCAGCCAGCAGAGGCGAGCCCGCCGATCTGGCCCATCGTCGCGTCGACGTCCCACGTGCTCGTGGTCGTCATCGACTGGATCGCGACGGGAGCGCCGCCCCCGACGGGCACGCCGCCGACCCTGATCTGAACCCGGCTCGCCAAGACTGAAAACAGTCTAGCCGTGCGGCTTCGACCGCTTTCAGCAGCCTCGCTCGACGAGGAAGGCGTGTCCGAAACCCAGCCACTCTCGGGTCAGGTTGCGTGCGCTCGGAAGGCCACCCGGCGAGTCGGGCCGTGCGCCGACCGCCCGCACTTCCCCGTCGAAGCAGCGCTCGAAGAGCATCCTCGTGCGGCTCACGTGGTACGTCGACGTCACGACGACGAGCGTGCGCCAGCCCCGCCGCTCGGCAATCCGGCTTGCCGCCCGGGCCTCGCCTTGCGTCCGGTCAGGCTGCGGCGTGAAGCAGATGACTTCGTGGCCCGAATGCGCATTGCAGTCCGTCCCGTGCGAAAGGACGAGGACGGGCGCGACGCCTCGCTCGACCAGGCGCTGTCCCTCGCGAAGCCGCTCACCTGCACCGCCGGCGAGGACGACGACCGCGTCGGCTCGCCCGGGCTCGTCGTCGGCCGGCCAGACGATGAAGCGGGCGCTCGCCGCGCAGAGTGCGAGCAGAGCCGCAACGCCGCCGACCCGCACGATGCGCCGCGCGGGCGTTGCTCTCCTCACCACGTCGGAAGGGGCGCGACGGGGTGCGGCCGTATCGTAGGCGGCGCGCGGTGATCGACCTTCATACCCACATCCTCCCCGGAATCGATGACGGGGCCGCCACGCTCGCGGAGAGCCGCGCGATCGCTGAACGCGCGGTCGTCGACGGGATCACCGCTGTGGCTGCGACGCCCCATGTGCGCGACGACTACCCCACCACGCCCGAGGAGATGGAGAGCCGCGTCGCCACGCTGCGCGAGGACTTCGCCCAGAAGGGCATTCCTCTGGAGGTTCACTTCGGCGGCGAGCTCGACCTCGGCGCGCTGGGCGGGCTGACGCCGGACGACCTTCGACGCTTTTCCTTGGCTCAGACGGGTCGGTACGTTCTCGTCGAGTTCCCTTACCGAGGCTGGCCGCTCGGACTGGAGCGAATCGCGTTCGAACTGCGTGCGGCTGGGCTGACGTGCCTCCTCGCCCATCCGGAACGGAACCCCGAGGTCAAGGCCGCACCCGAGCGGCTGGAACCCCTCGTCCGCTCCGGGACGCTCGTGCAGGTGACGGCCGCCTCGCTGGACGGACGCCTGGGCAGGGCGACGCAGCAAGCCGCGAAGCGCCTCTTCGAGCTGCGTCTTGCGCACGTGCTGGCAAGCGACGCACATTCGCCGGCACTCCGGGAGATGGGCCTGGCGGACGCCGTCGCCACGCTCGACGATCACGGGTTGGCGACGTTTCTCACCGAGGACGCGCCCGCGGCGATCCTCGAGGGCGCGGAGCTCGACCCGCCGCCGCCCGCGACCGGCCCCCGCCGCAAGCGGTTCGGCCTCTTCTGAAAGGGGCTAGCCGCCGTTCAGGCGGTTCACGTCGTTCGAGAGCCCGATGAAGAAGAGGAAGAGGACGAGCGCGATTCCGACCAGCGAGAAGCGCTCATAGGCGACCCGGGGGATCGCGCGGCCGCGAACGGCCTCGATCACGGAAAAGGCTATGTGGCCGCCGTCGAGCGGCAGGAGCGGGAGCAGGTTCAGGATCGCAAGTGACAGGCTGATCAGGGCGAGGATCCGCAGGTAGACGGTCACGCTGAAGTCGAGCGCCTCGCTCGAGCCCTGGACGATTCCGACCGGGCTCGAGATCTCGTCACGGCTGTCGCCGGTCACCAGGCGGGCGAGCGCGCTTCCGGTGGCCTCGGTCACCCGCCAGATGTCCCGAAACGCGAGTTCGACCGACTCGACGGGCCCGAAGCTCTCGTACGTCGGACGAAGCTCGAAGCCGAGGCGGTAGACACCCTCGGTCCGGAGCGGGCGGGCGGGCTCGAGCTCGGTCGGGCGCCCTTCGCGGACGACCGTGAGCGTGATCGGCTCCCCGTCGCTCGCGCGGATCGCCTCCGAGATCGTCTCGCCGGTGACGCGCCGCCCGTCGATCGCCACGATCGTGTCTCCCGGCTGGAGGCCCGCCTCGAGCGCCGGCGAGTCGCCGACGACGTTCTCCACCGTCCGGCTCACGTTTGCCGGGACGCCGATCATGAACACGGCTGCCAGGAGCGCGACCGCGAAGACGAGGTTCGTCGCGGGCCCCGCGAAGATCACGGCGATCTTCTTCCACGCCTTGGCGCGCCAGTAGGCGTCGTCCGAGAGCGCGTCGTCTAGGTCGGCGATGCCCCGCTCGGCGCTTCGCCGGGCGCCGTCGGTGAGGTCGGCGCGGCCCACCGCCTCTCGCACATGCCCAAGGGCCGCGCGCGCGTCGTCCAGGCGCTCCTCCTCGAGGGCGCGGCGCACCGGCTCGTGCTCGCGCTCCAGCCACGGTGCCTGCTCACGCGCGGGGCCGGTGTGGGCATCCAGGTCGCCCGACGCCGGACGGTGCATCCCGGGGATCTTCACGTAGCCGCCGAGCGGGATCGCTCCGATCCCGTACTCGATCCCGTTTCGCTCCCGCTTGACGACGGCGGGGGGGAAGAAGAGGTAGAAGCGGCGCGGACGCATTCCGACAGCGCGCGCGACGAAGAAGTGCCCGGCCTCGTGGATGAGGATCAGGAACGTGAGGCCGACGATCGAGACGGAGATGCTCAGTGAACCAGCACCCGGGTCAGGGCTTTGGCGACGCGACGGGCCTCGGCGTCGATCGCCAGCAGCTCCTCCACGTCACCTGCGGGGGGTGTGGCGACCGCGGACAGCGTTCTCTCGACGATCTCGGGAATCGCGAGAAAGGACAGCTCGCCGTCGAGGAACGCCGTGACTGCGACCTCGTTCGCGGCGTTCAGGACGCAGGGCGCGCTTCCACCCGCCTCTCCGGCGCTGCGGGCGAGCCCGAGCGCGGGGAAGTTCTCCTCGTCGGGGGGCGCGAACTCGAGGATGAGGCCCGAGGTGAAGTCGAGCGCGGCCACGGAGGTCGGCGCGCGTTCCGGATACGTCAGCGCGAAGGAGATGGGCACCCGCATGTCGGGATAGCCGACGTGAGCCAGGGCGGCGCCGTCCCGGAACCGGACGAGCCCGTGCACGACCGAGGTCGGATGCACCACCACTTCGATCCGGTCGAACGGCAGCCCGAAGAGGAAGTGCGCCTCGATCACTTCGAGGCCCTTGTTCATGAGCGTGGCCGAGTCGATCGTGATCTTCGGCCCCATGCTCCAGGTCGGATGGGCGAGCGCCTCGGAGGGCGTGACCGAGGCGAGCTCTACGCGGGTCCGGCTGCGGAACGGACCGCCGGACGCTGTCAGGACGAGAGAGTCGACCGTCTCGGAGGCGCGCCCGTCCAGGCATTGGAAGACGGCGGAGTGCTCGCTGTCCACCGGCAGGATCCGCCCTCCCCCGCCCCGCTGGGCGGCCAGCGCGAGCTCCCCCGCAGCGACGAGGCTCTCCTTGTTGGCGAGCGCAAGGTCGACGCCGCGCTCGAGCGCCCAGAGCGTGGCCGGAAGGCCGGCGAACCCGACGACGGCGTTCAGGACGACGTCGGGCTCCGCACGCTCGAGGAGCTCCGTCAGGTCGCCTCCGACCTGCGTGAGCGGCGCGAGCCCGTCCAGAGGCTGCGAGCCGGAGGCCGCGGCCACGAGCTCCAGGCCGGCATTCGCTTCGATCACCTCGAGTGCCTGGCGCCCGATCGACCCCGTGGCGCCGAGGAGCGCAACCCGCTTCATAGAAATCAGTGTAGGGGCCGGGCTTGCCCGGCCCGCGCAGTCGCCTGCCTCAGGACGCCCCGACCGCGAGGAAGACGTAGTACCCCACAGGGCCGGCGAAGAGGAGGGAGTCGACGCGATCGAGGACGCCGCCGTGGCCGAGCAGGATGCTGCCCGTGTCCTTCGCGCCGAGGTCGCGCTTCACCAGCGACTCGAAGAGGTCTCCGACAGTCGCGGCCAGGACGACGGCTCCGCCGACGATCAGGGATCGCCACCCGTCGTAGGCGGTCGTGTAGAGGACGATGAACGCCGTCGCGAGCCCCGCGAGCGCGCCGACCACGAACCCCTCCCAGGTCTTCGCGGGCGACATGATCGGCGTCATCCGGTGCCGGCCGGCGAGACGCCCGCCCAGGTAGGCGAAGGTGTCGGTTGCGAAGACAGTGAAGAGAACAGCAAGAACCGCGTCGGTCGGATTCTCGTCGATCCGCCGCAAGAGGATGACGTGCGCGAGTCCGAGGCTCACCCAGGCCGCCCCGAAGATCGTCGTCCCGACGGCGACCGTCGTCGACTGGCGCGTGGCCGCGATTGCGGCGAAGAGGAAGGCGAGCGGGAAGGTCACGAGGAACCCGGCCAGCATCCATTCGGCGCCACCCAGCTCAGCGCCGAGGAAGGCGCCGAGAAGACCGCCGAAGCCCGCCAGGACGAGCGGGCGCAGGTCGCGTGCCATCCGGTAGAGCTCGTGCAGCGCGACGAGCGCAGCGATCCCCGTCACGGCGAACAGGAACCAGCCGCCCACAACCGCCGCTCCGATGACCACGGGCAGGCCGGCGACGACGACGGCCGCGCGCGAGAGGAAGGAGGTCACCTGCCGCCGAAGCGGCGGCGCCGGCCTGCGTACTCGCCGAGCGCGTGTCGCAGGTCGCGCTCCCCGAAGTCCGGCCACAGGGTCTCGACGAAGACCAGCTCCGTGTAGGCGAGCTGCCAGAGCAGGAAGTTCGAGATCCGCTGCTCGCCCGAGGTGCGGATGAGGATGTCCGGCTCGGCCATCTCGGGGGCGTAGAGACGCGCCGCGATCGCGTTCTCGTCGATGTCACGGGCCTCGACGCCCTCATCCACCAGCCGCCGGGTCGCTTCGACGACCTCGGCGCGCCCGCCGTAATCGAAGGCGATCCAGAGCTCGAGCCGGTCGTTCGCGGCCGTGTCTTCCTCGAGCTCCGCCATCTTCGCTCGCAGCGCGTCCGTCGCCCGGTCGCGCCGGCCGATGAAGCGCACCCGCACGCCCTGGCGCGCCAGGTCGGGCAGCTCCCGCTCGATCGTCTCGACGAAGATCCCCATCAGGCTCTCGACCTCGTCGGCAGGCCGGGACCAGTTCTCCGTCGAGAAGGCGTAGACGCAGAGCGACTCGACCCCGAGGTCGATAGCCGCCTCGACCGTCCTGCGCAGGGCGCGCGTCCCGGCGCGGTGGCCCGCCGCAACGGGCAGCCGCCGCCGCCTGGCCCACCGGCCGTTTCCGTCCATGATGATCGCCACGCAACGCGCGACGTCGGGAAGCGGGACTTCGGGAGCCGCGCGCAGCCCCCGAAGTGTCCTGATTCGAGTGAGGAGGTCCATACTCGTCGACGTTCCGCCGCCAGGCGGGACACCGGTCAAACCTCCATGATCTCCTCTTCCTTGCGCTTGAGGAGGTCGTCGATCCGCTTGACGTGATCGTCCGTGAGCTTCTGCGCCCGCTCCTCGGCGCGGCGCTCGTCGTCGTCGCCCACATCGCCATCCTTCACGAGCTCCTTCAGGTGGTGCATGACGTCGCGGCGCACGTTCCGGACGGCGACCTTGCCCTCCTCCCCCAGGTGCCGCACGACTTTGACGAGCTCCTTGCGCCGTTCCTCGGTCAGCTGCGGGATGGGCAGCCGAATCAGCTTGCCGTCGTTCGAAGGCGTCAGGCCGAGGTCGGACTCCTGGATCGCCCGCTCGATCGCCTTCACGGAGCTCGGGTCGAAGGGCTGCACCGTGAGCATGCGAGGCTCGGGAACGTTGAGCGTCGCGAGCTGGCGAAGAGGCGTCTTCTGGCCGTAGTAGTCGACCTGGATCCGGTCGAGGAGCGCAGCCGAGGCGCGGCCGGTCCGAACCGTGTTCAGCTCGTGCGCGGTCGCCTCGACCGATTTGTCCATGCGCCGCTCGGCATCGTTCAGGAGCTCGTCCATCATCGGTCTCGATCCTCCCTTCCCGGGGTCCTGATCACCGTTCCGACTCGCTCGCCCCGGGCGACGCGCTCGATGTTCGCCTCGTCGTCGAGCCCGAAGACGTGGATCGGAAGCCCGTTGTCCATACAGAGCGAGAGCGCAGTCGTGTCCATCACGCGCAGTCCTCGCTCGAGCGCCTCGCGATGAGTGAGCTCGGGGAGAAACTCCGCGGCCGGGTCCTCGTTCGGATCGCCCGCGTAGACCCCGTCGACCCCGTTCTTGCCCATCAGGATGGCCTCGGCGCCGATCTCGAGCGCCCTCAGCGCGGCGGCAGTGTCCGTGGTGAAGAACGGGTTGCCCGTGCCCGCGGCAAAGATGACGACGCGCCGCTTCTCCAGGTGGCGGATCGCGCGGCGGCGGATGTACGGCTCGGCCACCTCGCTCACGTCGATGGCGGAGAGGATCCTGGTATGGACCTGCAGCTTCTCGAGCGCGTCCTGGACGGCCAGGCAGTTGAGGAGCGTCGCCAGCATCCCGCCGTAGTCGGCCGTCGCACGATCCATGCCCGCCGCCGCCCCGCTCATGCCGCGGAAGATGTTCCCGGCACCGATCACAACGGCCGTCTCGATCCCGAGCTCGGTCAGCCGCCTCAGCTGGCCTGCGAGAGCGCGGACCCGGTCCGGGGCGATCCCGTACTCCTGGTCGCCCATCAACGCTTCCCCGGACACCTTCACGAGGACGCGCTTGAAGGCCGGCGAGTCCGAGGCGGGCGCCTCGGCGACGCTCGTCCCGGCCTCGGCGCTCATTCGGTCACCGAGTACCGGACGAACTCGAGCACTTCCGCCCCGTGCTCGGAGAGCGCCTTCCCGACGGTCAGTGCCGGGTCGTGGATCCAGGGCTGATCGAGTAGCACGGCATCCGCGAAGAAACGCTTACCGATCATCCCCTCGACGATCTGCGGACGGATGTGCTCGGGCTTGGAACCCACCTCCGGGAGCTTCTCGTAGATCTCGCGCTCGCGTCGGATGTCTTCGGCAGGCACTTCCTCGCGCCTCGCGTACTGGGGCCGGGACGCGGCTATGTGCATCGCGACCATCCGGGCGAGCTCCTCACTCGCACGGGCTCGAACGAGGACGCCGATCTTGCTTGCAGGCGGGTGGACGTAGGCTGCGAGCCGCTCGCCCTCGCCTGCCTCGACTCGCGCCGCTCCGCGCAGGGCGATGTTCTCGCCCAGGCGGCCGACGAGGTCGAGGCGCTCCTCCTCGAGGTCGGCGAGCGCATCCGGCCCTTCGGTGAACGCAAGCTCGAGCGCGCGCTCGGCGAACGCGCCGAAGTCCTCGTTCCCCGAGACAGGCTCCGTCTCCGAGCCCACGGCGACGATCGCGCCACGATCGCCCTCGACGCGGATCAGCACCTTGCCCTCGGTCGTCTCGCGCCCGGCGCGCTTTCCGGCCGAGGCCATGCCCTTCTCCCGCAGGAGTCGGCGCGCTTCCTCGAGATCGCCGCCTGTGTCCTGGAGCGCGCGCTTGCAATCCATCATCCCCGCGCCCGTCATGTCACGAAGCTCCTTGACCTGGCTCGCGGTGATCGTCACTGCGAGGTCTCCTCGGCTGGTGCGTCCTCGGCTGGTGCATCCTCGACGGGATCCGCGATCTCGCCGAGCGCCTCCTCCGCGAGCGCAGCGGTCTCCGAGCCGTACTCCTCGATCGGGTCGGCCGGCTCATCCTGGGTGACGGGCTCCTCTGGCGGCCGCCCGTTCGACTGGGCCATCTCGGCCTCAGAAACGCCCTGCCGCCCGTCGGCGACCGCGTTCGCAATCACGCGAGTCACGAGCGAGCAAGCGCTGATCGCATCGTCGTTACCCGGGATGATGAAGTCGGCGTCGTCAGGGTCGCAGTTCGTGTCCACGAGGCCGACGACCGGGATCCCCAGCCGGCGGGCCTCCCGGATCGCGAGCTGCTCCTTCTTCAGGTCGATCACGAAGACCGCGTCGGGCAGGTCGCGCATGTCGTGCACGCCACCGAGGTTGGTCTCGAGTTTCTCGAGCTGACCGAGCAGCGAGATCCGCTCCTTGGGCGGAAGCAACTCGAGCTGGCCCTCGTCACGCTGGCGGCGAAGCTCCTCGAGCCGCTCGAGGCGATTCGAGATCGTGCGCCAGTTCGTCAGAAGGCCACCGAGCCAGCGGTGGTTCACGAAGGGCATGCCGACGCGGCGCGCTTCGTCGGCGACGGCGTCCTGGCACTGCTTCTTCGTACCGACGAAAAGCACGGCGCCTCCGCGCTCCGAAATGTTCCGGACAAAGGCGTAGGCCTCCTCCAGCAGGGCGAGCGTCTGCTGCAGGTCGATGATGTAGATTCCGCCGCGCTCGGTGAAGAGAAAGCGGCGCATCTTGGGGTTCCAGCGTCGCGTCTGGTGGCCGAAGTGAACGCCGGCCTCCAGAAGCTCGCGCATGGAAACGACGTCAGCCACGTGCGAAAACCTCCTCGGTTGGATGTGCGTGCTCCGGCGACGAGCGTGTGGAACCGGGGATTCCCGGCACCGCCACCCGCCGTCACTGCCGCCGGGTCGGGAACGGAACGCATGAATCCTAGCCGACTCCGTCCGTACGCTTGTTCGCGGGGCATGCGACTGACGTCCTGGGACATTGCCGCTGAGGCGGTCGAAGAGGCGCTCCGCGGGGGAGCCGTTCCCTCCTTGGAGCGCCTGGGGCGCCTGGGCCAGGTTGGAAGCCTTCCGCTCGTCGTCGAGGCGGCACGGTCGGGCGAGGATCCCTCGCGTGCGCTCGACGCTCACGCGCGCGAGCGCGAAGGGCTTGGCTTCGCCTCCGACGAGGTGCTGGCCGAGGCGCTCGCCCTCGGACGCGTGCTCGAGCGGCGCGGAGACCCTGGCGCCCGCACCGCGCTCGACGGAGCGGTGGTGGCGCTCGTGACCCGAATCACCGCCGAGCTGGCCGAGCGAGCTCGCCGCGACCCGTTGACGGGGCTCCTGAACCATCGGGCCTTCCATGCGGCAGTCGCGGAGGAGGCCGCGCGGGCCCGTCGCTACCGCGGGAAGCTCGCGCTCGTCCTCTTCGACCTCGACAACTTCAAGGCGCTGAACGACACCGAGGGCCACCAGGAGGGCGACCGCGTCCTGCGGGCCGTCGCCGCGGCGCTTACTCGAACACTTCGCGTAAACGACCGGGCGGGGCGGCTCGGAGGCGACGAGTTCGGGGCGCTCCTCCTCCAGGCAGACACCAAAGCCGTCCATGCGCTCCTCGACCGCCTGGAGCGTGCCCTCCCCCGAGGCGTCGCTACGAGCGCGGGCGCAGCCTTCCTCAGCGAGGTCGCCGGGCCTGTGGAGCAGCTCTTCGATCTCGCCGACCGCCGTCTCTACGAGGACAAGCTCGCTCGCGCGGCCTAAGCAGACCGAGCGCTCCGCAACACGTCCGCGAGGTCCTCCGGAAGTGGAGACTCGACGGCCACCGGGTCCCCCGTGAAGGGATGCGCGAACGCGAGACGCGCCGCATGGAGGAACTGGCGCTCCAGATCGAGGTCACCCAAGGCTCCGTAAACAGGATCACCGGACACCGGAAGGTCGATCGCGGCGAGGTGGACGCGGATCTGGTGCGTTCGCCCCGTCTGGAGTCGAACGCTGAGGAGGGCGTGCTCGCGGAAGAGCTCCTCCACCTCGAAGTCCGTGATCGCCTCCCGTGGACTGTCGCTGTCGAGCGAGATGCGTGTCGCGTCGTGGCGATCGCGACCGATCGGGGCCTCCACGCGCCCTCGCCACGAACGCGGGCGGCCCCGCACCAGCGCGAGGTACTCCCGCGTGATCTCGCGCTTCGAAAGCATCTGCTGCAGCCGCCGGTGCGCCTCGTCCGAGCGCGCGACGACGAGGAGGCCGGACGTGTCCCGGTCGAGCCTGTGCACGATGCCCGGCCGCTCGGGCTCGTCCCCGCCTGCGATCGCATGGGCGAGGAGCCCGTGCACGAGCGTCCCGTCCGTATGTCCTGCAGAGGGATGGACGACCACGCCGGCCGGCTTGTCGACGACCAGGAGGTGCTCGTCCTCATAGGCGACGCGGAGCGACATCTCCTCCGGTACGAGATCCGAGGCCGCCCGCTCGGGCGGGTCGAACGCCACCTCCTCCCCACCCTCGAGCCGGTGGCTCTTAGCGCGGGTTGCGCCGTCCACGAGAACGTTTCCCCCGGCCAGCAGGCGCTCGGCCGCCGACCGGGAGCCCACCTCCTCGAGCGCCGCGAGGAACCGGTCGAGCCGCTCGCGCGCCGCGGTGGGCGGGACGGTGACGATCACCCGCTGGTGCGCGGGAGCCGGCGGCCGTGGAGGCGGGGCTGGCGCTCGGCTGCTACGAGGGCGGCCAGGAGGATCAAGACCCCGCTCACGATGAACATGTCCGCGAGGTTGAAGGCCGGCCAGTAGCGCAGGTCGAG
>JACCXC010000117.1 GCA_013697275.1 Actinomycetota bacterium | reverse complement strand
CCTCGACGACCGCGCCTGAGCTCTAGCCCGCGTCGGCTGCGGCCCTCAGCTCCTCGGTCTCGATCTTGCTCATCTTGAGCATGGCGTTCATGACCCGGTTCGCCCGCTCGGGATCTTCGTCGTCGAGGAGCTCACCGAGCGCGCGGGGGATGATCTGCCAGGACACGCCGAACTTGTCCGTGAGCCAGCCGCACGGCCCCTTCTCCCCGCCTTCCGAGAGCTTCTCCCAGAGCTCGTCGACCTCGTCCTGCGTCTCGCAGCTCACGAAGAGCGAGATCCCCTGCGAGAAGCTGAAGGACGGGCCGCCGTTCAGGGCCATGAGCTCCTGTCCCTCGAGCTCGAAGGTCGCGGTCATGAGGGAGCCCGGCTCGCCCGGCCCCGCCTCGGGGTAACGGCGGGTGCTCAGGATCCGCGAGTTCTCGAAGATCGAGGTGTAGAGGTTGACCGCCTCTTCGGCCTGGTCGTCGAAGGTGAGGAACGTGGTGAGCTTGGGCACGGCAGCCTCCTGGGTCGCGTTTCGGTCGTCGAGGGTCAGACTGCCGAGGCCGAGCGAACTCATCGACGACCTGGGCGATGACTTTCCGCTCGGCCGAGGGTCTATCTTCCCGTACGCGGAATCCGACCGGAGGTGACGCCATGCCGAAGACCTTGCTCCTGATCGGAACGCGCAAGGGCCTCTTCCTCATCGAGGGCGAGGATCGCCGCGACTGGACCGTGCGCGGCCCCTTCTGCGAGGGCTGGCCGATCTACCACGCGATCCACGACCCCGAGTCCGGCACGATCTATGCGGCCGCCGCGAGCGAGTGGCACGGCGCAGGCGTCTGGCGCTCGGGCGACCTCGGCGAGAGCTGGGAGCTCTCGAGCGAGGGGCTCTCCTACGAGGACGACGGCGGCCTGAAGCTCTCCAAGGTCTCGGGGCTCACCGCGGCGCACGGGCGGCTCCTCGCGGGGGCGGAGTCCGTCGGCATCTTCGAGAGTCGGGACGGGGGCGGTGCGTGGTCGCTTCTCTCGACGCTCGAAGGGCAGCCGGGGAGCGAGAGCTGGAACGACCCGGGAAGCCAGCCCCCGGGCCACCTCGGCGTACCGGCGATCCTTCCGGACGCCGGCGATCCCAAGCACCTCTGGGCGATTGTGCAGGGCTACGGCATCTTCGAGACGACCGACGACGGCGAGACGTGGACGCCGCGCAACAAGGGCCTTCGCGCCGACTGGCCGCTCGAGAACCCCGAGGTCGGCTACTGCGTGCACAAGCTCGTCCGCTCGCCGGTCGACCCCGAGCGCTTCTACCAGCAAAACCACGTCGGCATGCACCGAAGCGACGACGGCGGCCACTCGTGGACGGAGATCACCGAGGGCCTCCCAACCGAGTTCGGCTTCGCCGCGGCAGCGCACCCGCACGACCGTGACACCTTCTACGTCATCCCGCTCGACCCGGGCCACGGCCGCTGCATGCCGGAGGGGCAAGCAGCCGTCTGGCGCACGCGAGACGCAGGCTCGAAGTGGGAGCGCCTCGACCGCGGGCTCCCGGAGCGGGACGCGCACCTCGGCGTCCTGCGGGAGGGGATGGCGATCGACGCGCACGACTCGCCAGGCCTGTACTTCGGAACGAGCACGGGCCAGGTCTTCGCGAGCACAGACGAAGGCGTGAGCTGGGACGAGATCGCGAGCTACTTGCCCGGCATCTCCTCCGTCGAGGTCGCAACGGTCGCGTAGCCATGGCCGACGTGCATCTGCCTTCGACGCTGAGGCCCCTGTTCCCCGACCTCCCGCGCCAACTCGAGCTGGAGGCGGGGACGGTCGAGGAGGCGATCGCGCAACTGGACGAGCGCTGGCCGGGCCTGAAGGACCGCCTGTGCGAGCCGGGGCCAGCACTGCGCCGCCACATCAACGTCTACGTCGACCGCGAGCGCGCAGAGCTCGATGCGCCGCTGAGCAAGTCCTCGCGCGTCGACGTCATTGCCGCGATCAGCGGAGGCTGTCAGGAGCCGTCGCGGCACGTCGCTCGAGCGCCTCGCGCCCGGTGAGGGCTACCCGTGTCGCCGCCGTCGAGCCGCCGCGCCGCGCACTTGAGCGTTTGCTTCGTCCCCGAGTGAGATGGCCAGCGTCTCGAGCAGACCTGCGAGCTCGGCGCGCTGCTTGTTGCCCAGTTCGCTGAGCAGGCGCTCCTCGTTCGTCACGTGCTCGGGGAGAATTGCCTCCACGAGGCGCTGCCCCTCGCGCGTCAAAGAGACCGTCGTCGACCGTCCGTCGTTCGGATCGGGTGCCCGGCCAATCAGCCCACGACCTTCGAGCGCGGTCAGGCGCTTCGTCATCCCCCCACTCGTGACCATCAAGGCCTTGCCGAGCTCCGTCGGGGTCAATCGGTAGGGCCTGCCGGCCCGGCGCAGGGATGCGAGGACGTCGAACTCGCCCCCATTCACGCCATGGGCGGCGAAGATCGGCTCGAGCTCGGCCTGCAGCAACTGCGCCAGGCGAGAGATGCGCCCGACGACGCCCATCGGCGAGCGGTCGACCTCCGGTGCCTCGCGCTCCCACTGCTCGAGCACGTGGTGAACATGGTCTCTCCGTGCCATAGGAGCAGTTTACTCTCTCCAGATTGCTTTCTAGAAAGCAATCTGGTAAGTTCCACCCACCCTATCGAGGAGCGAGCGATGACCTACCCCCACGTGACCCAGTTCGAGGCTCGAGCGTTCGAGGCCGAGGCCCAGGCCTCCCTGACCCGCGAGCGACTTGCCGCGCGCGCACCGGAGCGCCCGACCGTCCGACGACACCCGTTCTGGGGAAGTTTGTCGGGCCACCGGCCGGCACCAGGAAACGGGGAGCCCGCAGCTTGCTCGACGCCGCCTAGGATGACGCCGTGCTAGGCGGGCCGCCCTGAGCGCCGAGTTCCTGCTGACGTCACTGATCGTCGTTGCCACGCCCGGCACCGGCGTCCTCTACACGATGGCGGCGGGCTTCTCGCGTGGCGCGCGCGCCAGCTTCATCGCCGCGGTCGGATGCACCCTCGGGATCGTTCCGCACATGATCGCGGCGATCACGGGCGCCGCGGCGCTCCTGCACACGAGCGCGACGGCGTTCCAGACGCTCAAGTACCTGGGCGTTGCCTACCTGCTCTACATGGCATGGAGCACGCTGAGGGAGACGGGCGCGCTCGCCGTCGAGACCGATACCGCCCCACGCTCGGCGAGGAAGGTGATCGCCTCCGGCATCCTCGTCAACATCTTGAACCCGAAGCTGACGATCTTCTTCTTTGCGTTCCTCCCGCAGTTCGTGCCCGCCGCCTCGCCGAACGCGTTCCTCCGCATGCTCGAACTCAGCGCCGTCTTCATGCTGCTCACCCTCGTCGTCTTCGTCGGCTACGGGAGGTTCGCCGCCGCGATCCGCGAACACGTCATCTCCAGTCCCCGGGTGTTGACCTGGATGCGCCGCACCTTCGCAGGCGCATTTGGCGCCCTCGGCGCCAGACTCGCGTTCACCGAGCGCTGAGCGAGCGGCTTTCACTCGCCGCGCCGTGCGAGGAAGAACAAAGGCCCCGCTAATGCGAGCGTAGCCACTGACCCCGGCGTGAGCCCGCGCCAAAAGTCGGGCAACGCTTCGACGTTCGGGCTGGTGGCGTGTAAAAGCGGAAAGGCGCCGTTTCCGGCGCCTTTCCAGTAGCGGGGGCAGGATTTGAACCTGCGACCTCCGGGTTATGAGCCCGGCGAGCTACCTGACTGCTCCACCCCGCGTCGCTGGTGCAGGATACCACGCGTCAAACCGCATCAAGCCGGGCCAGCGCTTCGCGGCGCCAGCGTTCTGTCGCCTCCACCTCGTTGAACGTGTAGACGTGGAAGCCTGCGATCCGCGCGGCCGGATCGGGGAGGATCGATGCCACTCCTTCGACGATCGGAGCCGGGTCGTAGCCAGAGCGCGTCAGGAGCTGGGCGAGCCAGCCGCGCCGCTTGCCGAGAAAGCGGAGGGAGTCGCCGACGCCGATCCGGCGAGCGATCCGGAGGAGCTTCACTCGCGAGGCGACTCCCGGGATCCCTATGTCGATCGGGAGCGCCACGCTTCGCGCCCGCACGGCGTGCACCCACGAGACGATGGTCGCCGGGTCGAAGCAGACCTGGCTCACGATGTAGGTCGCGTACGGGGCCTTCTCGTCCATCGCCTCGATCGTCGTCCGGTCGGGGATGACGGGGTGGCTCTCCGGATAGCCCGTGATCCCGACGTGCGCGAGGCCGTGGCCGAGCTCGTCCATCGCCCGCAGCAGATCCACGGCGCTCTCGTATGCCCCGCCCGGCTGGTCGAGGTCGCCCGCGACGACGAACGCATCCGTCAGCCCGGCCTCGCGCACCCGCGCGAGGATCTCGCGGAGCTCCGCCTCGTCGCGCACGAGCCGCGCGGAGAGGTGCGGCGCGACGTGGTAGCCGCGACGGGCGAGCTCTTCAGCCGCATCGAGGGTCGCGTCGATCCCGCGCCGCGGCGACGCGGTGACGGTCACCTTCAGGCCGCGCGGGACGTGCGCCGCGACCTCGTCCTCGATCCCGGCGGCCGGGACGACCTCGTAGCGCGGCTGCGAGAGATGGAACGCGAGCGCGTCGCGTTCCTCCACCGCTAACTCGCCGACGTGCTCCGTGCCGCCTCGCCCGCCGCGACTTCCTGGCCGGGGACCTCCTTCTTCGGATCGACGAACGGCCGCTCGACGACCGTTGCTTCGACGCGCCCGCTGACGGGCGACTCGACCTCGACCTCGGTGCCGAGCTCGGTGTGCGACATCGGCACGAAGGCGAAGCCGATGTTCTTCTCGAGGCGAGGCGACCAGCAGGCGGACGTGACCTTGCCGATCTGCTTCCCATCCGAGAAGGCGGGCATCACGTCGATCATCGAGCCGTCGTTGTAGGAGCCGAGCCCGTCTCCGCCGATCTCGAGGCCGACGAGCTTCCGCGAGACGCCCTCGTCCTTGATCCGCCTGAGAGCCTCCTTGCCGATGAAGTCGGCCTCCTGGTCGAGGTCGACCATCCACTCGTAGCCCATGTCGACCTCGTACGGGTTGACGTCGTACCAGATGTCGCACCCGGGGCCGAGGGCGAGGATGCCGGCCTCGATCCGCTTGATGTGGCATGGGCCGATCACCGCGAGGCCGTGCGGCTCGCCCGCCTCGAGCACCTTCGCCCAGAGGGCCTCACCGTTCTTCGAGGCCTCGTAGCAGTAGATCTCGTAGCCGAGCTCGGCCGTGTAGCCCGTGCGGGAGACGGCGACCCGCAGGCCGTCCAGGTCGTACTCGCGCAGGTAGTAGTAGGGCACCTGGGTGATGTCCTCGCCGAAGAGCTCGATCATCACGTCCTTCGACTTCGGCCCTTGCACCTGCACGGGGTTCACGTCGATCTCCCGCACCTCCACGTCCATACCCGAGTTCACGGCGACGCCGCGCGCCCAGAGCTCGATGTCCGAGTCGGCGAGCGAGAGCCAGAAGCGGTTCTCCTCGAGCCGGAGGAGGACGGGGTCGTTGAGGATCCCGCCGTCGGGCGCGGTGATGAAGACGTACTTGCACTGCCCCACGTCGCACTTCCCCAGGTCGCGCGGGACGAGCATGTTCGTGAAGTCGAAGGCGTCGGGCCCGGTGATCTCGATCTGCCGCTCGACGCCGACGTCCCAGAGCGTCACCCCGTTCACGAGCTCCCAGTACTCCTCGACGGGATCGCCGTAGTGCCTCGGGTGGTACGTGTGGTTGTAGACCGAGTACATCTTCGGCCCGTGCTTCCGTGAGGCGTAGAAGTACGGCGACCGGCGGAGCCGGCTGTAGAGCAGGATCTTCGGGGCTTCGATCTGGGACAAGGTCTTTCTCCTTTAGAGATCGTGTCGAGATGATTCTTCATTGCATGGGCGCGCTGGGCGTTGCGAGGCAAGGACGCAGGGTGCGCGCATATCCGGAGGATATGGGCGTACCTGAGGACGCGGCATCGCGGCGTCCAGCGCGTTCAGGCAATTCAAGGTTTCGTCTCGATACGGGCTCCTACCGCCGCATGCGCTTCATCTCTGGGTCGAACGGCGGGTCGGGGGCCACGCTCGCGGG
>JACCXC010000224.1 GCA_013697275.1 Actinomycetota bacterium | reverse complement strand
GCTCGAGGTGGGCTCCGGTGCCGCAGGCGACATCGAGAAGCGTGCGCGCGCCCGGTTTGCGGGACTGGATGAGCTCGTGCACCCGCTCGGCCTCGGCCACGAAGTCCTTGAAGGTCGAATAGAGCGCGTCGTAGACGCGCGCCGAGCGCGAATACATGGACCTACGCTACGCGACGAGCAATCGCGGGCCCGCGCAGACAACGTCGAGCGCCGGGCACCCGGAGCAGGCGAACTCGCTTGGCGTCGGCCGAAAGATTCCCGCACGAATCGCACCGATCGCCTCGCTCAGCCGGAGCTCGAGGGCCGGAAGGTCAGCGGCCGTGAACGTCGCGACGACGGGCTCGTCCGGGCGCTCGAGGAAGACGTAGGCGACCTCCACCTCCTCGGCTCCCGCCCGGAAGCTCGCGAGCGCGTAGACGAGCCGCTGCAGGTGGTACTCCGCATCGACCGACTCCGCGGGCGAGACGTCCTCGAGCCGGTTCGTCTTGTAGTCGACGACGAGGGCGCGCTCCCCATCGTGCGCGAAGACGTCGAAGCGCCCGTGCAGGAGAACCCCGTCGTGCTCGAACGCGAAGGGAAGCTCCGGGCGGACGCCGGGAGCCTCCGCGAGGCGATAGGCGAGCGCCGACCCGCGCCAAGCCTCGACGAGGGACGCGATCCGGGCGAGATCGCCCTCCGTGGCGCCCGGGTAGCGCGCGAGCGTTCGCTCGCGCACCTCTCCTGCGGAAGCGTCGACCTCGAGCAGTTGGTGCACGGCGTCGCCGATCTCCGTCGCCGCGAGGCCCTCAGCGCCGGGCAGAGCCCCTGCGCCGTCGGCTGGGCGAAGCCCGACGATCCGCTCGGCGAAATAGCGGTACGAGCAGCGCTCGAAGAGCGCGAGCGCGCTGTAGGAGAGCCGGCGGATCGTGTGAGCCGGAGGCTCGGGAACCGGCGCGAGCGCAGGGAGCTCGGGAGCCTGGCGCGCGGCACCGCCTTCCAGCGGCGCGAAGAGCTGCATCTGTGACTCGCCTGTTCCGTTCAGCGACTCCGCCGGTGCGTCGCCAGGCCGGTCGACCCGCAGGATGACGCGGGCGCCGTCCCGCTCGAGCTCTGCAGGCGCTGCCGTCCCGCCCTCCAGGTCGACTTCGAGCCGGCGCAGGATCCAGTGGAGCGGGGCCTGAGCATCGCGGCGGCTGGTCGGGTCGACCGCGCCCGAGATGATCAGCCGGTCGATCGCGCGCGTCATGGCGACGTAGAGCAGGCGTCGGTTCTCGGCCTGCTCGGCCGTCGCCTCGGCCTCCCGCATCTCCTCCCAGCCGAACGCGCTCTCGCGCCTGCCGGTCGCCGGGTTGACGATGCGGAAGCCGAACCGTCCGTCCGGCAGGCAGAGGATCTCGTCCGCGGACGGCGAGGGCGGCGTGCGCCCCGCGTCGGCAAGGACGACGACCTTGAACTCGAGGCCCTTGGCCGCGTGAACAGTCAGGAGGCGGACGGAATCAGACCCCTCCTCCTCGGCCACGGCCTCGACCTCGCGTGCCCCGGCCGCCTCCTGGTCACGGAGGAAGCGGACGAACCCCTCGATGTCCGGGCCGCGTAGTGCCTCGTACGAGCGGGCGAGGCGCGCCAGCTTGCGCAGGTTCGCGTAGCGGCGGCGGCCGTCCCACTGGGCCAGGACGGCGAGGTCGTAGTCGTGCTCGACCAGAATCTGCTCGCAGAGCCGCTCGAGCCCGAGCGACTCGGAGGCCGGCGCGAGCCGCTCGTAGCGCTGGAGGAACGCGTCGAAGAGCCGCCGGTCGCGGGGCCCGAGCTCGGGAGGCAGCTCGCGCTCGAGCCCGGAGAAGAGCGGCCGCCGGCCTGCAGCGCGCCGCAACAGCACGAGTGCGTCGTTCGAAACGCCCACGAAGGGCGAGGCGAGAACCGAGACGAGCGCCTCGTCGTCGTAGCGGTTCTGAAGGAGCCGGAGGTACGCGACGAGGTCGCCGACCTGCTGCTGGCCGAAGTAGCCGCGCCCGGCCGCGCGATAGGTCGGCAGGCCTTCCGCGCGCAGCGCGACCTCGTAGCGCTCGGCGTCCGTCCCAGCGGCGAAGAGGAGGACGACCTCTCCCGGCGAGGCCTCCCCCGCGTCAACGAGCTCACGCACGCGGCGCGCGACGTGCCTCGCCTCCGCCTCGCGCCAGTGCAGCTCACCCCCGCGGTAGCTCGCCTTGTCGGTCACGAGCACTTCGACGCCCGGCCCGAAGAGCGGCTCGGGGAAACGGCCGGCCGCAACCAGCGGCTCGAAGCTCGAGCCGAACTCGGTGCCGAAGAGGTGGTTGACGACGGCGAGAATCTCGGGGCGCGAGCGGTAGTTGTGCGTCAGGGCCAGAACGCCCTCGCTGGCCTCCCGCCGCTCGCGGAACACCTGGACGTCCGCGTGCCGGAAGCGGTAGATCGACTGGAACTCGTCCCCGACGAAGAAGAGCTCCTCGCATGCGAGCTCGTCCACGATCTCGCACTGGAGGCGGTTCGTGTCCTGGAACTCGTCGACCATGACCGAGCGGAAGCGCCAGCGCGCGCGTTCGCGCACCGCCTCGTTCGCGCGCAGGAGCTCGCGTGCGAGGATCTGGAGATCCTCGAAGTCGACCGCCGACTCCCGCGCCTTCGCCTCCCGGTAAGCGGCGTCGAAGCCCTGCAGGAGCTCGCCGAGGAGGTCACGGTCGCGCGCCGCGATCTCGTCCAGTGCGGCGCTCTCGACCGCTGCGAGCGCCTCCGCGAACGCGGCGAAGCGAACCGATCGGCCGGACGGGCGCAGCTCGGAGAGATCGAGCAGACGCTCCGGAGAGAGGGTTCCCTGGAACCCGAGCTCGAGAGCCCGCTGGACGTTCGCGCGCGCCTCCGGCTCCTCCGCTGCATCTGCGAGCGTCGTCTCGGCACACTCCGCGAGCGCCGCGAGGGCGTGCGCGACACCGTCCTGCTCGCCGCCCCCAAGGACGAGCGGCCTGCCGGCTGAGCGCAGGCGCTCGTACACGCCTGCGAGCATCGCCTGGAGCCGTCGCGAGCCGTAAGTGGCGAGCAGCTCCAGGCGCTCGGGCCGCCGGTCGGCGCAGAAACGCGAGAGCGCCTCGGTGAACGCCTCGGAGGCGAGGACGCGCGCCTGGTTGTCGTCCAGCACGCGGAAGCTCGGGTCGAGCCCCGCCTCAAAGGGATGACTCCGGAGGAGGCGATGGCAGAACCCGTGGATGGTGGAGATCCAGGCGCGGTCGATGTCCCGGGCGAGATCGGTGCGCCCGACCTCCACGAGCCGCGCCCGGATCCGCGAACGAAGCTCGCCGGCGGCCCGGTCGGTGTAGGTGATGACGAGAACGGCCTCGAGCCCGAGGCCGCGGTCGACGACGGCCCGGACAAAGCGCTCGACGAGGACCGTCGTCTTGCCGGTGCCCGCTCCGGCCGACACGAAGACAACGCCCTGCTCCTCGATCGCGGCGAGCTGTTCCCGGTTCGGCGCCTCGACAGGCACGTCAGGCCCTCCTGATCCGGCACATCGACCAGCGCTCGCACCAGGTCGGGCAGCTACCACCGCGCGGGTCGTGGCGCACGTCTCCGTCCCGCATGCGACTGACCGCCTCGCGGGCGAGCTCCTGCGCGCCCTCGATCTGCCCCCAGAACTCACCCTCCTCGACGTAGTCGGCACCTTTCAGACCGGGGACGACGTCGTCCTGCGCGGAGGCGAGCACGAGGCCGCGCGCCTCGCGGGCACCGGCGAGTCCGCGGTAGAGGCCGCCGAGCGGCTCGATCCCGACGAGATCGCGCAGGGCAAGGATGTAGAGCGGGATCTGCAGGCGCTCCTCCGAGGCGATCTGAGCGGCCGAGTGCGCTTTCCCAGACTTGTAGTCCTGCACGATCCCGCGGGCGCTCAGCGGATCGAGGTCGATCCGGTCGATCTTCCCCGAGACGGTGAAGTCGCC
>JACCXC010000217.1 GCA_013697275.1 Actinomycetota bacterium | reverse complement strand
CCACCTCGCGGAGGGAAACCGCGGGGAGGCGCTCCGCCAGCAGGCGCTCTACCGAACGCTCGTCACCGGCTCGGGCCGGCGCGTCGGTCGCTAGTTCCCGTTCTCCGCGTATTGGGGCAGTGCCTCGACGAGCCGGGAGATCCGCGACGGGCCGCCTGCGAGAGCAGCCTCGAGGACCAGGATGCTCCCCGTCACGGTCCAGGCGATCCCGTACCACGTCCAGTCCGCTCCCGACCAGCGCCGGATCCGAACGTCGTAGGCAGCGCCGGGCGTCGCATCGAACTCGACCACCTCGTAGCTGTTGTCCCACGAGCCGCTGTAGCCGACGAGCGCGCCCGAAGCGTCGAAGACCTTCAGGTCGAGGTCGACGGTGAGCTGGGAGCTCAACGGAATGCGGTTCCCGAAGATCGAGATTTCGCCCACCTTGCTGTCCCAGGCGAGCCCGACCTTCACGCGCCGCGGCCCGAAGATGAAGCGGGGAACCTGGATCTTGTAGGAGAACGTCGAGAGGCCGCTCCCGTCGAAGTCGCCCGAGTCGAGCGTGCCGACGTCCCAGCCGCGCCGGGTTCCCGGCGCGTTCCGTGAACGGCGGTTCTTGACGATCTGGAAGCTCTCGTGCGCGTTCAAGGCGCCCGCGCCGTCCGAGGCGTCGTCGTCGTCCGTCACGTCCTTCCACCAGTCCTCGCCGCTCACGTTCTTGGTTGCCCCGGCAAGGAGGATGGCCCGGCAGCCCTCCGGCCACGCCTTGAGCGTCCCGTCGGTGCTCTGGAGATCGGCGGTCACGCCCACCGCAGCCGGCGAGGCCATGCTCGTCCCGCTCATCGTCAGCCCGACGGTCGTCACGGACGTGCCGTTCGCCGCGATCTCGGGCAGCTCGCGGTCGCCGTGGCTCGAGTTCGGATTCCGGAAGACCGAGTCGGCGGACATCGTGCCGGCCGAGTCGTCGTGGTTGCCAATCGCGAGACTGTTGTAGCCCTTGTGGTTCACGAACTCGCTCGACGGCGGGCTGATCCCGTCCGGGTCCCCGCTCCAGTAGTTCCCGGCCGCCTGGCAGATCGTCGGGTACGGCCAGTTGAGCGCCAGCCAGTCCTTGTAGATGTCGTCGAAGGAGAGGGCGCCCGAGCCAGGCTCGGACGACCGGTGGAAGCTCTGGTTGATCACCGTGCAGCCCTTGTCCTTGACCGCCCAGCGAAGGGCGTCGATGTCGGTCGAGTTCGCCGAGTGGAGCAGGCAGTCCGGTGCGTGTCCGTGTGGTTTGTTCACTTCCTTGTTCTTGATGATCCCGTGGACGTGCTGCGAGTGGTTGGACGTGGAGGGTGAGGACGTGTAGCGATCCTCGATCACGAGGTTGGTCGTACTCGCGGGCCCGCCCTCCCAGACGGCCACCTTCACGCCGGACCCCTTCGCACCGGCCGTGTGGATGTCGTCCGTGTTCGCCACCGAGATCGAGTTGGTCAGGTCCTCGATCCCCTCGGGCTCGTAGAGGAAGACCGCCGCGACCTCTTTGCGCTCCGCAAGCTTGCGGATCTCTGCACCCGGCAGCCGCGCGAAGACCACGGGCGCGGCGTCGTCGACGCGGAGCTCGCGGGCTCCCAGCTCCTTCACGAGCCCGGCGACCTTGCGCGCCCGGGCCCGCATCGCCTCGGCACGCCGCTCGACGTGCTCCGGTGGACGGGGGTCGCGGTCGACCTGCTCGAGCCCGCGCTTGTCGCCCTGCTCAGGCATCTCGGCGCCCTGCGCCCAGACGGCCACGCGGAGCGGCTGGTCTCCCCCGCCGCCTGAGAGTCGCTCCTGCAGGTGGGGATGAAGCTTCCCGAGCCGCTTGGCCTGGCGCTTCTCGAACGCGTCGAAGAGGCGTTGCTCGTCTACGCGCTTCCCGGTCTCGTTGAAGGCGAGCGCCACCGGAGCCTGTGTACGGCGGTCGACGCCCTTCAAGAGCTCGACGAACTTGCCGCGAGCGGGCGCGTTGAGCTGCAGCGCCTCGATCGCGTTCCCGCTCATCCGGATCCGCGTCATACCTTCCACGGCGATCCCATCCGGGACACGTCCTGCGGAGCGCGCGAACTGGAACGGGATCGCAAGGGGGCCCGCGATCTCGGTTCCCTTCGCCGAGAGGAGCGGCCCGATCTGCAGGATGTGGCGGCCAGGCTCCAGATCGTCCGGTGGCTGCCAGGTGGCCTTACGTCCTCGCGGCCCAACCTTGACGACGTTGTCGGCCCGGGGAACCCCGATCGTCCTCTTCGCCGCGTCTGCGTCGATCGGGGTCGCCGTTTCGATCGTCACGGTCGAACCGGGGAACAGGAACTCGTACGGCTGGATACCGCTGATCTTGAGCCCCGTCTCGCGCGCGCTCTCGCGCTCCGTCGGGGTGGTCGGGGACGTGGTCGTCGTGGTCATCGAATCCTCCGTGAAGTGTCGGTTTCCCCCGTCCGGAACTGTCCTCCGTCGCCGTCACCCGGGCGTCAACGCCGTGTCAACCGGCGCCTCGCTCCGAGGCGGTTAGTTCGATTCACTGATCGCCCTCAGCCGAGATCGAGCGGCTCCCGGTCCAACCGCCTCGCGGCCCCCGCGTCGCAACTCTCGAGACCCAGCCACGGCAGGTCGCCGCGGCCGGACGGACTTCCAAGGAGGGAACACGCATGCAGAAGGTCTTCACACGCCTCGGCCTGGCCGTGCTCGTCGCGGTCTTGCTCGGGGTGGCCGGCTGCGGAGGCGGCGAGGAA
Source organism: Actinomycetota bacterium (assembly GCA_013697275.1). Taxonomy (GTDB): domain Bacteria; phylum Actinomycetota; class Thermoleophilia; order Gaiellales; family Gaiellaceae; genus JACCXC01. Next base: position 6,288 of record JACCXC010000217.1, on the reverse strand, counting down.
AGCGCCGACCGAAGGAGCACCGGCGCGGCGGGCGCCGAGCCCAAGCCGGGCGGCACGCTCTCGAGCCAGATCGACGCGTTCGAGTGGACTGGGAACTTCGACCCGACGGGCGAGTACCTCGGCGACGCTCACGGCATCTACTCGAACCTGCTCATCCGCACGCTCATGGGCTTTCGCCACGTCGCGGGGCCCGAGGGCAACGAGCTCATCCCCGATCTCGCCGAAGCCGAGCCCCAGGTGTCGGCGGACGGGAAGACGTACACGTTCAAGATCCGCCCGGGCGTCAAGTTCAGCCCGCCGGTCGACCGCGAGGTCACGGCCCAGGACGTCCTCTACGCCTTCAAGCGGATCGGGACGCCCAGCCTCGTAGCGCAGTACGGCTACTACTACAACGTCGTCGAAGGCATGGCCGAGTTCACCGAGAAGGGTGGCCTCTCGGCCAAGGGGAAGAACGAGATCTCCGGGATCTCGGTGCCCGACGACCGGACGATCGTCTTCAAGCTGACGGAACCGACGGGCGATTTCCTCTTCCGCGTCGGCATGCCCGCTACGGGCCCGATCCCCGAGGAAGTCGCAGGCTGCTTCACGAAGGCCGGCGAGTACGGCCGGTTTCTCATTTCGTCCGGCCCGTACATGATGGAGGGTTCGGACAACTTGAACGCGGCGAGCTGCAAAGAGCTGAAGCCGCTCGCGGGCTTCAACCCGAACCAGCACCTCCGCCTCGTTCGGAACCCGAACTACGACGAGGCGACCGACACGAAGGAGGCGCGCGAGAACTTCTTCGACCGTTTCGAGATGACCTTGAATACGAACGCGCAGGACATCTTCGACCGGGTCAAGTCAGGCCAGCTCGACTTCGCCTACTCGACCGAGCCGCCCGAGGTCATCCGCGACTACACCCAGAACGAGGACCTGAAGCGGAACTACCACACCGATCCGGGCGACCGGACTTGGTACATCACGATGAACCTCACGCAGCCGCCTTTCGACGACATCCACGTGCGGAAGGCGATGAACTGGGTGATGGACAAGGAAGGCCTGCGCCGTGCCTGGGGCGGCTCCGTGAAGGGCGAGATCGCCCAGCACATCGTTCCGGACACGATGTTCAACAACCACCTCGAGGACTACGCGCCGTACGCCACCGAGGGTGATGCCGGGGACGTCGAGAAGGCCATGGAAGAGATGAAGCAGTCGAAGTACGACACCGACCAGGACGGCCTCTGCGACGCCCCGCAGTGCAAGAACGTCCTGCACGTGACGCGGACGACCGACGTCTTCAAGGGCATGGTCCCCGTGATCGAGGCCTCGGCCCGGAAGATCGGGGTCGAGCTCACGACGCGCGAGTTCGAGGACTCCTACACGGTGATCCAGACGATCAAGCGTCAAATCCCGATCAGCTCGACCCCGGGCTGGGGCAAGGACTACGCCGACGCGTCAACCTTCATGGTGCTGTTCGACAGCCGGAGCACCCTGGCCGAGGGGAACGTGAACTACTCGCTCCTCGGGCTCACGAAGGAGCAGGCGGCCGAGGTCGGGGCCGAGGGCACGATCGACGGCATCCCGAGCGTGGACGCCGACATCGACCGCTGCAACGCGCTCTCGGGCGAGGAGCGCCTCACCTGCTGGGAGGACCTCGACAAGAAGCTCTTGGAGGAGATCGTCCCCTGGGTGCCCTACCTGGACGCGAACGCCGACTGGATCACGGGCGACTCGATCACGCAGTACGTCTACGACCAGTCGTTCACGACGCCCGCCTGGTCGCACATCGCGGTCGACGGGTAGCGCACAATCCCACCGCTCGAACGAGAGGCCGCCCGGTTGCCCGGGCGGCCTCTTTGATGGATCAGGAGGATCCATCGCACGAGGCGAAGGACGGCACAAGGGGAGGACGTCCTTCGCTCCGAACACGGAAGGGGTGACTTCCTCGGTTCGTGCGACTCCACGATCTCCGATCGAAAGGCCGCGCACAACATTGATCGCTGGTTTTCCGATCAGAAAGTCAAACGAGGCGAGTGCAAACTTTCTTACGGGCACCCGTCTCTTTTCCGAAGATCCTTTGCGCAGGACCCGTGAACGGATCGCGTTCTGCGATGAGTCGGACGCGAACTTCGATCAGCGGGCGCCGACAGCGGCGAGCCCAGCCTCGGGCTCCTCGCGCTCGGCCGCCACCTCTCGCATGGCCGCGAGGAGAAGCTTCGCACCGGGCGTAAGCTCGCGCTCCTCCGCGTACGCCACGGCGATGAGGCGGGGCGGGAGTGCCGGGTCGACCGGCCGGCTCGGAAGGTCGTCGCAAGCCTCCGCGACGAGGCGCGGTACGAGCCCGGGCGCGACGCCGGCGCGAACAAGTGCTCCGATCGTGGGAGGGTCGACGAGCTCGAGCGCCTCCGCCGGGAGTGCCGCCGCGCGCTGCAGGGCCCGCGCACCCTGTCCTGATCGTCGGTCCCGTAGAGGACGAGCCTGAGGCCGCGAAGCGCGCACAGGCTGACGGGGCCCGGATCGGAGGCGAGCTCGTGCTCGGGCGGCAGGAGCAGGTCGTACGGGTCTCGCAAGACCAGCTGCGTCCGGATCCCTGCCCTGCGCACGGGAAGCGCAACGAGCGCCAGGTCTAGCTTCCCTTCGGCCACCCGGTCGAGCAGATCCGAGGTCGTCCTCGCCTCCCTGGGGCAGAAGACGACCTCGGGCACCTCCGCGGCGGCGGCGCGCACGATCGCGGGGAGGAACGCCTCCGCGATCCCGTCGAAGAACCCAATCTTCACGCAGGCCTCCTCACGCCGGGACGCGAGCTCGGCCCGCGCGACCTCGAGCGCTGCGTGAACCGCCCGCGCGTGCGAGAGAAGCGCTTCGCCGCTCTCGGTCAGCCCCACCTGGCGGAGGCCGGGCGGACGCTCGACGAGGCGCGCGCCGACCAGCCGCTCGAGAGTCGCTAGCTGACTCGAGACGGCCGACTGCGTGTAGCCGAGCGTGGTCGCCGCGCGAGAGAACGAGCCCTCGCGCGCGATCGCTTCGAGGGCCGCGAGGTGCCGAAACTCGACACCGAGCCAATCTTCACCGGCCACGATTGATACGACGAACACCGCGTCGCATTGTCAGCCGTCCGGGACTAGCCGTCCCGTGGGCACCGGGTTATGCTCGATCGGTGAAGCTCGCCGAGTCTGCCTGGCTCGGCGTCGAGATTCGCCACCTCTCGGCGCTCGAGGCCGTCGCATCGGAGCGGTCGTTCTCTCGGGCCGCGAAAAAGCTGGGGTATACCCAGTCGGCGATCAGCGGACAGATCGCGACGCTCGAGCGCGCCGTCGGGGAGCGATTGCTCGAGCGAGGCGTTGGACAAAGCGACGCCACTCCGACACCGGCTGGACACATGCTGCTCAATCACGCCCAGACAATCTCCGCGCGCATGCACGCGGCCGAGGCCGATCTCTCCGCAATTCGAGATCAAAGACACGCAACGTTACGGGTCGGCATTTACCAGAGCGTGGGCGCGACCATTCTCCCCGAGGTTGTCGAGCGGCTGCGCGACGAGGCGCCCGGCGTCAGGCTCGAGCTCTACGAGGCGGGAAACGAGCGGAACCTGTCCGACCTCGTCCAGGCCGGCGAGCTCGATGTTGCCTTCGACGTGCCGCCGGTGCGCCCGGCCTCCCTCCACGTGGCCGAGCTCCTGAGCGACCCGTTCGTGCTCCTCCTCGCAGACGATGTGCCCGGCCGTCCCGACCTCTCGACACCGACGCTCGCCGCATTCAAGCCCTGCGCCGCGCAGGCAGCGGCCGAGGATCGGCTGCGGGAGTGGGGTGTCGATCCCGAGCGGATCCTCCGCCTCGAGGACGCGCGGGCCATACTCACGCTCGTCGCGGAACGAGCGTGTAATGCCCTCCTCCCCCGTCTCGCCGTGGGTGAGACCGCCCTGCCTGTTCGAAGGCTTCCCCCGACGATGCCACGCCGGACCGTGCTCCTCGTCTGGCACCGGTATCGCACCGTTCCCCCCGCCACGGCGACGTTCGTTCAAATCGCGCAAGCCGTGAGCGCCGCCTACGGCGCAGCCGCTTAGCCAGATCAGCCGGCGATTGCGCGCACGGCCGCGAGCGCCCGCTCGACATCCTCCCCGGTATTGGCGATGCTCGGGCCGAACCGCACGTACTCCGTCGCGTAAGGGGTCACGCTCGCGATGACTTCGTGCTCGGCCTCGAGTCGACCCACGGACTCGTGCGGATCCCCGCCGAGGTCGCAGCACACGATCCCGGCGGAGAGTCTTTCAGCGCGCGGGGTGATCACCGTAACGCCGGGGATGTCGGCGAGTCCGTCCTTGAGCGCAGTGGCCAAGCCGTGCGTGTGCTCGGCAACGCGTTCGCGCCCGAGATCGGCGTGCCAGCGAAAGGCGTCGGCGAGGGCCCAGCGGTGCTCGAACGAATGGAAGCCCCCGGGCGTCAGGGCGGCGGCCGGCGGAAGGTCGTCAGGCTCGCGGCCCTGGATCCAGGCTCCGTAGCCCCGCCCGTCGAACGTTGGGATGACGGCTGCGACCTCCTCCCAGGCGCGGCCGCTCGCCCAGACTATTCCCGTACCACGCGGGCCGAAGAGCCACTTGTGGCAGCCCGAGACGAACACGTCGCAGCCGAGCTCGCCGACCTCGACGTCCTCGACCCCGAGCCCGTGGACGCCGTCGACGCACAGAAGGACGTGGTCGGGCAGTGCGTCCCTGATCGCCCGAACCGGCAGCTTCAGCCCGGTGCTCGAGTGAACCCAGGTGACGGCGACCGCCCTGGTTCGCGGAGTGATGCTCCCGCGCAACGACTCGACGATCTCGTCGACGGAGACCGAGGCGATGTCGCGGTAGAGCGCCACCCGGCGGACAGTCGCACCGGTGCGCTCCGAACGGAGGCGCAGGGTCTCGTGCGTCGCGTAGTGGTCGTGCTCGGTCGTGAGGATCTCGTCACCAGGGCCGAGCGCAAGCGTCCCGTAGACGAGCCCCAGTCCCATGGTCGTCGAGTCGGTGAGCGCGATGTCTTCGGCGCGCGCGCCAAGGTAGGACGAGGCGGCCTCCAAGACCGCCTGCTCCAGCTCGAGCTCCCGCGCGAAGAGGTAGCCCTTCGGATTCGCGTCCAGCTCGCGGCGGTGCTGCTCGATCGCCTCGCGGACCTGCCTCGGATGCGGGGCGAGGAGAAACGAGGTGAGCTGGACGACGCCGCGGTCGAGGGCGAACTCGCCCTGCATCCCCCCGGCGCCAAGGCTCGCCTCCGCCCGCGCCGTCTCGCCGTCCTCTGCCAGCTCCTTGCCGGCGACCCAGCCGCCAGTCCCCGCGAGCGCGCTCGCCCCGACCACGAGCCCGCTCCGGACGAGGAAGTCGCGCCGGCGAAGCAGCGGGCCGAGCTCCTTCACGACGAGGGCTCCCACGAAGCGCCGCTCGCCTGGCCCTCGATCGGGACACGCGCCAGGCCGCTTCCGTCGGCGTTCATGACGTAGACGGATCCGGGATCGCGCGTGAAGAGGATGCGCTCGCCGTCCGGGGCCCATTGTGGGTGGGAATCCTTGAGCTCGCCGCTGGTGAGCATCCGGAGGCCGGTCCCGTCCTCAGCGGCCACCGCGATGTGACCGTCGCGCACGAAGGCGATCCGCCGACCGTCAGGAGCAAACGCGGGAGCGCCGTCCACGTGCGGGCCCGTGAGCAGCGGCGTCTTCCCCGAGCCGTCCGCGTTCATGACGTAGACGTCCCCGTTGTCCCGCTCGACGCGCGTGTAGACGATCCGGGTTCCGTCCGGCGAATAGGTCGCCGTGTCCTCGTGCACGCGCAGATCATCTGTCAGGCGGACAAAGTCCGTCCCATCGGGCCGCATCGTGAAGACGTCGGTCGACTGCTCGCCGACCGCGCGCGAGAAGACAATGCGGGAGCCGTCCGGTGCCCAGGCCGGCAGGATGTCGAACGCCGCGCCGCTGGTGAGTCGGCGAAGCGCGCCGCCGTCCGGCGATACGGCATAGAGGTGCGGGTTGCTCGGGTCGGCCGGGTCGTCGATCACCTGGCGCGAGAGGACGATCGCCGACCCGTCGGGCGACCAGGCCGCGACCGAGTCCGCGGCGACCCCGCCCTGCGGCGGCCGCGTCAGCTGCCGACGGTTCGAGCCGTCGAGCGCGAGCACGTAGATGTAGCTCTCGCTCTCGCCGGCCCGGATCGCCACGGCGATCCGCTCGGTTCCCCTTGCCCCTGGCGGCTGGGTACGTCCCACGTTCGCGGCGACAGGCTGGTCGTCTCTGTCAACGGCGTGGGCGGCGAAGCTGGCGCCGAATGCGACGGCGAAAGTCGCG
>JACCXC010000173.1 GCA_013697275.1 Actinomycetota bacterium | reverse complement strand
GTTCAGCGAGGAGTGGAAGCTCCGGGCCGAGACGCGGAAGATCCTCGGCCTCCCCGAGCTGCTGCTGCAGGCGGCCTGCGTCCGCGTACCGGTGCTCGTCGGCCATGCTCAGGCCGTCTGGGTCGAGACCCGAGACGAGCTCTCGCCGGACGAGGCGCGGGAGGTGCTGGGTGCCGCCCCCCACTTGGAGCTGGCAGATCTGCCGACTCCGGGCGACGCGTCCGGGCGCGACGAGGTGCTGGTCGGCCGGGTCCGGCGCGACCCCACGGCGGAACGCGGCCTTGCGCTCTGGATCGTGAACGACAACCTCCGCAAGGGAGCGGCCCTGAACGCGATCCAGATCGCCGAGTCGCTCCTCGCTCGGCGCCTGCTTCCGGCCTAGGGGCTCGCCCCGCAGCCGAGGCGCAGCCGGCCAGGCGGGCCCGGCGACGAGCGGCGTTCCGCCGAACCCCTTAGCGCACTCGCACCCCCGCGGCGCAGTGTGAGGCGACGTTCGTCGCGACCACGCTGATCCGCCCCGGGCGCATGGGCCGAAGGATCACGGCCGTGAAGCCATTCTGGTCCGTCTCCGTCAGCACGCGGCTCCCGAGCGGCCGGCCGGCGAGCCGAATGCGCGCGTTCTCGACGGGCTGGCCGAAGAGGGAGACGCGGATCCGCAGCCGCGTGAACCGGTCCTCGCGCACGCGCCGTGGCCTGACTGTCGCCACGGGACAGCTCGCGGAGAGGTTCGAATTCCCCTCGCGGAAAAGCGTGCGGCTCGACGTTCGCGAGCCCGGCCCGCGGTACTGCAGGACGTAAAGGCCGTTTCGGATGTCGCTTACGTAGACGAGCCCGTTCTTGACGATCGGGAAGCTCCAGACCGCCACCCTGTTTCCGCTCGTGGTGAGGGCCGGATCCTCGGTCGAGACCGCGGGAAGCGGGCGCGGGGTGAACCAGCCCGCCTGCGCCGGCGCGAGAGGGTTGCGGACGTCGATCGCCTGGAGCCCGCTCCCGTGCCACGAGATGAAGGCGAGGTTCCGAAAAACGGTCGGGTTGTGCGCGGTATGGCTCGAGCGCTGATCGTCCGCGCCTTCCGCCGTCGAGCAGAACTCCAGCCGGTTGGACTCGATCCGGTGCTCTGCGACGAGCCGCGGGTTGGCCGGATCGGCGACGTCGATCACGTGCGACCAGCCCCAGGGGCAGCCGTGGTCGTTGTCCGCGTTATCCAGGAGGTCCCCGTAGAGCTCGTCAGTCGTGAGCGCGTACGGGCGCCCTGGCAGCGGGATCGCCGAATGCACCGTCTGGTTCGGCCAGCGCGGTGTGTTGGGGATCGGCGTCAAGAGCCGTACCTGCGGGCTCGCGAGCGCGTTCGCGAGATCGCTCGTGTCGAGGACGAAGAAGCCGCCGCCCAGATAGGCGAGGTACGTGCGCGTCCCGTCCCGGGTGACCGACATCGAGTGCAGCGCAACGTCGAGCGTGTCCCGCTGCTGCTGGGTGAAGAGCGGATTCGGGTTGTACCGGATGACCTCGTTGAAGACGCCCTGCCGCCAGCCGCTGATGTCGGTCACGATCAGGTTGGCCCGCGCCGGGTCGGCCGAGCCCGACGGAGTCGACAGATAGAGGAGCGCGCGACCGGGCCGCTTCGGATCGACCCAGAGGAACATCTCGTGCGGCTGCCGGGTCGGGACGTACGTCGAGACGAGCTGCGGCACATACGGGTTCGAGAGGTCGTAGAACTTGATGCTGTAGACCGGCGGCGGCCCGACGGGGCACGCATGGATCGCCGAGCTGCAACGGAAGAGCATCACCATCAGGAGCTTCTGCTGGGGCCAGACGCGGAGCTCGCGGCTCGTCTGTCCGATCGGCTCGGGCGGGAGCTGCCCCACGACGCGCGGGTTCCGGCTCCGCGAGATGTCGAGGACGAGGACGCCGGGGTTCGGATGTCCCGGAGAGCTGTCCGTGCGGTTTCCGACGTAGAGAAAGTTCTGGTAGACGGCGATCGCAGCGTTCATCCCGCGGCCGAACAGCGGGTTGTGGCCGATGCGGCGGAAGTTCTCGTGCGTCCCAGGCGTGGCGCCGGCCGGCGCCGTCTGGGCGGCCGCGGCACCCGGAAGGGCAAGCGCGCTCGCAACGAGGAACAGGAGGCAAAGGCGGCGGTTCATCGGACCCTCCCCGGTGGTCGCTCTCGATCCGAAACGGATCCTACCCAGGGCAGGTCCGGCCAAACGGCTGTCAGTAGGGGCGCTGCGGCACCGGTGCGGGGACGAACGCGTCCTTCACCTGGCGCAGCACCTTGGCCCGCGTTCCCTCCGCGACCGGCTGCAGGCCGCCGAGCTCCAGGCGAGCCAGGGCAACCCGGCCGTCCCAGCGGACCGGAGCGAAGCCGAAGTCCGCCAGGAAGTCGCTGGGGAAGATCGTCCGGTGGACGAAGAACCGCTCGTAGCCGCTCTCGCCCTCTGGGTACCGGTAGCCGAAGGTCTCGATCGCCTTCACGCCGCGGTCTCGCGCCTCGCCGATCACCGAGAGGAAGAGGCTCTGCATCACCCAGGGACTCGACAGGTCGACGAGGTAGGCGCACGCGATCAGCACCGCGTCGGGTGAAGGCGGCCCGGCCGGGAGGTCGCCTCCCCGCGGGAAGAAGTCGGACGGGCCGCACTGGATGAAGCCGAGGAGCCGGTCCTGCTCGCCGAGGTAGAGCGTCCCCCAGGCGCCCCACTCGTCCTCGACCTTCTCGGCCCAGCGGGTCTTGTCCACCGTCCGCCCTTCGCGTCCCTGCCAGAAGACGCACTGGATGCATGGCTCGGGCGCGTGCCGGATCGAGATCGTGTTCACCGGGTGCAGGCGGTAGCCCATGCGCTCAGTTTGACGCTCGCAGCGTGAGGATGGTGGCCTCGGGACGGGCTAGGACGCGGAAGGGAACGAAGCTCGTGCCGAGGCCGCGTGAAACGTGGAGGGCGGCAGGCTCCGTGGCGAAGAGCCCTTCCCAGTACGTCCCGCGTAGATCCTTGAGGCGCAGCCTGCCCCACGGCGTCGGTAGGCAGATCTGGCCGCCGTGGTAGTGACCTGCCAGGACGAGGTCGAAGACGCCGCGAGGCAGGCGGCGGACGATCTCGGGATAGTGGCAGAGGAGGATCCGGAGATCGGCCTCGGCGTCGGCGCGCTCGACCGGTCCTGAACGGCCGGCCTTGTAGGCGGCCGGCTCGACGCCCACAACCTGGACACGCGCGCCCCCGACCTCGATCGTCCTCTCCTCGTCTCGGAGGAGGGTCACACCCGCCTCGTGCAGATCCGAGAGGTCGGTGGGTCGCGTGAACGGATCGCGCGCGTCGCCCACGTCATGGTTTCCGAGAACGGCATAGATCCCGTGCCGCGATTCGAGCCGGCCGAGCGCGTGCTCGAGCTGCGCGTGCCCGCCGGGGCGCCGCACCAGGTCGCCCGTGACCGCGACGAGATCCGGCGGCCGCTCGTTTGCCCACGAGACCGCACGGTCGAGGGCGGCACCGGCCGGCGAGAGCTTCCCGAGGTGGAGATCGGAGACGTGCAGCACGCGGAACCCGTCCAGCTCGCGCGGAAGGCGTAGAAGGGGGACGTCGAGCTCGCGGAGCTCGACCCACTGCGCCTCGAAGAGCCCCCAGGCGGCGGCCCCCCCGGTCGCGATTCCCGCTCCGAGCGCAAATCTGCGGCCGGGGCGCCGCAAGATGCTCACGCGCTCGACGTCTTTCTCGCTGGAGGGGCAAGCCGGCCCGGTCTCGCCAGCGCGAGCCGGGCCGGAGTACTTACGAAGGGCCCTCGAGCTTCGCCAGCACGGGCTCCATCGAGACGACGTGCCGGCGGAAGCGAAGCTCCGATTTCTCGAGCCCGGCGGCGACGCCGATCAGCTGCGAGAGGTGGAGGATCGGCATCCGGAAGGCCTTGCCCGTCGAAGCCTCGAGCTTCTGCTGCCAGGCATCCAGCGAGAGATGGCAGAGCGGGCAGGGCGTGACCATGGCGTCGGCCCCGGCCTCCATCGCCTGCTCGATCGGCTGGATGAGCTCGCCGAGCGCTGTTTCCTCCCGCGCCTGGATGATCGGAAAGCCGCAGCACTTGATCTTCGCCGGATAGTCGATCGCCTCGCCGCCGCACGCGTCGATGATCGCCTCGAGCGACCAGGGCCGGTCGGGGTCCTCGAAGCCCATGAGCTTCGAGGGGCGCAGGATCTGGCAGCCATAGAACGGGGCGACCTTCAGGCCCTTGAGGCCCTTGTGGGCGACCAGCTTCAACTGGTCGTAGAAGTCGTCCGCAACCATCCAGAGGAAGTGGCGCACCTCGACACCGCCCGAGTACGGCGGCGCGCCCACCTTCTCGAGGTTCTCGCTCACCCGCGCGAGCAGCGCCGCGTCGTTCTGGAGCATGTGGTTCGCCTGCCGCAGGTTGAGCGTGCAGACGTTGCAGATCGTCATGAGCGTGTCCGCGCCCGTCGCCTGGGCGTAGGCCAGGATCCGCGCGTTCAGGTGGAGGTAGTAGTCGGGCTCGGCTTCGTGGATGTCGCCCGCGCCGCAGCAGGTCACGGCGTCGAGCTCCTCCAGCTCGAGCCCCAGCATCGGCGCGAGCGCCTGTGTCGAGGTGTCGAGCTCCTTCGCCGAGAGGGAGGCGAGACAGCCCTTGTAGTAGGCGACCCTCACGGTTGCTCTCCGATGTCGCGGTTCACCGGCGCCTCGCCCGGGGTGATCTCGGGCGCGTCGCGCCGACGGCCGGCGTGGTCCGGGTCGGCCATGACCGCGTGCTCAATCCGCGAGAGAGCCCGTTCGCCCTGCACGTGCCCGAGCGCCCCGTCCCGGCCCTGCGTCGCAATGAGATCGCGAAGCATGCGCGCCTCGTGCTGCTTGTCGGCGACGTGCGGCGGGAAGGGAGGCGGAACCTTGCCCCGCTTGGCCAGTGAGAGAGCGAACTTGGTCTCCTTGATCGCCGACACCAGGCCCTGGGTCTTCGGGACGAGCTCGGTCTCGCGGAGCCAGCCGGTCGTGACGGCCGAGCGGACGAACCACTTCGCGTGCTTGGCCCCCATGTCGCGGTCGATCCCCTCCTTGATCGACTCGGCGCCGAGCTTCGCGATCGCATCGCGCGGATCGACGCCCTTGGGGCAGCGCTCATTGCAGAAGTAGCAGCGGGTGCAGTCCCAGATGCCGTGCTCGGAGTTGTAGAGCTCGAGCCGCTCGACCTTCGCCTGGTCGCGCGGGTCACCGACGAAGCGGAAGCCCTTGGCGAGCGCGGCTGGCCCGAGGAAATCGGGGTCGGCCTCCATCGAGTTGCATTCGGAGACGCAGCAGCCGCACATGATGCAGAGCGCCTCCTTGTGGATCGGGTTCATCTGCTCCTGGGAGTGGCGGAACTCGCCGCCCTCCGGGTACTCCTCGTAGCCGGGCTCGATCCAGGGCTTCATCGCCCGGATCTTCTGCCAGAAGGGGCCCATGTCGACGGCGAGGTCCTTGACGATCGGCATGTTCCCCATCGCCGAGATAACCGGGACGTGGCCGCGATCGACGATCGGCTTCATGCGCTCCTTGCACGCGAGAATCGCGCGCCCGTCCATGCGCATCCCGCAGGAGCCGCAGATCATCATCCGGCAGCTCTTCCGGTAGGCGAGCGTCCCGTCGACCTGGTCCTTGACGATGTCCAGGACGTCCAGGAGGCAGGCCCATTCGGGCGCCTCGACCTCATATCGCTTGAGTGCGCGCTCGCCCGACTCGGGGTCGTACCTCCAGATCTTGAGGGCGACGTCCACTAGCCTCCTTCCGGCTCGCTGTGCTCGGTCTCTTCGGCGCCGCGGCCCAGGAAGTCGCCGATGTCGGTGACCCGGTCCGGCTCAGGCGGCTCGACGTCGACCTCGACTCCGAAGTCGAAGAGCTCCATGGTCATCTTCATGTCCGTCTCGCGGCCCTGGCCTGCCTTCAGGTTCGCGTATGCGAGGGTCATGCGGCGGACGCGGCCCTCGCCGTCGACCCAGACCTCGGCCGGCAGCTCCTCGATGCCCGAGAGGCGCATGACTTTCTCCACGTTCGACCGCTGGCCCGGTGTCGCGGCCGCGACCTTCCTCAGGTCGACGGTCATGCGGTAACGCGTCGTGGGCTGGCCGCGTACCTCCTCCTCGCCCACCTCCTCGACGTCCTCGCTCGCCGCGCGCAGGTACTCGAGCGCCGCCGAAGGGTCGCTCTGGTTGATCTGCGAGACCTGACCGAGATCCGCGCCAAGCTGGCCCGACAGATCGGCCAGGTCGAACTTGATCCACTCCTTGATCTCCGGCACGCGGGAGCTGAGTGCGGGGAACCGCATGTACACGGTGTCTCCGTCGAAGATGAAGTCGGCCTTCCCGAGATCCTGGCCGGCGATCGCACCGAGCTCGGACATGTCGAAGGTCATCCGTCCGCGCGGCGGCTCGGATCCGAAGACGCCCTCGCCCCGCATCGAGACCGGCTCGTCCCCGAGGCCCTCGAACGCCAGGTCGAAGCTCGAGCGGTAGCTCCCTGCCTCTGTCGTCATCTGCGCGGCCGCCAGGACGGCCTGGCGCGACCCGCCTCCGTCGGACTCGGCCTCGACACTCCCGCTCTCGCCACCGCATGCCGTGAGAGCGAGGGCGGACAGGAGGGACAGAATTAGCAGAGCGCGGCGCATCAGTACTTCCTCTCCTGCGGCTCCCACTTCGTCGTCCGGACGGGGGCCCAGGCAAGCTGCGGCCCCGCGCCGTTCCAGCTCACGAGCGTGTGTCGCATGTAGTTCTCGTCGTCGCGCTCCGGGAAGTCGTAGGGCCGCGCGTGGGCACCTCGGCTCTCCTTCCGCGCGAGGCCGGCCTCGACCATGCAGGCGGCGAGCTCGAGCAGAAAGCCCAGCTCGAGGGCCTGCGTCACGTCGTTGTTGAAGACCGTCCCCTTGTCGTCCACGACCACGCGGTCGAAGCGCTCCCGCAGGCCGGCGACGATCTCGCCCTGCCGGCGCATCTGCTCCTCACGGCGGAAGACGCCGAAGTTCTCGTGCATCGTCTGCGCCATCTCGTCGCGAATCGCGTGCGGCCGCTCGCCGACCTCGCGGTCGAGGAGCGTGTCGAGCTCACGCTCGGCGTCGGTGACGGCACTCTCCGGGAGCGCGACTGTCGTGTTCGTGAGGGCCCACTCCGCGGCGGCAGCGCCAGCCCGCTTTCCGAACGTGACCGTCTCCATGAGCGCGTTGCCGCCGAGCCGGTTCGCGCCATGGACGGAAACGCACGCGCACTCGCCGGCCGCGTACAGCCCTTCGAGAGCCGTCGCGCCCGAGAGGTCGGTCTCGACACCGCCCATGTGGTAGTGCGCGCCCGGCCGGACGGGTATCGGGTCGAAGATCGGGTCGACCCCAGCGAAGACCATCGAAAGCTCGCGCGTGCCGTGCAGCCGCTCGTTGATCTTGTCCGCGCCCAGGTGGCGCAGGTCGAGGAGAACGTTCCCCTCCACCCCGCGGCCCTCGTCGATCTCGGTCTGCTCGGCACGGGAGATGACGTCCCGCGAGGCGAGCTCCATGGCGTTCGGCGCATAGCGCTCGAGGAAGCGGTCGCCCTCTGAGTTCAGGAGGTAGGCGCCCTCTCCCCGGCATCCCTCCGTGATCAGAACCCCCGTCGGCGAAAGCGTCGTCGGGTGGAACTGCATCATCTCCATGTCCTTCAGCGGGACGCCTAGCCGGAGCGCCATCGCCATCCCGTCGCCCGTGCAGGAGTAGGCGTTCGTCGTGCCCTGATAGAGCTTCCCCGCCCCGCCGGTCGCGAGGATGACCGTCTTCGCCCCGATCGTCTTCAGGCCGCCGTTCACGATGTCCCAGGCGATCACGCCCTGGCAGCGTCCGTCGTTCTCGACGAGCTTCCAGGCGAACCACTCCTCGTAGGTCGGGATGTCGCGCTTCATCACCTGCTCGTAGAGGACGTGGACGAGCACGTGGCCGGTGATGTCCGCCGCGTAGGCGGTGCGGGGCTCGCCCGCGGCGCCGAAGGGCCGCTGGGCGATCCGGCCGTCCTCGGTGCGCGAGAAGACGGCGCCCCAGTGCTCGAGCTGGTACACGTCGTTGGGCGCCTCGTCGCAGAGGACCTGGATCGCGTCCTGGTCGCCCAGGTAGTCCGATCCCTTCACCGTGTCGAACGCGTGCTTTTCGGGGTCGTCCTCGGAGGCGTTTCCGAGCGCCGCGTTGATTCCCCCCTCGGCCGCGCCCGAGTGCGAGCGAACCGGGTGGATCTTCGAGAGGAGGGCGACGTCCGCGCCCGCGTCGAAGGCCTCGATCGCGGCGCGCATGCCGGCACAGCCGGCACCGACGACGAGTACGTCGTGCTGGGCGTCCACCGAGGTCAACGCTATATGAACGCGGGCGAAAACCGCTCGTATCGCGCGGCACGCCCTGCAGCCGAGAGCGCGCGTCTACGGCGCGAGGGTCACGACGAGCTGCGGGCGGCGCTCGACGGTCGTCGCCTCGCGGGAGGAGAAGTCCGCCCCGTCCGTGCCGGCCTGCGCGAGGAGGAGGGAGATCGGCCCGCCAAGCAGGACGAGTGCCTTGACGTCCAACTCCACCCAACCGCCCGCGGTCACGACGGCCAGGTCGTCACTCGCCGAACCGACGCGAGCTGGCCGGTTGGCCCAGGTCACACCGGTTTCCGTCCAGCCGGAGGAGGTGGCGAAGACCGCGGGCCCGTCCACGGAGCCGTTCGTAGCCCAGAGACGCAGCCGCGCCGACTGCACTGTCCCGCCGACTCCTGATAGATCGAACCGCAGGACGGTCTCCACGGCCGGCCCCGCGTCAGCGCCGATGAGCGTGGCCGTGCCGTAGTTCGTGGACGGGTTCGCTTCCTGCATGCGCGAGTCCGCGACGGGGGAGAGTGTCAGGACAGTCGGGGCGTCTGGCGTGGTCGCCGTCGCCGGGTCGCTTCGGGCGGAGACGTTGCCGGCCGCGTCGCGCGCGCGCACCTCGTACGTGTAGGTCGTGTTTCCGGCCACGGCCGTGTCCGCGTAGGAGGTGACGGCGCCCAGGCTCGCGAGGAGCGCGTCGTTGCGGAAGACGTCGTAGCCAGTCACGCCGACGTTGTCCGTCGCCGCCTGCCAGGCGAGGTCGACGCGCCCACCCGTGGCCGCGGCGGAGAGGCCGGCAGGCTTGCTGGGGGCGCTCGTATCCTGTGGAGGAGCCTCGCCCGTGACGGTGACGACCAGCTGCGGACGGTTGGTGACTGCCTCGCGCGACGAAAAGTCCATTCCGTCGGTCGAGGTTTGGGCGAGCACGAAAGAGACGAGCCCCGAGGCGGGGACGAGCGCGGTCACGTCCCACTCGGCGTAGGCGCCGCTCGGTAGGGTGCCCCGGTCGTCCGAGGCGGGCCCCGTGCGGGCCGGGCGGCTCGCCCACGTAAGCGCGGTCTCCGTCCAGGCCGAGCCGGTCGGATAGACGGCCGGCCCGTCCACCGAACCCGCGGTCGCGTAAAGGCGCAGGCGGGCGGACTGCAGCTGTCCGGGCAAAGCGCCGAGGTCGAAGCGCAGATACGTCTCGACAGCCGGGCCCCCGTCGGTTCGGAGACCGGAGCTGCCGTAGTTCGTCGCCGGCTTGGCCTCCTGCACGCGCGCGTCCGCGACGGGCGCGAAGGTGAAGACGCTAGGCGCCGCGGGGGTCGTCACCTGGACGGCGTCGCTCCGCGGCGAGACGTTGCCGGCCGCATCTCGGGCTCGCACCTCGTAGGCATAGGTCGTGTTCCCGGCCACGGTCGTGTCCGTGTAGGCGAGCACGGGGCCGAGGCTCACGAGGAGGGCGTTCTCGCGGAAGAGGTCGTAGCCCGTCACGCCCACGTCGTCCGTGACGGGTTGCCAGGCAAGCTCGACCCGGCCCGGCGAGGCCTGCGCCGTGAGACCGGCGGGCTTGGTGGGCGAGGTCGTATCCGGGGGCGGTGGCTCGCCCCCGGAGAGCGTGAGGACGAGCTCCGGCCGGTTGACCGCCGCCTCGCGCGAGTTGAAGTCGGCACCGTCGGTGCCGGGCTGGGCGAGCGTGAACGAGAAGGACCCGTTGCCCGCGACGAGCGGGGTGACGTCGAATTCGACCCAGGCGCCCTTCCCGACCGAGCCGCGGTCGTCGGAGGCCGGGCCCGTCCGAGGCGGGCGGCTCGCCCACGTGAGCCCGGTTTCCGTCCAGCCGGTCCCGGTTGGATAGACCGCAGGTCCGTCCGCGGAGCCGTTGCTCGCGTACAGGCGAAGCCGCGCCGAGGAGACGGTGCCCGTCAGGCCGGTCACGTCGAAGCGCAGGAACGTCTCGACGCCGGGGCTCGCGTCCGTGCCGATGAGCGTGGCGGCGCCGTAGTTGGTCGCGGGGCTGCCCTCCTCCACGCGGGAGTCCGCGGCCGGGGCGAACGTCTGGACGCTGGGCGTGGTCGCGCTGACGGGGCTCGAGAGCGGCGAGACGTTTCCGGCCGCGTCGCGGGCCCGAACCCGGTAGACGTAGGTCGTCTGAGAAGCGACCGTCGTATCGGAGTGGCTCGTCACCGCCCCGACCGTCGCGATCACCGCGCCGTCCCGGAGGATGTCGTAGCCGGCGATGGCCACGTTGTCGCTCGCCGCCTCCCAGGAGAGATCGACGCGCCCCGGCCCGGCGACGGCGGCGAGGCCGGCCGGCTGGGTCGGGGGCGTCGTGTCGAGATCGGCGGGCCGGCACGCCTCGCCCCCGGAGTCGGTGAAGGTCTGCCCCGCGATCGGCAGGAACGCCCACTCGTACCCCGCGGGACGGAGGATCAGCTTCAGGACGCCGTACGTGTCGTCGTTCCTGACCTGGCTTCCCGTCGTCGCGGAGGAGTGCGAGGCAAGCGCGCTGCCGCCGGTGCCGACGACGAACTCGCGGATTCCGCCCGAATCGAGAGCGCCGGTCGGGCCGAGCAACCCGAAGCGCTCGTAGTTGTGCTGGTGGCTCGCGAGAACGACGTCGGCGTCGAAATCGGAGAGCGCCTGCCAGATCGCCTACATCGACGAAGTGGGCAAGCCGGACGCGAACCGCGGGTGGTGCCAGTACGCGAGCGTGCAGCGCGCCGGGTGAGCCACCAGGTCGGAGCGGAGCCACTGTTCCTGGGGCGAGCCCGCGTCGCAGCCGCCCACGTCGGAGCAGTTGCTGTTCAGGACGACGACGTGCCAGGCGCCCAGGTCGTAGCTGTACCAGCCTTCGGCCGGGTTCCCCGCCGCCGCGCCGAAGTATCCGAAGTAGCCCGACGCGCGCGAGGTCTGGTATTCGTGGTTCCCGGCGGACGGCCGCGTTCGCGCCTTGTGGCGGCCCC
The DNA here is from genome assembly GCA_013697275.1 of Actinomycetota bacterium. Classification (GTDB taxonomy): domain Bacteria; phylum Actinomycetota; class Thermoleophilia; order Gaiellales; family Gaiellaceae; genus JACCXC01. The sequence continues at coordinate 6,444 of JACCXC010000173.1, read as the reverse complement.
AGCTCGGGCCGTAGCAGTCGGAGAACTCCTGCGCCGTTCCGTTCTCGTAGACGTTGTCGCCGAGCGTCGCCACGGTCGCCGCCGGATACGCGTCGAGAAGAGCGGCGGTCGCCTCGTCCTGCGTGCGGCCGCAGTCGGCGATGTCCCCCGCGGCCAGCAGCACGGGATCGGCCGTCTGCGCGCCCACGATTCCGGCATGAACGAGCGCCGCAGCGACAACCACGGTCACCATCACACACCTGCTCGACGCCTTTCCAGACCGCAGTGAGATTCCCCTCGACGTGACCTCGAAGCTACCAGGTGGCAGAGCGGACTTCGACCCCCGAAGGGCTAGGCTCGCGGGCCGGCCTTCGCCACGTCCGACTCCGGGTCTGCGAACTTGGCGAAGTTCTCCTGGAACTTGCGGGCGAGGTCGCGCGCCTTCTCGTCGTAGGCGCCGGGATCGCGCCACGTGGCCCGCGGATCGAGGAGCGCGGTGTCGACGCCGGGCACCGAGCGCGGCACCTCGAAGCCGAAAATCGGATCCTCCCGGTACTCGACGTCGTCCAGCGCCCCGGAAAGCGCGGCGTGCAGGAGGGCGCGGGTCGCCTGGATCGGCATCCGCTCGCCCTCGCCGAAGGGCCCGCCGGTCCAGCCGGTGTTGACGAGCCAGACCTGCGCGTCGTGCTCGCGGAGCTTGTCCCCGAGCATCTGCGCGTACATCTTGGGGTCCTGAGGCAGAAACGGCGCGCCGAAGCAGGCGGAGAACGTGGGCTGCGGCTCCTTGACCCCGACCTCCGTCCCGGCGAGCTTCGCCGTGAAGCCGGTCAGGAAGTAGAACATCGCCTCTTCGCGCGTCAGGCGCGCGATCGGCGGCAGGATCCCGAAGGCGTCCGCCGTCAGGAAGACGACCGAGCTCGGGTGGCCGGCCCGCTTGCTCGGGAGCGCGTTCTCGATCTGCTCGAGCTTGTAGGCGCCGCGCGTGTTCTCCGTCTTCGAGTCGTCGTCGAGGTCGAGCACTCCGTTCTCGTCGGCCACCACGTTCTCAAGCACCGTCCCGAACGTGTGCGTCGTCCGGTAGATCTGCGGCTCGGCCTCGGCCGAGAGCCGGATCACCTTCGCATAGCAGCCGCCTTCGATGTTGAAGACCCCCGAGTCGCCCCAGCCGTGCTCGTCGTCGCCGATGAGGCGGCGGTCCGGATCGGCCGAGAGCGTCGTCTTGCCGGTCCCGGAGAGCCCGAAGAAGACGGCCACGGCGCCGTCATCGCCTACGTTGGCCGAGCAGTGCATCGGGAAGACGCCCTCAAGCGGAAGCCGGTCGTTCATGAGCGTGAAGATCGACTTCTTGATCTCACCCGCGTACTCCGTGCCGCCGATCACGACCTCGCCGCTCGAGGGGTGGAGGACGACGAAGGTCTCGGTGCGCGTGCCGTCTGCCTCTGGATCGGCGTGGACGGAAGGCGCGTGGAGGACGAGCGCGTCCGCCCGGTGCTCGTCGAGCTCCTCGGGCGTCGGCTCGATGAAGAGCGTCTTAGCGAAGAGGGCGTGCCACGGCGAGTAGGTCACGACCCGCACGCCGAGACGGTGCGCCGTGTCTGCCCCCGCAAACGCGTCGACCACGAACAGGTCACCGCTGTCGAGGCGGGCTACCACCTTCTCTCGGAGGCCTTCGAAGCTCCCCTCGTCGAGCGGCTGGTTGACGTCGCCCCACGCAATCCGCTCCTCCGAGCCCGCCTCCCGAACGACGAACCGGTCTTTGGGCGAGCGGCCGGTGTGGCGGCCGGTGTCGACGACGAGCGGTCCGCCCTCGGCCAGCCTCGCCTCGCCAAGCTGCAGCGCATGCGTGCAAAGGAGGGACGCCGTCGGGTTGCGGAAGATGCGCCCGCTCGGGTGGAGGCCGTGCTCCTCGAGACCGTGAACCCCCGTCGTGATCGTCATGCCGTCCCTCCAACCCGCCCCGGTCGGGGCGACAGACTGGCGTAATCGTATGCCTCGGAACCCCGCGGCCGAGTTCGAGCTGATGCGCACGCAGTTGCTCCCTGGCCCGCCGGAGGACGTCTTTGCGTTCTTCGCCGAGCCCCGGAACCTCGAGGCGATCACGCCGCCATGGCTCCGCTTCCGGATCGTGGAGGCGCCGGCGCGGCTCGAGCGCGGCTCGACGCTTTGCTACCGGCTGCGCCTCTTCGGCCTCCCGATCGGATGGCGCACCGAGATCGCCGAAATGCTCCCGGCGCGCTCGTTCACCGACGTCCAGGTGGCAGGGCCCTACCCGCTCTGGATCCATACGCACCGGTTCCTCGCCGCTCCGGGCGGCACCGAGGTGTTCGACCACGTGCGCTACCGCGTCCCCGGCGGGCCGCTAGCGCCGCATGTCCAGCGGGCCTTCGTCGGGCTCTGGCTCAAGGAAATCTTCGACTACCGCCGCGACCGGCTCGGAGAGCTCTTCCGCGTTGGAATCTCCACGGAGAAGGATCCACCCGTCGCCACGTAGACCTCCGGCGAGCCAACCGGGTCGAACCCCAAGGCGCGCAGAACGTCGGCCCGCTGCGTGCCGACCGCGACGGCGCGATGCCACGTCTCGTCCTCCCGGACGATCCGGAACTCGCGAAGGCCCGCCGCCTCGAAGAGGCCGAGCTCGCGCCGGCCGAGTGCCGGCGGCTCGACGCCCTCCTCGGCCCGGTAGGCGAGCGCGACGCCGGCTGCCGGAACCTCGACGCGCCCTAGGCGGAAGCTCATGCGGGCCGCGCGAAGCGGCGCCCCGAGCAGCACGCCGCCCAGGCCGCCCGGCGTTACGTACGAGCGGAGGAAGAGGACTGCGGGCTCATCGAGGTGGCGCACGTAGGTACGGACGTTCAGTTGCGAAAAGCGCGGGAGCGGAGCCCGGCCGAGCCGGCCGCCGTCGAAGCGCAGGGCGGCGAGGGATACCAGTGACCGCCCCTCGATCGCGTCCGGCTCGAGCCCGGCCGGGAGAGCCGCGGCGATCGACTCCCGGTCGACGGGCCAACTCGCGACCACCTGGTCGTAGACCGAAAGTTCAAGACGCACGGGCGCGAACTATGCCGCGCCCGTGCGCTTCACCCGCTTATTCGAAGGCTGGGCAGAACGCTTCGAGCACGTTCCCGGCCTCCTGGGCCTCGCGAATCAGATGCTGGCCGGCCGAGAACAGGATGTCGCCCGTCAAGGGGTTGATGACGACGCGCCCGACGTCGCGAACGCCCGTCCCCGGCACACGCGCGGCCAGGCCGGTCGCGACGATCAGCGGGCCCTCGTCGGTGAAGAGTGTCCGCTGCATGAAGGAGTCGGGCCCCTCACGGAGCGCTTCGCCCGTCGTGAGGTTCCTGATGACGTTGTCCTCGCTGATGTGGATCTGCACTCTGGTCAGGTTCCCGTCCTGGTCGAAGAAGCGGAACCGCTCTCCCGTCAGGCTGATCTCCCAGCGGAGCACGCCGCAGGACGTCGGTCCCTGGACGACCTGATTCGCCGCCACCTCCGTTCGCTGTGGCTTCGCTGCGGTTGCGGCGGCCGCGAGCACCGCCACCGCGAGCACGACCGCCGTGAGAACAACGGAACGTCGTAGCACAGGTAGCGCGAATCCGCGCAACCTAGACCATCAATCGGCGTTTCTCAAACTCGGGCAGGAATGACCACGATCAGTCGGAAGCCATTTCCCATGAACACCTCTGCGAGCGTCGAGCGCTTTCTCGCCAGCCCAGCGCTCTCAGACTCCACGCGGCGGGCCTACAGGGGCGATCTGCAGGAGTTTGCGAACTGGTTGGGCCGCCGGGGCCTCGACCTCGAGGCCTTCGACGCGCGCGCCTTCGCCGCCTATGCGGCCGAGCTCGGCGCCGACCGCCCGGGCCGCACCCCACGCAAGCTTGCGTCGAACACGCTCGCACGCAAGCTCGCGGCCGTGCGCTCGCTCCTTCGCGCCTCACTCGGGCCAACCCGCGTACCCGACCTCGCACTCGGCGGCCGCAAGCGCCGGCGCCTCCCGCATGCTCCGCAGCCGGCGGAGACAGACTCGCTCCTCGAAGCGCTCTCCGGAGACGAACCGCTCGCGCTCAGAAATCGCGCGCTCTTCGAGCTCGTCTACTCGGCTGGCCTGCGGGCCCAGGAAGCGGCCGATCTCGAGCTCGCCGACGTCGACTTCGAGGCAGAGCTCGTGCGAGTTCGCGGGAAGGGGGGCAAGGAGCGCGTCGTGCCTCTGGGCGAGGAGGCGTCGTTTCGGCTTCGCGGGTACCTCGAGCGCGCGCGGCCCTCACTCGCGCGCGGCGCGGAGGATCGCATTTTTCTCTCGGTGCGAGGCAAGCCGCTCGACACCTCGACGCTGCGGCGTGTCGTCCCGAACCCGCACCGGCTCCGCCACGCGTTCGCCACCCACCTGCTCGAAGGAGGGGCCGACCTGCGGACCATCCAGGAGCTCCTCGGCCACTCCTCCCTCTCGACGACGCAGGTCTACAGCCATGTCGACGCGAAGCGCCTGCGGCGCGTGTACGACCGCTCCCACCCGCGGTCGTAGCTACGGCACCGGCACCGTTTCCACCTGAACCGGGCCGCCGGTGTCATCGCCGCCGCCGCTCACAGCCGTGCCCGCCACGAAGAACAACGCGAGGACCACCCAGACGACGAGCGCCACGATGGCCAGGGCGATGCCCGCCGTAGCTAGGCCTCCGTGCTTCGCTCCGCGCCGGGCTCTTCGACGTCCGATGATTCCGGTCACGAGCCCGACCGGGCCGCCCACGAACGCAACGAACGGGATGACCAAGCTGGCGATCCCGAGGACGAGCGACGCGATGGCGGCCCCGTTCTCGCGGCTCCGACCGGCATAGCGGCCGAGCACGTTGTCCCACCCTGAGTCGTACTCCGTCCTGGCGAGCTCGGAGCGCTCACCCAGCTGCTCCCACCCGCGATGCTCGAGCTCGACGAGCGTGCGCTTGGGGCCCTCGGGCGTGAAGGTGACCTCGATCTCGGTCGCGGAGGGAGCTTCGGGGTTCGGCTGCCAGGAGAGGACGAAGCGCCGGGGTGGCTCCCACTCATTATCTCGGCCCAGTACTGGACAGTCCCGTCGCCCGCGCGCTCGTAGACGCGACCACTCTCGCGCTGCTCGAAGACCACGGTTTGCGCCTGCTCCGGCTCGCCTGCGTCGACCGAGTGCGACTCGAGCGGCCACCAGGCCGCGATGCCCTCGGTGAAGAGCCGGAAGGCCTCGTCGGCCGGCCGCTCGACGGTCACCCGCTTGGTGACGGGCTCGGTTCTCAGGCGCGTGCTCATGCTTCTCCCTTCGTTTCGTTGTGCTCGGCGGCCTGCTTGAACTCGGCCAGCGCCCGCGCCCAGAAGTCGTCGAAGTAGGTGCGCACCTCGGCGAGGCCGTTCGGATCGAGGCGGTAAAGGCGCCGCGTCCCCTCGCGGCGCTCGGTCACGAGGTTGGCCTCCTTGAGGACGCGCAGATGCTGGGACACGGCCGGCCGGCTGACCGGCAACTCGCTGGCAATGTCCCCCACCGACCGTGGCCCCGCGACCAGGCGCTCGAGGATCGCGCGCCGCATCGGGTCGCCAAGTGCTTCGATCGGAGCACGGTAAGTCACGACTTACGTAACTATAGACTTACCGAAAGGAGAGTCAAGCGTGAGCGAGAACTGGGCTCTCCCGTGCCGCTACCGCCTTCCCGGCCCCCGCTCGACGTCGTCGTCGAGAGCTTTCTAGCCCTGCTCGCCGCCCGCCGGTCACCCCGAACCGTGGATGCCTATCGACGAGACCTGCGCGACTTCGCCGCCTTTCTGGCGCGTTCGCCGACGTCGGCCACTCCTGACGAGGTGCAGGCCTGGCTCACCGACCTGCGCGCTCGTGGCCTCGCTCCGGCCTCGATCGCGCGCAAGGCTGCGGCGGCGCGCTCCTTCTACCGCCATCTCGTCCTGCTCGGGGTGCGCGAGGAGAACCCCGCCGCAGACATCGCGCTCCCGCGCCGGAGGACGAAGCTACCCCGCTCGCTCACTCCCGGCGAGGTCGAGCGGCTGCTCGCGGCCGCGAACGGCGTCGCGCCGCGGGCGCTCCGCGACCGGGCGCTCATCGAGCTCCTCTACGGCGCCGGCCTGCGCGTCAGCGAGGCGGTCGGGCTCGAGCGCGGCGGGGTCGACCTCGAGAACCGACTCGTGCGCTGCGTGGGCAAGGGCGACAAGGAGCGCGTCGTGCCCCTGGGGCGGCCCGCTGTCGAAGCCGTCCGCCGTTATCTTGCACGCGGCCGCCCGCATCTCGACCGGCGGCACCGCCCCGACCTCTTCCTGAACGCCCAGGGCGGCGCACTGACGCGGGCCGGTGCCTTCCTCATCCTCCGCCGCGTCGCGGTGAAAGCCGGTCTGGAACCGGGCCGCGTCCACCCCCATCTCCTGCGCCACTCCTTCGCCACGCACCTCCTGGAGGGCGGCGCCGACCTCCGAAGCGTTCAGGAGATGCTGGGCCACGCAGACC
>JACCXC010000147.1 GCA_013697275.1 Actinomycetota bacterium | reverse complement strand
TGGCTTCCCTTCGTCTCTGGCGCGATGGACGAGATGTTCGCGAAGTGGGGCAACAGCCCTGACATCGGCTATATCTGGGACTGGGGTGCGGACGGGTGGCTCGCGCAGGTGAACGAAGTCCGGCACGCCGAGGCCAGCGGCAAGTTCTTCATCGGCATCGCACACTCCACGGCGACTGACGTGAAGGCGGCACGTTACGGGCTCGCGACGATGCTCCTCGCCTCGGAGGGCCGCTCGAGCTTCTCGCTCGCCGAGGACTACGTGCAGGAGACCTGGTTTCCCGACTACGACATCGCCGGGACGCTCGGCGCACCACGGGGAGCGATGTATCGCGCCGGAAGCGCCTACAGGCGCGACTTCGAGAGAGGAACGGTCGTCGTGAACCCCACGCTGGCGCCGCAGTCCGTCCCGCTCGGAGCGACCTACCTGGCGAGCGACGGCTCGGCGCTCAGCACGATCGGGCTCCTGCCGACGAGCGCCGCGATCCTACGCGCGTCCCCGGCGACACCGCCTGCGCCCGGCGGCCCGGCGCCCCCGACTCCCGCGACAGCACCTTCGACCTCGCCCGCGCCCAAGCCTTCCAAGCTGCGGCCGAAGCGCATGACGCTCGTCGTTTCCCGCCTGCGTGGCGGGCCGGCCCGCGCCGCCCTCCCGAGGTGGAGCCGGAAGGCCTCTGTCTGGCGGGTGCAGGGTGTCGTCGCCGCCGGCCCCGAGCACGCGTGGCGCGTCGCCGACGCGGCTCGGAGGCGCCGGTGCGCCGTGGCCGTCTTCATCCGACGCGGGAGGACCTGGACTCCGCTCAGGCGGGTCTGCACGACCCGGAGCGGCTACTTCTCGGCGCACGTGGTCGTGAGCCAGGGTCGCCGGGCCTTCGCCCTCCACGCGGCCGCCCGCTATGGCTCGGTGATCGTCCGCTCGCCCGTTCTCGTCACCCGCCAGCGCGCCTGACCCGGGATCAAAGCGCCGCCGGCCGCCCGGCCATCCGCCTCACCTGACGGACTGCGTTCCCGAGGACGGGCGGCTCCACCAGGCGCAGGACGCACAGGTACGCGACCGTGCCGCCACAGGCCGCGAGGAGGAGCGAGAAGCCCGGCGCGGCGCCATCGCTGACCTCGACGAGCACCCGTGCGACGATCCAGGCGGCTGCGCACGCAAGGGCAAGGGCCCGCAGCGGGAGTAGGTGCCTGCCGAAGGCGAGCCCCACCTGGCGGCGCACCGCCCAGGCCGCCCAGCCGGCCGAGACGCAGGCGTGCCCGAGCATCACCCATGCCACCGCCGTGGCCCCGCTGACGGCCGCCGCGGCGAGGAGCACCGGGACGAGCACGGCGAGGGAGACGACCCCGATCACGGCGAGGAGGCCGTGTCCCCCCGCCGAGTTCAGGAGCCAGTGCACCGTCACCTGCACCGGCCGCACGGCGGCCCAAAGCCCGAGCACTCCGAGCGGCCCGATCATGGGAAGCCACTCGTCGCCGAAGACGGCGCGGGTGAAGGGATCGGCCGTCGCGCTCAGGAGGATGCCGAGCGGGCACGCGACGAGTGAGACGAGCCGTAACGCGTCCAGGTAGGCGGGAATCACGTCCTCCCCGCGATGCCTCATCCGCGCGAAGGCGCTGAAGGTCACCCGCGCGACCGGGTCGGCGATCGCCATGCTGGGCAGCTCGCCGAGCCGGTAGGCAAGCGAGTAGAAGCCGACTTGGCGGACGCCGAGCGCGCGGCCGATCGCGAAGTAGTCGGCGTTCTCCAAGCCGAAGGCGACAAGCCCCTGGATGAGGAAGTTCCGGCTCGGCCGGTACACCGCGCGCGCCGCGGCGGGATCGAACGCGGGCCGGACGCGGCCGGGCGCAAGCGCGACACCGACGAGGGCGAAAGCGAGGATGGCGGCGCTCTGGGCGGCCACGAGGCTCCAGACGCCGGCTCCCAGGACGGCGAAGACCAGCCCCGCGAGGGCGAAGGCGAGGCCGAAGGCCAGATGGGCGAGGAAACGGGAGCGGAACTCGAGCTCGCGCTGGAGCAGCGCCTCGTAGAAGTGACCCACCATCCAGAGGACGACCGTGACGGAGAGGGCGGCGACGATCGCCGTGAGCTCCGGCTGGTCGAAGACCGCTGCGACGAGCGGGGAGAGCGCAACCCCCAGCGCGGCGAGCGTGCAGCCGCCCACGATCATGACGGTCAGGATCGTCCCCTTCCCCCGCTCCGTCAGGTCCTGCTCGAGGACGAGCGTGTTCGAGAGCCCCGAGTTCCCGAGCACCGTCAGGAGGGTGACGACGAGGCCCGCGAGCGCCATCAGGCCGAAGTCCCCCGGGTCGAGGAAATGCGCGAGCGTGACGGTCGTGGCGAGCGTGCCCGCCTTATTGGCCCCGTAAGCGGCGAGCGTCCAGGGAACGCCGCGTATCGCGCGTTCGTCCATCGGGGCGCCTAGACGGACTTCAGATCGGGAAAGGCTGTCGCCACCTCGGGCGGCGCGACGCGGCGCCAGGCCAGCGGTGCGAGGACGCGATTCTTCGCGCCGACGACCAGCTTCCTGGCCTCGTACGCAAGCCCAAGGGCCGTCCGCTCCCCGTTCAGCGAGGCGATCTGCACGTCTCGCACGCGTTTGCGAGCGGCCGCAAGGTCGCGGACCGGCTGCTCGACCTCGTACTCCTCGGCCACGAGCCTGAAGACCTCCCGCTCGCTCGTCAGCATGAGGCGGACGTCGGTCGAGAGGGAACCGGACCGCTTGCGGTAGACGGCGAGGATGCCCTCCGCCCGTACGGCCCGGTACCCGTTCGCGGCGATGCGGAGCCAGAGCTCGTAGTCCTCCGATGCGCGCAGCGTCCCGTCGTATCCCCCCACGCCTTCGAAGACCGAGCGCCGCACGGTGGCCGCCGTGAACACGAAGTTTCGGCGGAGGAGCGCGCGCAGGAGCTCCTCGGGGTCGGCGGGAGGGCTCTCGGGAGGGTCCTGGTAGCGCATCGCGGTCGCCCGGGCGATCCGGCGCGTGCGATCGTCCAGGACCCAGGCATCCGTATAGGCGAACCCAGCCGTTGGATCGCCGGCGAGCGCTGAGCCCATCTGCTCGAGGAAGGTGGGCAGCCACAGGTCGTCGCTGTCGAGGAGCGCGACGAACTGGCCGTCCCCGCGCGCCGCCCCCACGTTCCGCGCCGCCGCGAGCCCGAGATTCTCCTGGCGGACGAGCCTGACGCGCGGGTCGGCGAAGCTGCCCACCACGTCGGCCGTCCCGTCCGTCGAGCCGTCGTCCACGACGACGAGCTCGAAATCCCCTCGCGTCTGGGCGAGCACGGAGCGGATGGCCGGGCCGATCGACCGCTCGGCGTTGTACGCCGGCATGACGACGGTGAAGGCGGCGCCGGGCACGGGCTCAGGATAGGGCCGGGTCGGGCTCGGAACCCCGCGTGTCCAGAAGGCGGGCGTAGCGGGCAACGACGCCGGGGGTCACGTTCACGAGTCGGCCGGATCGGCCGCCTCGGGCGAGCTGGGCGGCCATGCCATGGAGCCGGCCTCCATGTTCGAGGATCTCGCCCGAGAGCGCGAGGAGCGGGCAGTCGACGGTCGTCGCGAGCCAGCCGGGCCCCCCGCGAAGCAGACGGCGTTCGGCGCGCGCGAGCTCGCGCGCCGACCCTGCCGTGTAGAAGGGAGACCACCCACCCCATGCCCCCGCCGTCAGGGTCAGGGCCACGAACGGGCCCTCGCGGAAGGCGACGGCGGGACGGCCGAAGCCGGACTTCGTCCACATGTAGTCGAAGCCGGCAGCCTGCACGGCTCTCGGGACGGCAGGGTCGATGGGCCCCGGCCGAAGGCGGTCGAACGGCCGGCGCTCCTCGAAGAGCCGCTCGACCCCGAGGCGCCGGATGGACCGGCGCGCCAGGGCGCGGGCGTCCGACCGGGGGGGCCCGCCGGCGCCCGCCTCGCCTTCGTCGGTGCCTGCCCCTCGCGCCGTGAAGCGTATGGTCGGGCGCCCTTCGCGCCAGACGAGCGGCGAGGAGCGAACCGGCTCGAGCGGCGCGTCGAGAAGTGGCCACCACCCGCGCAACGCGACCTCCGCGGGGAGATGGCGCACGGCCTCTTCCCGGGCGCGTGAGAGCGACGCGGCGAGCGCGCCGGCGGGGAGCTCGGCCTCCGCGGCGACCCCCGCGCCCGCGCTCGCGAGGAGCGGCTCCAGGAGGCCCCCGGTCCCGCCGCGGTCGACCGGGACGCCGAGCAGGGCGAGATGCGCGGGGTCCGCGTAGGCGAGCCCCGGTGACGTGAGGACGAGCCCGGCCTTGAGGCCGGTCGTCGCGGCCAGGTCGAGCAGCCGGGGCAGACAATCGAGCTCCCGGATCATCCCCGCCCAGAGGAGGAGCGTAGAAAGGACGACGCCCTCGCCGGCCCAGGCCGCGAGCTCGCGGTCGGACGGCTCCGCCGGAGTCTCGCCGGGAACGCGCGAGGGGGCGGATTCGCCGGCCGCCTCGGCGTCGAAGGGTGGGCCCGGATCGAGGAGCTGGAAGCTTCGGCCCTGGCGAGCCAGCACGAAGAAGTCCCGGTCGTCGTACTGCCTGCCGTACACGGGCTCGCTCGCGGCGCGGAAGAGCTCCGCCGACCGCTCGATCACTTCCGCCTGCGGCCGACCGTACAGCGGCAGCAGGCGCTCCCGGCGCGCCTTAGGAAGCTGCGCGGCCACGAGCGACGGGTCTCCGAGCAGGACTCCTCGCCCCCACTCGGCATGGCGGGCGGCGAGCTTTTCCGTCAGCTCCCCGTAGGAGGCCGCTCCAACGGTCCCGTCGAGCTCGAGCCCGGTCGGAAACCCGTCCGCCCGCACCCGGTCGATGTAGAGCCCGAGCGCCTCGCGCGCCCCGAGCTCGGCGAGCTGGGCGACAGCCTCCGGCCCGGCTGTGACGTCGATCCCGAGTGCGGGCCCGTCCGTCCAGAACGCCGGGAAGAGGTAGGGCGCCGTCACGACCCCGCGAGGCCCTTGCGGCGAAGCGTCGAGAACGAGGAGCTGCGAGGGCAGGGGAACCTCGAGGGTGGCCAGGGCAGCCGCGTAAAGCTCGGCCGGCTCGGAGGAGCGAACGAGTGGCTCGGCATCGGTCTCCTCGAGCGCCGGCCAGAGAGGCGAAGCGGGATCGCCGAGCACCGCGATCGCGTACTTGCCGGCGAGGCGGCGGACTCGCTCGACGTGGAGTCCCCCCGCAACGAGACTCCCAGCGGGCCAGCCAGGAGCCGCCTCATCCGGGTCGCCGCCGCCGAAGTGACGCCCACGCCTCAGCGCGCTCCGGTAGAGCTCGAAGCCCCATCCCGCCTGCTCGGCCGCACAGGCGAGCGCCGCGGCGACGGCCGGCGCGTGCACGTCCCCCGCCCGGGCGAGGAGGAGCAGAAGCCTCGGGCGGGCTACAGCTTGACCGTCCACCAGAGGTGCCATTTCGCGGACCAGCGGGGCCCGAAGGGCTGCATGCGGCGAACCTGAAGACCCGCGCACTCGAGCGCGCGGCGCATGTCCCCAGCGCGATGGTGACGGACGAGCCGCGCCCATTCCGGGAGAACTCCGCCCGCGCGAAGGGTCCGGAGGAGCCGCCGCGGACGCCAGTCCACGTAGGCGGGAAAAGCGAGCACCCAGAGGGCCGCTGCGTTCGTACTGTCCAGGATCACCTCACCGCCTGGCCGCACCACGCGCGCGAGCTCGGAGAGCACCCGGTCGAGGTCGGCGGCGTGGGGAGTGAGGTCGAGCGCCAGCGCCGCGTCGTAGGCCCCGTCTTCGAACGGCAGCGCCGCGGCGTCGCATTCCAGGGCCCGCAGACCGGGCCACCGGCGGCGGGCCTCCTGCACCATCTCCGGCGAGACGTCGCAGAGCGTGACGTCGTGGCTCTCTGCGAGGGGCCCGGCGAGGCGGCCGTAGCCGCCCCCCACGTCGAGGATCTCGGTCCGCGGCAGGCCGGCGAAGTGCGTGAGCACGGCGTCCCGCTTCGCCGCATACAGGGTGTGGAACGGGTCGCGCCGGTCGTCCGCCCGGAAATGCCTCGTATAGCCGCGCCGGTAGATCCCGGCCCCGAACGGGCGCCCGCGACCCGCGGCCACCTCCTCGTAGAGGGCCCCGAGCTCCTCGACGACCGCCTCGACGCTGAACCCCCGCGCCCGCTCGCGGCCCGCCCGGCCCGCCTTCTCGAGCCCGGCCGGGTCTCCGAGCCGCTCGGTCATGACGGCCGCGAGCGCGTCGGCGTCCCCCGGCGGGACGAGCCACCCTTCGCGGCCGTCGGTCAGCACCTCCGGGAACCCCCCGACGTCGGTCGCGACGACGGGACGTCCGAGGGCCATGGCCTCCAGGCATGCGTTCGCGAGGTTCTCCCAGAGCGACGGCAGGACGACGAGCTCGGCGCGCGCGGCCACCGCGAGCGCCTGCTCGCGTGGCAGCTCGCCGAGCGTGTAGACGCGCTCGGCGACTGGCTCGACCGCCCGGCGGAGGAGCTCGGTGAGGGCACCGCCGTCCTCACCGGGGTCTCGGCCGATCAGGACGGCGTGCACGTCGGGGTGCGCGCCGAGCACGACCGGCAGGGCCATGGCGAGCGGCTCGACGCCCTTGCGCCGCTCGAGCCGACCGAGGAAGCAGAGGAACCGGCGCGGGAGCGCGACCGAGGGCTCCGCGATCATGGCCGCTTCGATCGCGCGTGCGTCCACCGGGCTGGGAATCACGCTTACCGATCCCGGGGGGAGGCCCCAGTCCCGGGAGACCAGGTCCGCGAGCGCGCGCGAAGGCGCGAAGACCGCGGCGCTCCGGACCGTCTGGTCACGCTCGAGCCGTCGCAGAAGGTCCCGCCTCGGGTCGCGCGGCCGGCCGTTCAGGCGCTCGATCAGGTACGTCGGCGTGGCGAGGCGCGTGACCAGGGGGACCCCGCTTCGCCGCGCGACCCACCAGCCTTCCGCCTCGTATTCCGGGGCCTGGATCACGTCGGGGCGGAAGCGCAGCGCTGCGTGGCCGATCTGCCGGCGGGCCAGGATGCGCGAGGCCGTCGAGAGCGGAATCGCTCGAGGCCGCACCCGCACGATCTCCACGCCGTCGCGCGTCGTGCGTTCCGGCCCCTCTCCCCGAGCGACGACGACGACCTCGTGCCCGGCCCGCGCGAGGGCCGGCGCGACCGTCGCGGTGTTCGTGCCGATGCCGCCCATTCGCTCGGCCGGGGGGTACTCAGGCGTGATGAAGGCGACGCGCACGCAGGCCGGCGACCAAGGAGGACAATGGATCATACGAAAATGAGTTCCTTGGGCAACTTCGTCGTGACCGGCTGTGCCGGCTTCGTGGGGTCGACGCGCACCGACGCCCTGCTCGCGGAGGGAGATTTCACGCGCGGCGACGCGCGGTGGACCGCAGCGGATACGAGCTCGATTCGGGCCGGGCTCGGCTGGCGCCCGGCGACCTCGCTCGAGGAGGGGCTCGCGGCGCAGCTCGAGTGGATCCGGCGCCCCTCGCGGTGACTCGGGACTCACGCATCACCCTCGCTGTTCCGACACGCGACCGGCCCGACCTCGTCGCGCGCTTCCTCGTGCCCGGCCTCATCGACGTGACCGCCCGTGGGTTCGCGGCCGTGGTCGTCGACCAGACCGCCGGAGACGAAACGCGGGCCCTCGTCGAGCCGATCGAGGGCGTGCGCTACCTCAGGAGCCCCCCGCCGCTCTCCCGGGGCCGGAACGTCGCGGTCGAGGCGGCTGCAACGCCGCTTCTCGCCTTCACCGACGATGACGTGGCCTTCGACGGCGGCTGGCTCGAGCGCGTCGCGGAGGCGTTCACCGCGCCGGAGACCGGAGCCGTCTGCGGCCGGGCACGGACGCCCGAAGGCGAGCTCCTCCCTGGGCGGCCCGCCGGGACCTACCGCTGGCCGGCGAACCCGTTCGGCCTCGGAAGCGGCTTCAATGTCGCCTTTCGGCTCGCGGCGCTGGCGGTGGCCGGCCCCTTCGACGAGGAGCTCGGGGCCGGGGCCCGCTTCCGCTCGGCCGAGGACTCGGACATGCTCTATCGGATCCTGCGCGCGGGGTGGACGGTCGTCTGCAGCGACGACCTGGACATCGTCCATCACGACCAGCGCTCCGGCGGCGGGCTCGTCCGGCTCCACCACGGCTACGGCCTCGGCGCCGGCGCGCAGACCGCGAAGCACGTGCTCTCCGGCGACCGGACCGCCGGCCGGATCGCGCTCGCGCAGGCGCTTCGGCACTTCGGCTGGGCGGCCCGGTCTCTTGCCACCTTCCGGCCCGGCGCGGCACGGCTCCAGCTCGTGTACGTCCGCGGCCTCCTGAGAGGCTTTCGCGAACGTCGGGCTCAGCGCGCGTAGGCGCAGCGGCGACACAGCCTGCCGACACCGCCGCCGAGCCGCCTCCCCGCCGCCAGCTCGAGCCATGCCGCGTCGTCGGGGTCGAGGACGCGGAGGATCAGCGCTACGAGCCCGAGCACCGCCGCGCCCAGGAGCGC
>JACCXC010000133.1 GCA_013697275.1 Actinomycetota bacterium | reverse complement strand
GCGCGAACGCGACGAGGACTCGCGGTAGGAAGAGGACGACCGCGTTGAGCGAGGCGCTGAGCGCCCCGAGGCCGAGGAGTGAAACGGCGGCGAAGATCACGACAACGGTGAGAACGATCCGGACGATGCGCTCGACGAGCCGCGAGAGGGGCCGTTCGATCCCGACGCGCGCCAGGACGTCATGGACACCGAAACGATCGGCCAGGCCGTCGGCGCCGAGAGCCTCGAGGGCGCGGCGAGCGAGCCGAGCGAGGACCCGGGCCGCGACCAGGCCGATGACGAGCAGGAGGAGCGCGCCGCCGATCCGCGGCAGCGCCTCGCCGAGGGTGGCGGCCGCGCGATCGAGAATCCCGGCCAGGAGGGGGCTCACGAGGATCGCCTTCGGATCCCGAAGAGAAGCACCGCGCCCTCGCCGACAGCACCCACTACGAGCGTGACCGCACGCGCGACGTCGCGCACGGCGAGTTGCAGCCTGGCTGTTCGCATGACGGCGCGCGTCAGGCGCGCATCGCCGGGCTCGGGCGATTCGAGAGAGCCGAGCAGGCGCACGAGCCCCGCCTCGGCCGGACTGAGCTCATCCCCCGAAGGCGGGCGCTTCACTGCGGCAGCCCCCAGTCATAGGTGTTCGCGCGCAAGATGTCGATCAGCTCGCGCCGGGCCCGGTGCAAGCGGCCCTTGACACTCCCGAGTGGTGCCTCGGTGATCGTTGCGATCTCCTCGTAGGAGAGGCCCTCTAGGTCGCGCAGGACGAGCACGGCGCGGTGCGTCGGCTGCATCAGGCGCAACTTCGCGGCAAGGCGATCCCGGCGCTCCCGCTCTTCGAGCTGGTCGGCCGGTGTCCGCGGCCGGCCGGGGCTCGCCTCGTCCTCGAGGTCGCCGACGTCGTCGACCGGCTGGGCGCGCCGCCGCGCGAGCGCGTCCAGCGCAGCGTTGTGCGTGATTCGCAGTAGCCAGGAGCGGAAGGAAGCCTCGGCGCGGAAGCGACCGACCCGGTGGAAGGCGCGCAGGAAGGCATCC
The DNA here is from genome assembly GCA_013697275.1 of Actinomycetota bacterium. Taxonomy (GTDB): domain Bacteria; phylum Actinomycetota; class Thermoleophilia; order Gaiellales; family Gaiellaceae; genus JACCXC01. Next base: position 1,877 of record JACCXC010000133.1, on the reverse strand, counting down.
TGCGCAACATCGTCAGCTTCGTCTTCGCCCACGATGCGCGCCGCGACGCGGCGGACGACGAGACGGTGGCGCTCGACGATCGCCTCGAAGGCGCTGATGTCGCCGGCGAGCGTCCGGCGGGCGAGCGCCTCGTCCGAGGCGGTGTCGGTGCGAGGGGCGGTGGCGGCCATGAGTCCGAAGTCTTCCACCTTCGAGGTTTGAAGACTCCACCACCGGACAGGGTTACTAGACAAAAGCGCGACGTAACTTTTCGCCACGCGCCCGCGTCTGGAGGGCCAGCGTCGCCGAACTGGAGAGAACGGCGGGGCGAGGGGTCTCAAATCGAAGAAGAGGGGGTTTCATGATCCTTGGGTCGAACCACACGTGGGGCGACAAGATCGAGAACGGCTTCACAGCGATCTTCGCGTTCATTCCCGAGCTGATCGCCGCGCTCATCGTTCTGATCATCGGGTACTTCGTGGCGAAGATCGTCGCGGGCGTGATCTCACGTCTGCTTCATCGCGCCGGCGCCGATCGGGCGCTGACGCAGGGGCAGGGCGGGCAGTACGTGTCACGGGTCACCCGCAGCCCATCGAAGCTGCTCGGGCGGATCGTCTTCTGGGTGCTCTTCCTCGGCGTGATCTCGCTGGCCGTCTCGGTCCTCGGGATCAACGCGCTGACGAACTTCGTGGCTGCGATCTTCGCCTACCTGCCGAACGTTCTCGCCGCGCTCCTGATCTTCGTCGTGGCTGGAGCGGTGGCCGCAGCCGTCGCAGGACTGGTCGCGCGGCTGATGGGCGACACGCCCACCGGGAAGATCGTGGCGTCAGTGGCGCCCGTTTTGATCATGGCGATCGCCGCGTTCATGATCCTCGACCAGCTCAAGATCGCCGAGGACATCGTCCAGATCACCTACATGGCGCTCATGGGCGGGTTGGCGCTCGCGCTGGCACTCGCTTTCGGCCTGGGCGGCCGGGATGTCGCCGGTCGGATGCTCGATGGCGCGTACATGAAGGGTCAGGAATCGCGCGAACAGGTGCGCCGCGATCTCCAGAAGGGCAAGGAACAGGCTCGCGAAGACGCACAACAGGTCCGCGAGCGGACAAACGCGTAGAGGAGGAGTTCAGATGACCACGTTCACCATGGACGACCTGATGTCGGCGAGAGGCCAGACGGTTTACTCCTCCGATGGGGAGAAGATCGGCAAGGTCGAGGAGATCTTCGTCGACGAAGAGACCCGCCAGCCCGAGTGGATCGGCCTCGGCACCGGGTTCCTGGGGGGGAAGCGCGTACTCGTGCCGGTCGTCGGCGCTCAGATGCAGGACGATGGGATCACGGTCCCGTACGGGAAGGATCAGATCAAGGACACGCCTGACATCGATGCCGACGAGATCAGCCAGGAGACCGAGCAGGAGCTGTACGCGCACTACGGGCTCGAGTACTCGGAGCGGCGCTCGGACACCGGCCTGCCCGAGGGCTCGGCCGGCACGGCCTCCGGACGCAAGCGGGGCACGGCCGACGAGGCAGAGCTCGTCCGCTCCGAGGAGGAGCTCCAGGTCGGCAAGCGCGACGTGGAGACGGGCCAGGCGCGGCTTCGCAAGTGGGTCGAGACCGAGCCGGTCGAGGCCGACGTCGAGCTTCGCCGCGAGACGGTCCGAGTCGAGCGCGAGGCGATCGACCAGCCCGTGAGCGGCGCTGAGCTCGGCGAGCAGGAGATCGAGGTGCCCGTGCACGCCGAGGAGGCCGTCGTCCAGAAGGAGACGGTCGCCAAGGAGCGGGTCTCGCTCGAGAAGGACGTCGAGTCCGAGCAGAAGACCGTCAAGGACGAGGTGCGCAAGGAGCGCGTCGAGGTCGAGGGCGACCAGAAGAGGTAGGACGAAAGGCCGGTGGGGCGGTTC
>JACCXC010000126.1 GCA_013697275.1 Actinomycetota bacterium | reverse complement strand
ACCGCTCCTCGGCGCCGCCGGGGCTCTCGTGCTTGCGACGGCGACCATCACTCGCAGCGTTGTCGTCGCGCTCGTGGCGTCACTCCTGGTGCTCGTCGTGCTCTTGCCTCGACGCCTTCGTGTCGCGCTCGTCGTCGTTGGAGCCCTCGCAATCTCCCTGGGCGCGGTCGTGCTCGTTCAGGCTGCCGGTCTCGGCCTCCGCAGCAGCAACGTCGGGGTTCAGGTTCCCCGCGCCGTCGCCGATCCCGGATTCGTCGCGGACGACGGCGGCTCGACGATGATCGGCGGGGTCGTGGTTGCAGGCGACGCCGCGGAGGGGACGCGCTCACGTGAGGTCGGCCTGTTCGAAGGTCTGGATATTCCCGCGCTCGAAAATCTCGTGCCGGGCCGGCGGTACACCGTCTCCTTCGCCGTGAAGCCGTTGGGGCCCGAGTTGACCACCGGCATCGCAGGCAACAACGCGGGGACTGGTTGGGGCATGGCCCGGTGGACCGTACGTCCGGCGAGCAACTGGCAACGCGTGTACGTACACCTGACGGCAACAGCGCCGACGGAGCGCCTAATCGTCGCGCCCGACAGCGGACCGGCACGCGTCCGGTTCGACGTCCTCATGGTCACGCCGAGTCGGGAAGCGGCACTGCCTCCGAGCGTCGACCCAGGCGGCACGAACTCGGACGTTCCTGACGGGCCAACAAGACCACGCTCGCCCATTGCGTCTGCGGCACTCGACACGTTCGACCCGAACGCTCGTGCCGGCCACTACGCCAACATGCACTGGCGTCTCGATTTCTGGGCGTACCTTCTAAGGGAGACGGCGAAGAACCCGGTCTTGGGGGTCGGGTTCGGGCGTCCGGCGGCATTCGAATGGAAAGGAATCACCTACGACGCGCGGACGGATCCGTCCCGGGAGTTCGACTTCACCCCGCCCCACAACTCGTTTGTCAACGTGCTGTACCGGATGGGTGGGCTCGGGCTTCTCGCCCTGGGAGCGCTTCTGGCCGTGGCCGTTTGGCGTGGCCTCCGTCTCGCCTTTCAGGTTCGAGCGAGCGAGCGGGCCTGGCTCGCCGCACTCGTCTCGCTTCTTGCGTTCATCGTCCTGATCGCCTGCTTCAACGTGGCCCTCGAGGGGCCGTACATGTCGATGTTCTTCTGGACGGCTCTTGCACTGCTGCTCGTGCTTCCGGGGCTTCATCCGAAGGCGAACGACCGCCCGTCGCTACTTCCCCGTCGAGGCTCGTTCGCCTCCGCCGTCCGGAGACTCGGACGCGGCTGAGCTTTAGGAGGAATCGTCCGCGGGGCCGCCTAGAGCCAGGCCGGCAGGCGAGTGCGACGCCTAGGCCTCACGGTGCTCCCCGTGCTGCGAAGAGAGGGGAGCGCGGGTTCAACGCGACGGCGCGGTCCAGGCTCTCCCGCGCCGCGGGGATCTCACCGAGCTTCGTCTCGATCCTCGCCCTGACGAGCCAGAAGCGCCAATCGCTTTCGTCGCGTTCGATCGCCTCGCGCACCGCGTCATTCGCCTCCTCGAGCTCGTCCAACTCCTCGAGGACGAGTGCGACCTGGAGATGGGTCGAGGAGGCCCAGGGCTGGAGCGTGCGGGCCGCGACCGCGTCCGAAAGCGCCTGATCGCCGTCGCGAGCGGCGACGGCCGTCTGACTCTCTTCAATTTTCGCAGCGCTCAGGACCGGAATGAGCTGAGTACCGATCACGAACGGAGCGAGAGCGACGAGCAGCATCGCGCCCGCGACGCCGGCCGCGGGCCGGAGCGATTCCGACCCGGGCACGGTCGTCGGCGAGGGGAGGGCCACCGCTGTCGCCGGGCCTGTGAGAAGACCAAGCAGGACGATCCCGACGACGGAGACGGCGGTCAGCTCCCAGACCCAATCCACCCCAGCCGCGAGCGCGTAGGCGAGGAAGGACGAAAGCACGGCGGCTGAGAGAATGCGGTGCTCGACGCCCCCGCGCCGGAGCCGGCGGGCGCCCGCGACGATCCCGGTGGCGAAGAGCGCCGCGAGCAGCGCGAACCCGAGGAGCCCGAGCTCGCCGAGCGTTTCGAGGTAGAGCGAGTGCGCGTCGCGGACAAAGCCCGCTACCTCGCCGTGCTGCGCCCACCACGCCTCGTACGAGCCTGCGCCGCCACCGAGCAGCGGATGCTCTTCGAACTGGTCCACGGCAGCGCCCCACCACTGCCAGCGCCCGTTGCCGCTCGCGCTCAGGAGATGCTGCTGGACGCGGTCTTCCTGGGTCTCGGCTTGCCCCGGTGCCGGTGGCGTCTGCTTGAAGTCGCTGAAGCGCCCCACCGGGTCGGCAGCGACGATCCCCACGAGGGAGACGGCGGTGACCACGGCGGCCAGCGCCCACCCGAGCCGCGGGCGGACACGGAGACGGCCGGGTAGAAGGCGAAGCGCGAGCGCGTAGGCCCCGGCGGCGAGGGCACCAGCCAGGAGGAGGACGAGCCCGGCCACCCGGCCCTGCGACTGAGCCGCGTCCGACCCGAGCGGGCCGTTCACGAGCTCGTCGCTCGCGAACAGGACGCCGAGGATCGCGAAAGAAGCAGCGCCGGCGACTGCGACCGCGCCCGCGGCGGCCCAGCGCCGGGCCGTCAAGACGACGAAGGCGACGATACCCAGCACAGCCGCAGCCGTCCCAGCCCGGGAATATTTGAGGTAGATCGCCGCCACGACATCGGGCAGCGGAGCTAGCGCGAGGTCACGCCAGAGCGAGCCCGGTGCGACGGCTGTGCGAAGAAGGAGTGGGATGCCCATAGCGAGCATCGCGGCAAGCCCGTTCCAGTAGTTCAGCGGGTAACTCAGACGCTCCCCCTCGACGGGAAACGCCTCGATCAGGTCACCCTCAGGGAAGACATCGGGAAAGAACCGGCCGCCAAGGGCGAGGAAGGCGACCCCCGTGATTCCGAGCGCGATGCCGTCGCTCCACCGGTCGGCATTCCCACGTGACGTGCCGAGGACGGCGACTGCGAAGACGCCGCCGTAGAGGGCGATCCGGTTGAACTCGTTGAACGCCTTCTCGGCGCTGTCGGCCCAGATCATCGAGAGGGCGGCCAGAAGTGCGAAAGCGGCGATCAAGGCACCGCACAGCAGTGCGGGTCGCGCGATGGGCGCAAGCGGCCACAGAGAGAGCCCCACCGCGAGCGCGATGCACCACCAGGCCGCGATCGCGAGCGAATTCCGGCTCGTCAACTCATACGT
>JACCXC010000086.1 GCA_013697275.1 Actinomycetota bacterium | reverse complement strand
CCCGGGTGGGGAGGTTGGGGAGGGCGAAGAGCGCGTCGGCTCGGTGCTGCGGCGGGGTCGCGCCCTCGGACATCTGCCCGTAGTATGGGATCACCATGGTTCGTCCGGGGTCGAGGTGGTTCTCATTCATGCTGCTCGCGTTCGCGCTGGCTGCCCTCTCGGCACCCGCCGCCCCGGCTGCCGCGCCGGCCTGCACGATCACCGGCACGCCGGGCCGCGACGTGCTCGCCGGGAGGAACGGCGCCGACGTCATCTGCGGTCGCGGCGGCGACGACGTGATCGAGGGCGGGCGCGGGAACGATCGCCTGCTCGGCGGAACCGGAGCGGACCTGCTCGTGGGCGGCGCCGGCCTCGACATCCTCGTCGGCGAGCGCGGGCGCGACACGCTCAAGGGCGGCGACGGCGCCGACCTCCTGGTCGCGGTGGACGGCGTCAGGGACACCGTCCTCGGCGGCCGCGGCCCGGACCGCGCGCGCCTCGACGGGAGAGACCGTCGCCTGAGCGTGGAGAAAGTGTTCGGCAGGGACGGCGCCCTGCTCGCTGCGGGCGACATCGCCGACTGCCACCGCGCGGGGCGAGACTTTGCGGACGAGACCGCTAGCCTCCTCGACCAGAATCCGGGAGCCCGCGTCGCGGCGCTCGGCGACAACGGCTACCCCGCGAGCGAAGCGGACCTCGGAATCTTCACCAGTTGCTACGCGTCCACGTGGGGGCGCGCCAAGGCGCGCACGCGCCCGGCGATCGGAAACCACGAGTACGACATTCCGACCGCGGCCGCCTACTTCGACTACTTCGGGGCCGCAGCCGGGGCGCGCGGCAAGGGGTGGTACAGCTACGACCTCGCCTCCTGGCACATCGTCGTCCTGAACGGCGAGTGCGCGAACGTCGGCTGCGCCGCCGGCTCCGAGCAGGAGCGCTGGCTTCGCGCCGATCTCGCCCGAAGCGCCACGTCCTGCACGCTTGCGTACTGGCACACCCCCCGCTTCAGCTCGGGGAAGAACGGGACGCTCGACCCGGTGCCCTCGGCGGCCCTGGGCGACGTGTGGCGGGCCCTCTACGCAGCCGGCGTCGACGTCGTCCTGAATGGCCACGACCACGACTACGAGCGCTTTGCGCCCCAGACTCCGGAGGGGTTGCGCGACGACGCGCGCGGCATTCGTGAGTTCGTGGTGGGCACGGGGGGGAGCGGCTTGTCGGACTTCCTCGCCGTCCTGCCGACGAGCGAGGTGCGCGAGAGCCAGACCTACGGCGTCCTGCGCTTGACGCTGCGGGTGGGCGGGTACGCCTGGCGCTTCCTCCCGATCGCGGGCGCGTCGTTCGCCGACAGCGGCTCGAGCCTCTGTCACTGACGCCTTCCGGCTGAGCGGCCAGGGTGCGCAGGGCGGGCGACAGCAGGGGCGACGAGCCGGCTCCCCCCGACGCCTCCGCGGCAGGAGCGGCCGAGGCGACCACGGGCGCGTCCCTCCTCGCCGGAAGCGCCTGGGCCACGGCCGCCCGGGTCATCCCGCAGCTCTACACGCTCGTCATCTCCGTCGCGGCCGGGCGGATCCTCGGCACCGAGCTTTTCGGCCGGCAGAGCTTCATCGCCTTCGTCTCGCTCTCGGTCGTCCTGCTTCTCACGGCCGGGCTGCCTGTGGCGCTCATGCGCTACGTCGGGGAGAGCCTCGGCCGCGGGGACGGGGCGGCGGTGCGCGGACTGGTGGCGTGGGCGTGGCGGATCGAATTCGTCGCCGCACTCATCGGCGCGGGCTGCCTGGCAGGCGCCGCGCTCCTCGGGGCAGACCCGGGAGGCGCCTGGCTGCTCGCCGCGGCCGCCGCGGCCGCCGGGATCCTCCACGCGGTTCCGAGCGCGCTCCTGATCGGGGCGCAGCGGTGGCGCGCCGCGTCCGTGGTCGGAATCGTCAGCGGGTTGGTCGGGGCGGCGGCTACGATCGCGGTGCTCGCGGCCGGCGGCGGGATCACAGGCATGTTCGCCGTCGAGGCGGCCGTCTCGGTCGTCAACCTGGGGATCACCTCGCGGCTCGCCCGGGGAGCGCTGGCCGGGCTCGGAGCGAACCCCGCGCCCGCGTCCCGAGCGGTGGAGATCCGAGGCGAGGCCGGCCGGTACGCCCTGCTCGCCTCCGCGGGCGTCCTCGTGACGCTCGTCGTCTGGCGGCGCTCCGAGGTTTTCTTTCTCGAGCGCTTCTCGACCGACGCCGAGATCGCCTTCTACTCCGTCGCGTTTGCCGCTTTCATGGCGCTCGCCCAGTTCCCTGCTGCGATCAGCTCGGTCGTCTCACCCGCCGTCGCCACGCTCTACGGCGCGGGAGCGGACGAGCGCATCCGCCTCGGCTACGAGCGCGCCCTCCGGCTTCTCCTCCTCCTCGCCCTGCCGCTGACCGCCGGCGCGCTCACCCTCGGCCCCGCCGCGCTGCGGCTCGCCTACGGCGACGAGTTCTCGGAAGCCGGGACGGTCTTCCTGATTCTCGCCGCCTGGTTTCCCGTCTTCCCGCTCGTGAACATGAGCAGGGGAGTCCTGACGGGCGTGGGCCGCGTCAAGGTCCCGCTCGTCGTCGGCGCCGTGGCGGCCGCCGTCGATGTCGGACTCGCTCTCGCGCTCACGCCGAGCCGGGGCGCGATCGGGGCGGCGATCGCCAACGTGGGCGCCCAGCTCGCCGCCGCCCTTCCGCTTCTCGTCTACACGGCGCGCGTCGTCGGCTCGACCGGCTGGCGGCCGTGGCCGCTCTGGCGGATTCTGGTCGCCTCCCTGCTCGCGGGCGCCGCCGCCTGGGCCGTCGTCGCCCTGGAAGACGGGCCGGTCGGGGTCGCGG
>JACCXC010000099.1 GCA_013697275.1 Actinomycetota bacterium | reverse complement strand
GTCTAGCATCACGCGCACGAGGGACCCCTAGTGATCGTGCTCGGCGGCGTCCGCCTCGTCCTTCGTGCGGTGCACCGTGCCCGGATCGTGCTCCGGTGGCGTGTAGACCGTCACGAGGCGAAGCGGCCACTTGCCCGTGTTCACGAAGTTGTGCCGCGTGCCGCCGGGCACGAGCACGAGCTCGTCCGGGCCGACCCGGCGCTTCTCGTCGCCGACCAGGGCCTCGGCCTCGCCCTCGACGAAGAGGAGGATCTGGTCGATCCCCCCGTGCACCTCCTCGCCGATCTCTCCACCCGGCGGGATCGTCATGAGTACGACCTGGCTCTGCTCGGCGGTCGCCACCTCGCGCCGGAAGTCCTCGTTCTCGCGCGCAAGCTGAATGATGTCCTCGGCGATCACAGCGTCAACCTACACGGGCGGAGGTACGCTTTCTGCGTCAGGCGATCGGAGGAGCGAGCATGAGCGAGGTCATCGAGGCACCCGGCAGGGCGCGCGGCGACGAAGGCGAGCCCGCCCGCATCAGCCACTGGATCGGGGGAGGCCTCGTTGCCGGCTCCTCGGGCCACAGCGGGCCGGTGTACAACCCCGCGACCGGGGAGCAGACCGGTGCCGTCGACTTCGCCACGGTCGAGGAGGTCGACCGCGCCGTGCAGGTCGCGAAGGAGGCCTTCACCGCCTGGCGCGCGCTCTCGCTCTCGCGCCGCACCGAGCTCTTCTTCCGCATCCGCGGGCTCGTCGACGAGCACCGCGAGGATCTGGCGAGGTTCCTCACCGCCGAGCATGGCAAGGTGCTCTCCGACGCGAAGGGAGAGGTCGCCCGCGGCCTCGAGGTGATCGAGTACTGCTGCGGCATGCCCGAGCTGCTCAAGGGCGATTTCTCGGAGCAGGCCTCGACGGGCATCGACGTGTACTCGATCCGGCAGCCGCTCGGCGTCGTCGCGGGCATCACGCCGTTCAACTTCCCTGCGATGGTGCCCATGTGGATGTGGGCGCCGGCGCTCGCCTGCGGGAACACGTTCGTCCTCAAGCCGTCCGAGAAGGACCCGTCGGCCTCGCTCTACACCGCCGAGCTCCTCAAGGAGGCCGGCGTTCCGGATGGGGTCTTCAACGTCGTGAACGGAGACAAGGTGGCCGTGGACGCGATCCTCGAGCATCCGGACATCCAGGCGGTCTCCTTCGTCGGCTCGACGCCGATCGCGCGGTACGTCTACGAGACGGCGACGCGGCACGGCAAGCGCTGCCAGGCGCTCGGCGGCGCGAAGAACCACATGATCGTTCTCCCGGACGCCGACGTGGACATGGCCGCCGACGCGGCAGTCAGCGCCGCGTACGGGTCGGCCGGCGAGCGCTGCATGGCGATCTCGCAGGTGGTGGCCGTCGGCGACGTCGCGGACCGGCTGGTCGAGGCGATCACGAAGCGGATCCCGGACGTCAAGGTCGGAGACGGGATGGATCCGGGCTCCGAGATGGGCCCGCTCGTGACGCGCGAGCACCGCGACCGCGTCGCCTCCTACGTCGCGGGCGCGCCGGACGAGGGCGCGACCGTCGTCGTCGACGGGCGCGAGTCCTCGCCCGAGGGCGACGGGTTCTGGCTCGGCGTCTCGCTTCTCGACAACGTGACGCCCGAGATGCGCTGCTACCAGGACGAGATGTTCGGGCCCGTCCTCGGCGTCACGCGCGTCTCGACCTACGACGAGGCTCTCCGGCTCGTCAACGAGAACCCCTACGGAAACGGGACGGCGATCTTCACCCGTGACGGCGGCGTCGCCCGGCAGTTCCAGTTCGACGTCCAGGCCGGCATGGTCGGGATCAACGTGCCGATCCCGGTTCCTGTCGCCTACTACTCGTTCGGCGGCTGGAAGTCCTCGCTCTTCGGCGACTCCCACGTGTACGGGCCCGAGGGGATCACGTACTACACGCGCGGAAAGGTGGTCACGAGCCGCTGGCCGGACCCGGCGACGAGCCGCGTCGATCTGGGCTTCCCGCAGACACGCTAGTCGTCTACCTGTCTATCGCGCTTGACACTATGCTTGGTGTCTAGTACGGTAGACGGCATGACACCACTTGACCCAGCACTTCTGACGGAAGCCCGCACTACTCGCGATCGCTTCCTCGAGCTCCAACACGGCCTCGAGACGGCTCGGGCCGACTACAACCACGCCGTCAGGCGCCTCCACGTCGCGGGCGGCTCCCTGCGGGAGATCGCCGAAGACCTCGGCCTCAGCCACCAGCGCGTGCACCAGATCGTCGAGGGCGGCGACACCCCCTCCCACCGCGGTCGCGGTGGGCGCGGCGGCCCCCGGCGCTTCGCCTGGGCGTTCGAGCGCTTCACGCGCCGGGCCCGGCAGATCGTAGTCCTCGCGCAGCAGGAGTCCGAGGCTCTCGGTCACAGCCGCGTCGGCACCGAGCACCTCCTGCTCGGGCTCGTGCGCGCGGAGGACGAGGCGGTCGCCTCCCTCCTCGCCGATGCCGGCCTGACGGCCGACGCCGTGCGTGGGCAGGTGATGGAGCTCGTGGGCGACGACCCCAACCGCAGGCGACTTCCGTTCACGCGCGCGGCCAAGCGCGCGCTCGACACCGCCCTGCACGAGGCCCGCGGCCTCGGCGACAACTACATCGGAGCGGAGCACGTCCTTTTGGGTCTGCTCGCGGATGAACGCTCGGGGGCTGTCGCGATCGTGCGGGCGCTCGGGGGCGAGCCGGACGCCCTGCGCGCCGCCGTGTTCGCCTCCCGGTCGGCCTAGCCGACGGGCGCGAACGTTCCGGCCCGGTAGACCTGGCCGGGGAGCTGGCGGCCCAGAACGCCTTCGAGCCACTCGGCGACGCCGATCAGCCCGTCGAGGTCGATGCCGGTCTCGACGCCCTCGCCGTGCAGGAGGTACACGAGGTCCTCGGTGGCGATGTTGCCCGTGGCCTTCGGGGCGAAGGGGCAGCCGCCCAGGCCGCCGACCGACGCGTCGAAGAGAGTCGCGCCCCATTCGAGCGCGGCCCAGGCGTTCGCGAACCCCGTCGAGCGCGTGTTGTGCAGATGGACGCCCACGGGTCTTGCCCACTTCACGGCCTCGACGACGACATGGCGCACCTGCGTCGGCGTTGCGACGCCGATCGTGTCGGCGAAGACGACCTCGTCCGCGCCCAGCGTAACGGCCTCCTCGGCATACCCGAGCACCCGCTCGGCCGGCACCGCGCCATCGAAGGGGCAGCCGAAGGCGACAGAGATCGAGACCGTCGAGCGCACGCCGTCGGCTCGCGCGCGAGCGAGGATGCGCGCCGTGCCCGCGAGGGCCTCGTCCACCGTCGCGTTTGCGTTGCGCTGGCTGAACGAATCGGTCGCGGCGAAGTTCACATGTACCTGGTCGAGATCGCTGCTCCGGAGGCGGTCGTAGCCCCGCTCGTTCAGAACCAGTCCCGCCAGGTCGACACCGTCGCGGCGGACGATCCCTTCCACGACCTCTTCAGGGCCGGCCATCGCGGGCACGCGAGCCGGATTGACGAAGCTGACGGCCTCGATCCGGGGAAGCCCCGCAGCCGAGAGGCGGTTCACGAGCTCCGCGCGCGTGGCCGGGGCCAGCGTTCGCGACTCGTTCTGAAGCCCGTCGCGCGGCCCCACGTCGCAGACGGTGACCTTCACGGTCGTAGGATACGCGGCCGTGCCTCGCGTCCCGGTCTTCGGAGCCGAGCAGGTGGTGGCAGCGGTCGCTCCGGCCGCCGCCGTCGAGGCCGTTCGCGACGCCTTCGTCCGCCACGCGCGCGGCGAGTGGACGATGCCGTCGAAGGTCTATCTCGACGCCCCGCCCGACGGGGACTTTCGCGCGATGCCCGCCGCGGGCGGCGGCTACGCCGTCCTCAAGTGGGTCACGTCGTTCCCCAGGAACCCGGCGCGCGCTCTCCCGACGGTGAGCGGCGTCGTCCTGCTCTCCGACGCGGAGACCGGCGAGCTTCGCGCCCTCCTCGACGCCGGGGCGATCACCGCCCTCCGGACAGGCGCCGCCGCGGTGCTCGCGGCCGAGACGCTCGCCCGCCCGACGCTCGCGCCCGCAGCGATCATCGGCTGCGGCGTGAACGGGCGCGCCGTCGCGGCCACTTTCCTGGCACGCGGCCGCGAGGTGCTCCTCTGGGACGCGCGGCCGAACCAGGCGCAGCTCGTCGCCGGAGAGCTCGGCGAGGGAACGGAGGTCGCCGCCGACCTGGCCGACGCGCTCGCCTCGGACGTGGTCGTCACCGTGACGCCCGGCCGGGAGGTGCTCTTTCACGACGGGGCGCTCCACGCGGGCCAGCACGTGAGCCTCATGGGTGCGGACGGGCCGGGCAAAGCGGAGATCGCGGTCGAGGAGCTTGGGCGCGCTCACGTCGTCTGCGACGAATGGGAGCAGGCGAGCCATAACGGCGACATCGCGCGAGCTGTCGAGAGCGGCGCGCTGACCCGCGAAGGGGTCGCCGAGCTCGGACGCATCCTCCTCGGCGATGAACCTGGGCGAAGCGACGAGCACGAGATCACCGTGTTCGACTCGACGGGGCTCGCCGTCCAGGACCTGGGCGTCGCGCTGGCCGTGTACCAGCGCTTCGTCGACGACGAGAGCGCACTGCCGGGGGTCGCGGAAGTCGAGCTGGGATGAACGGGTTCAACAGGAGGGTCTAGATGGCAGGGAACTTGAATTACATGGAGATAGCGGCCGACGACGCGGAGCGGGCCCAAGAATTCTGGTCGTCGCTCCTCGGCTGGGAGTTCAGCGCACAACCCGGAGAGCTGCCGTACGCGATGGCGCAGGCCGGCGACCTCGGGGTCGGGTTGTACAAGGGCGAGGAGTCGGGTCTCTGGCCGTACTTCTATGTCGACGACCTCGACGCGCACGCCGAGGACGTCGAGAAGCTCGGGGGCAAGATTCGCGATCGAGGCCCCGTGGCGGGGATTGGCTGGTTTGCCCGCTGCGAGGACACCGAAGGCAACCGCTTCGGGCTCTTTCAGACGGACGAGGCCGCCGCCTAGAGGGCTAGACGTGAATCAGGCCTCTCGCTCAATCCCAGACGAGCTCTCCGTCGACGACTGCGAGCCGGCCGTAAGCAGTCGTCGTCGTGTGGCCGTCGCCAGGCGAGCGCACCGGCATCCGCGGCCGCGCGGCGGGCGTTGGCCACGGCCAGCTCCTCGCGGTCCTCGCCGAACGAGTCGAGCGGAACGAGCTCGGCTCCCCCCGTGCCGCTCGAGTGCGAGCTCCGCCCCCCGGAGCACCTCGCGGCCGAGCCGGGCGACGGGGCCCGTGAGCGGAAGGCTCGCGTAGACGCGCGTCACGAGCGCTCGGCCGGGAGGTCGCGGGAGACCCAGTCGCTCCACGAGCCCGCGTAGAGCTTCGCGTCGTCGCGCCCTGCGTGCACGAGGGCAAGGAGGTCGACAGTCGCGGTGATCCCCGAGCCGCAGTAGACCACCACCTCATCCGCGGCGAGCACCTCGTGAGGGAGAGAGTCCGCCCGCGCGAACGGCACGTTGACCGCGCCAGGGATGTGCCCCGCGATCGGGTCGAGGGGCTCCACCTCGCCCCGGTAGCGCTCGGGGGCCCGGGCGTCAACGACGGCGAGGCCCGCCTCGCCTAGCCGCCGCTCGAGCTCCTCGGGCCCGATCGTGTCGTCGTCACGCGGGCGCGAGACGAAGCGGGCCGCCTCGGTCTCCTCCTCCCCCTCCCGGACCGGGCCGAGCCAGCTCTCGATGCCACCCCCAAGGACTGCCGCTTCCTCGTGGCCGAAGTGCCGCAGCAGCCACCAGAGGCGCGCGGCGCCGCCGTTCATTCCCTGGTCGTAGGCGACGACGAAGACCCCGGGGCCGATCCCCGCCCGGGACGCCGCGTCCGCGAAATCCCCCTCCTCCGGGAGCGGATGCCGGCCGCCGTGCTGTGGAGGCGCGCCGGGGGGCCCTGAGAGATCTTGCTCGACGCTCAGGAACGAGGCGCCTGGGACGTGCCCTTCGAGATAGAGCTCTCGGCCGCGTTCCGCCTTCCCGAGCTCCCAGCGGCAATCGACGAACTGGAACCTCACGAGGCGAGACGGTAGACCGTCCCACCGAGCGAGACGGCGTAGAGCTCCCCGTCGAGACCCTCCCCGAAAGAGGACAGCTCGCCGACCGTGAACGGCTCCTTGCGAATCTCGGCGGCCTTCCCGCCCTCCGGCCGCAGGCTCCAAACCGTCCCGGAGCAGTAATCCCCGAAGAAGTAGCGACCCTGCGCGGAAGGCACAGCCGAGCCGCGGTAGACGAAGCCCCCCGTAACCGAGCACCCCGCGTCGCGCCCGTACGTGTGCACGGGATCGACCAGGCGCCCGGCTCCGCTCGGCTGCTTGTCCTCGTAGCGCATCGTGCCCTCGAAGACGTCCCAACCGAAATTCACGAGGCCCTGGAGCGGCCAGGAGACGAAATCGATCTCCTCCTGGCTGCTCTGCCCGACGTCGCCGAGCCAGAGATCGCCCGATTCTCGGTCGAAGGAGAAGCGCCACGGGTTCCGCAGGCCGTACGCGGCGACCTCCCAGTCGGCGCCTGGGTCGTCAACGTCGAGCCGGAGAAGCTTTCCGAGCCGCTCGTCGAGGTTCTGCGCGCGGTTCTCAGGGTCGCCGCCGGAACCACCGTCTCCGGTGCCGTGGTACAGGAGGCCGTCGGGCCCGAAGGCGAGCTGGCCGCCATTGTGGTTCGAGTACGGATCCTCGATCGCCAGGAGCTCGCGCGCCGATGCGAGGTCGACCTCCGTCCGGTCGTCGTTCGCGCGCAGCTCGAGGACGCTGTTCGTGCCGTTCACGCTCGTGAACGCGACGTAGAGCTTTCCGTTCTCCTCGTACTCGGGATGGAAGGCGACCGAAAGAAGGCCCTGCTCGCCGCCCGAGACGACGCTCGGCCGGATGTCGAGGTAGGGCGCGTAACGTACCTTTCCGCGCTCGACAACCCTGATCCGGCCCTCGCGCTCGACGACGTAGAGCCGCTCGAGCTCGCCGGGGGCCTGGGCGACGTGCACGGGTGCCTCGAGCCCCTTCGCGACGACCTCGAGTCGGAGTCGGCCGTCCCTCGCCGGTCCGGCCGTGACCGTCGCCGCGGGGGGCGCGGGCTCAGCAGCTTGCTGGCCCTCGTCGCCGCACCCAGCGACGAGGAAGAGCGAGGCGAGCAGGAAGAGGAGGCGCGGCACGAACCCAGCGTAGATACGCCCTGGCGGGCCGCGGGGTTCTACCGCGCGATCAGCCGGTAGACCGTTCCGCCGTTGTGCGAGAGCAGGAAGAGGTGGCCGGTCGGCCCCTCGCCGAACGACGAGAGGTTCCCGGGAACGGTCAGGCCGGAGTGCACCCGCAGATCGGTGCGGCGGCCGTTTCGCGGCACGAAGCTCGACACGCGGCCGTTGCAGTAGTCGCCGAAGAGGTACCGGCCGCGAGCAGCACGCACCGGGCCGCGGTAGACGAAGCCCCCGGTGATGGCGCAGCCGCCGTTCGTATACGTGACGTACTGATGGACAGGCGGGACGTAGCGGCTCGGCTGGTGCAGGCGCGTCGAGCCGTTGTAGAGGGACGTGCCCTCCAGGCGCCGCCAACCGTAGTTCTCGAGGCCCGCTGCCGCCGGATTGAAGACATCGACCTCCTCACGGGCGCCCTGTCCGACGTCGCCGATCCAGAGGCGACCCGTTTGGCGGTCGAGGGAGACGCGCCATGGGTTTCGGAACCCGAGCGCGACGATCCGCTTGTCGCCGGTCGAGACGCTGATCCGCACGATCTTTCCAAGCCGCGTCCGCATGTTCTGCGCGCGGTTGCCGGGATCGCCGCCCGAGCCTCCATCGCCGAGCGGGACGTAGAGGAAGCCATCACGGCCGAAGGCGAGATCGCCGGCGTTGTGGTTCGCGTACGGCTGGCCGACGGCCAGGAGGACGCGCGCCGTCCGCTCGTCGACCGCCGTTCGCGCCGCGTTCGAGCGGTACTCGACCACGCGAGTGTCCCCCGCGCTGTTCGTGTAGTTCACGTAGAGGCGGCCGTTCTCGCCGAAGCGCGGGTGGAAAGCGAGACCGAGGAGCCCCTGCTCGCCGCAGCACGAGACCTGGTCGCGCACATCGAGGAAGGCTCCGGCCTGCAGGCTCCCGTTCCGAATCATGCGGACGAGGCCGCCCTGCTCGACGACGTAGAGGCGACCCGGCTGGCTCGGGGTCGAGGCGAGGTCGACCGGGCTCGAAAGTCCGCCGGTGACGCGGGCGAGGCGAAGCGCGCCCTCGGCCGGCCCCGCAACGAGCGAGACGGCGATGGCGGAGATTGCGAGTGCGACCAGACCCCTGCGCACGCTTCAAGCGTACCGGCACGGCCCAGCGGGGAGCCTCCCCCAGGCGGGGCAGGCCCCGCCCTACACTGGCGCGATGGCCAGCCTGGTTCTCGGCCCCCTCCTCCGGCACATCGGCCCGACCGACGCAACGGTCTGGGTCGAGACCGACGCCCCGTGCAAGGTCGAGGTCCTGGGCCACGGGGCCAAGACGTTCCACGTCGAAGGGCACCACTACGGCCTCGTGGTCGTCGACGGCCTCGAGCCGGGACGCACGTACGAGTACGGGGTCTCGCTCGACGGCGCGCCGGCCTGGCCCGAGGAGGGCTCGTCCTTCCCCCCGTCCGTCCTTCGGCCGACGGGCGACGATCACGCGCTTCGGCTCCTCTTTGGCTCTTGCCGCCTCTCCCTGCCCCACGAGCCCCCGTACACCCTCTCGCCCGACGAGGACGAGCGCGGCCGGGGCCTCGACGCCCTGCGGGCAGTTGCCCTCCGCATGACCCGCGAGCCGAACGACGAATGGCCCCGTGCGATCTTCTTCATCGGCGACCAGGTCTATGCCGACGAGGTGTCGCCGAAGACACTCGAGTTCATCCGGGCGCGCCGCGACACCTCGGTGCCGCCGGGCGAGGAGATCGCCGACTTCGAGGAGTACACGCGCCTTTACTGGGAGTCCTGGCAGGACCCGGTGATCCGCTGGCTCCTCTCGACGGTCTCGAGCTCCATGCTGTTCGACGATCACGACGTTCACGACGACTGGAACATCTCGGACGACTGGGTCGCCCGGATGCGCCAGAAGCCTTGGTGGGACGAGCGGATCGTCGGCGCGTTCATGTCGTACTGGCTCTACCAGCACCTCGGGAACCTCTCTCCCGCTGAGCTCGCGCAGGAGGAGATCCTCGAGCGTGTGCGAGCAGCCGACGATGGCGGCCCGCTCCTGCGCGAGTTCGCGTTCGTGGCCGACCGCGAGGTGAAGGGCCGTCGCTGGAGCTTCTACCGCGACTTCGGGCGCACGCGCCTGGTCGCGATCGACTGCCGCGCAGGCCGCGTGCTCGAAGAGGGCAAGCGGCTGATGATCGACGACGAGGAATGGGAGTGGCTGCGCGAAACGGCGACCGGCGATTTCGACCACCTGCTCCTCGCGATGGGCGACCCGTACCTCCTGGCGCCCGGAATCCACGACGTCCAGGCCTGGAACGAAGCCGTGTGCGGCGGCGCCTGGGGCGCGCCGGCGGCCACCCTGGGCGAGAAGATCCGCGAGGCGCTCGACCTCGACCACTGGGCCTCTTTCCCACGGGCCTTCCGCCGGCTTACGGAGCTCGTCACGGAAGTGGGCCAGGGGAAGCGCGGACGGCCGCCGGCGTCGATCGTCGCCCTTTCGGGCGACGTCCACAACGCGTATCTCGCCCAGGTCGGCTTCCGGCGCGGAACAGGCGTTCAGAGCAACGTCTACCAAGCGGTGTGCTCCCCGATCCGAAACCCGCTCGACGCGAAGGAGCGCCGCGCGCAGCGCTTCGCCACCACTCCGCTGGCAACGGTGATCGGGCGCGTCCTCCGGATCTCGGCCGGCGTTCCCCCACCCGAGATCCGCTGGCGTTTCGTGCGCGAGCCCTCCTTCGACAACCAGATCGCCACGCTCGAGCTTGACGGCCGCTCCGCGCTCCTCCGCGTGGAGCGCGCGGTGGAGAGGGGCGACTCGGGGCCCGAGCTCGAGCTCGTCTTCGACTACACGCTCGCCTGAAACCCTCGGACCGGCCGTCAAGGCCCGACCGGATCGTGCCGATACCTACGAGATGCGGCACTTGGCGCTGGTCGGCATGCTCGCTGGGTTCATCGCGTTCCAGGCGTACTGGTTCCAGCGTGTCACGCCGACGGAGACCAGGCTCGCGGCCGCCGCGGCGTCGATCGCGGGCCGCGAGGTCGAGGTGCGCTGCCCGAGCATCTGGCGACGCCTCGTCGAGGTTTCCGGCTTCAAGGGCACCGTCCAGGTCGGTGCTGACGGAAATCCTCGCTACGCGCAGCTGGCCCACGACGTGTGCGCGACCTTCGCCGAGCTTCCGAAGCGGGGGTTCCCGGGCGATGTCGGCTGCCTCACTTCGAACCCGCCGACCTGCAACGACTGGACGATGGACGTCGGCGTGGCCGTCCACGTGCTCTCGCACGAAGCGTGGCACCTGCGCGGGGTCGTGGACGAGGTGATGACCGAGTGCTACGCGTGGCAGACTGACGGCCAGATCGCGCGCCTCTTCGGCGCCCCGGTGGGCACCGCCGACCAGATTGCATACTTCTTCGCGGCACGTGGCAACCAGGCCGCCCTGCCTCAATACCGGCCGCCTGCCGGGTGCAACCCGGGCGGCCGCCTCGATCTGCATCCCGATACCGTCGGCTGGCCCTCGTAGACCCCCCGGGCGCAGCAATGATGCGCCCGATGAGTCGAGACCTGTGGGGCGAGGTCGATCAGTACGCC
>JACCXC010000014.1 GCA_013697275.1 Actinomycetota bacterium | reverse complement strand
GTCGTGATGACCGCGCCGACCTCGAAGTAGAGATCGGCGCCCTCGAGCGCGAGGAGGGCGACCAGGGACCAGCCCCAGGCGGCGAGGGTGCCGATCGAGACGAGGGTGTCCATGCTGGCCGCTCCGTGGCGGACGCCGAGCGCCGCAGCCCGGTGGAATGGCCAGCCGGCGAGGAGGACGACGGGCGTCGCGAGCACGGCCGCAACCCACTCCCAGCCGGAGAACTGGAGCGCTCCGGCCATCGAGAGGACGAGCAGCGGGAGGGTGAGGAGGGCAGCCCCCGCGAGCCGGCGGCCCGCGTCACCCGGACGTGCGTGCTCCGAGCGCCCCAGCGAGGCGCGATAGCCGGTGGCGTCGACCGCGCGGACGAGCTCGTCGGGGGAGACGCCGTCCGCGAGCGAGGCGCTCGCCCGCTCCGTCGCCAGGTTCACCGTGGCCTCGACGCCGTCGATCCCGTTCAGCGCCCGCTCGACCCGCGAGACGCACGAGGCGCAGGTCATTCCCTCGATCTCGAGCTCGACCCGCTGCGCCATCGACGAAAAGTCTAGTTCTGGCGCCTTCGACCCGAATGTGTCCAACTGGTTAAAGTCCCGCGTCGTGCGCCTGACGCTGGTTCCCCGGACGAGCGAGTTCTACGAGCTGTTTGCGCAGGCCGGGGCGAACGCGCTCGAAGCGGCGCGCAAGACCGAGACACGCTTTCGCGAGTACCCGAACTCCTCGGTCGCGCAGGCCGACGTGAAGGCCATCGAGAACCAGGGCGACCAGATCACCCACGACATCATCCAACTCCTGAACACGCAGTACGTGACGCCGTTCGACCGCGAGGACATCTACGAGCTCGCGACGGCGATCGACGACGTGGTCGACCTGATCGAGGAGGCGAGCGACCTGCTCGAGCTCTACGGGCTCGAGTCGACGACGAAGCACGCGCTCCAGCAGTGCTCCATCCTGGTCTCCGCCGTCGAGTGCCTCGACCGTGCCCTCCGTGGCCTCCGAGCGGTGAGCGGCGTCCAGGCTTCCCTCGTCGAGGTGAAGCGCTTCGAGGACGAGGGCGACCGGATCGTGCGCGAGGCCATCGCCGCGCTCTTCCAGGACTCCCGGATCGACCCGTTGCTCGTGATCCGCTGGAAGGACATCTTCGACGCGCTCGAGGGCGCGCTCGACGCCTGCGAGCGCGCAGCGCACGTGCTCGGGAACGTCGTCGTCAAGAACGCCTAAGGATCAGGGCGGTTGGAGCTCCTGCTCGTAGCGGTCGTCGCGGTCGCGCTCTTCTTCGACTTCACGAACGGCTTCCACGACACGGCCAACTCGATCGCGACGAGTGTCTCGACGCGCGCGCTCTCGCCGCGGGCGGCCGTCCTCTCGGCCGCCGTCCTGAACGTAGCCGGCGCGTTCGTCTCCTTCGAGGTCGCCGCGACCGTCGCGAAGGGCATCGTCGTCCCGGAGATCATCACGCTCGACGTCGTCCTTGCGGGCCTCGTGGGCGCGATCACCTGGAACCTGATCACGTGGTATCTCGGCCTCCCGTCCAGTTCGAGCCACGCGCTGATCGGAGGGATAGCGGGCTCCGCGCTCGCCGCCTCGGGCTCCGACGCGATTCAGTGGCAGGGGATCGTCGAGAAGGTGGCGATCCCGTCCCTCGTCGCGCCGCTCCTGGGGATCCTGGCCGCCGCACTCCTCACGCTCGGCGTCCTCTGGCTGGTTCGCCGGCGCGCTCCCGGCACCGTGAACCGAGTCTTTCGCCGTTTCCAGCTGGTGTCGGGCGGGTTCGTCGCCTTCACGCACGGGACGAACGACGCGCAGAAGACGATGGGGATCATCGCCCTCGCGCTCGTCGCTTCGGGCCATCTCGAAGCCGACTTCGACCGCCCGCCGCTCTGGGTGATCGTGAGCGCCGCGCTCGCGATGGGGATCGGCACCTATGCGGGCGGCTGGCGCATCATCAAGACCCTCGGGACGCGCATCGCGAAGCTCGACCCGCCGCGCGGGTTCACGGCGCAGACCTCGACGGCGGGGATCCTCTGGGCGACCGCGCACTTCGGCTTCCCCGTCTCGACGACGCACACCGTCTCGGGCTCGGTGCTCGGCGCGGGGGCGACGGGCCGGCGCTTCCATGCCGTCCGCTGGGGCGTGGCCGGGAACATCCTGCTCGCGTGGGTGATGACGCTTCCCTGCGCGGCGGCCGTCGGTGCGCTGATGGAGACCCTGACGCGGCTCCCGGGCGGGGCGGCGCTCGTCTTCGGCCTCGTCGCTGTGATCGCGGCCGCGGCCTTCGTCGCGCGAAACCTCCAGACGCGGCGGCTCAGAGGGCTCGAGCCGAGCGCGGTCGTCCCTCCGCCCTAGGTCAGACGAGCTCGGCGACGAGCGCCCGCACGCGAGCGTCGATCTCGTCCCTGATGCGGCGCACGTCGGCGAGCGGCTTGCCGGCCGGATCGTCGAGCTCCCAGTCCTCGTAGCGCTTCCCCGGGAACACCGGACAGGCGTCGCCGCAGCCCATGGTGACCACGACGTCGGCCGCGCGTACCGCGTCGGCCTCGAGCCGCGCGGGCTGTCCCCGCAGGTCGACGCCGACCTCACGCATCGCCTCGACGGCAACGGGGTTGATCGTCTCGGCCGGCTCCGAGCCGGCGGAGCGAACCCGAACGCGCCCCCCCGCGTAGCGCTCGAGCAGCGCAGCAGCCATCTGACTACGCCCAGCGTTGTGCACGCAGACGAACAGCACAGTCGGCGCTTCAGATCTCACGTCCACATCCTGCCCCAAGTTCGCCGCCGCGCCCGACATGAGCGGGCGCGGCTCACGAC
>JACCXC010000008.1 GCA_013697275.1 Actinomycetota bacterium | reverse complement strand
CAGCTCGTCGAGGGAGATCACCCGCGAGGGCACCCCCAGCCCGGCTTGCAAGGCGAGCGCCTCGCGGAAGCGCTCTGCATCCTCGTCGGTGTCGAGCAGGAAGACGTAGCCAGTGTGTTCGAAGTCGATCGCTCCGCCGGTCAGCTCCTCGAAAGCGTCGAACTCGGCGATCGAGCGGAGGGCGATCCGGATGTTGAGCTCGTCGGCGAACTGCGCGCGGATCCCGCCTGCCGACTTGCTGGTCGAGCCCGAGGCCAGCGTCTCGCGCTCGAGGAGGACGATGTCGGTGAGCCCGAGCTCGGTCAGGTGGAAGGCGACGCTCGCACCCATGGCGCCGCCGCCGACGATCACGACCTCCGCGCTCTCGTCCGCCACGCCGGGATGGTACGAGCACCGCGCTCCGTTAGGGTCGCAGCGTGCACTCGTTCGGGTTCGAGGACGTTCGCCGGCGGCTCGAGGACGCGAACGGCGGCTACGAGATCGTCCATGCGTCGCCGGGCCTCGAGATCGGCGTCTACGTGCTCGTCGCGCCCGAGCCGGACCGCCAGCAGCCGCACGCAGACGACGAGATCTACATCCCGATCGCGGGCAGCGGCACCTTGCAGGTCGAGGGCGAGGACGTTCCCGTCCGTGAGGGCGAGGCGCTCTTCGTCGAGGCCGGGGCCGAGCACCGCTTCACCGCGTACGAGTCGCTCAGCCTGCTGGTCGTCTTCGCCCGCCCTGCCGAATGACGACGCTCGTAACGGGGGCGACCGGCTTCCTCGGCCGCTACCTCGTGCGGCGGCTGGTCGAGCGAGGCGACGAAGTGCGCGCGCTCGTGCGGGCCGGGACCGACCCTGCTCCGGTCGAGGCTCTTGGCGCGCGGGCTCTTCGGGGTGACGTATTGGATCGGGACGCCGTCGCTCGGGCGGCGGGCGGCGCCGAGCTCGTCCTTCACCTCGCGGGGCTCGTCGCCTACGAGGATCGTGACCTCGCGCGGCTGCGCCAAGCGAACGTCGAGAGCGTCCGAATCGTTGCGGACGCGCTTCGGGAAGGCGCGCGGCTCGTTCACGTCTCGAGCGTGGCCGCGCTCGGACCGGCCGACTCGCCCGATCGGCCTGCGGACGAGGGCCACGAGTTCCCCGCATTCGCCGAGCGGTTGCCCTACCCCCGGACGAAGCGGGAAGGCGAGCTCGTCGCGCTTGCGGCGGCGGAGCGGGGACGAGACGTGGTCGTGGCCAACCCGGGGTTCGTCCTCGGCGCCGGGGACGTCTACCGCAGCTCGACCTTCATCGTCTGGCGCTACCTGCAGGGCTCACTCCGCGTCCACACGCCCGGCGGCCTCTCCTTCGTGCACGCCGACGACGTGGCCGCAGGGCTCGTCGCGGCCGCCGAGCGCGGCCGGACGGGCGAGCGCTACATCCTCGCCAACCGAGAAGGCAACCTGAGCTATGAGCGCTTCTTCCGCCGGCTGGGCGAGGTCACGGGAGTGCGCCGCCGGATGATCGGGCTTCCCCGGGGTCTCGCCGTGAACGCCTCGCAGCTCCTCCGCTGGCCGGTCAGGCCGGGCGAGGTCCGCTCGAGCGCGAACTGGTGGTTCTACGATCCGGCGAAGGCCGAGCGCGAACTGGGCTTCACCAACCGCCCCCTGGACGAAACAATCGCCGAGACCGCAGCCGAGTACCGCTAGCGGCCGTGGCGCCCGAGCGGCGTCCCTACGACATTGGGATCTGGCGAAGCACCTTCGGCTCGATCCGCTCGAGGATCTCCGTCAGGCTGTCTCCTGTCACGGTGATGCCGTGGTTTCGCAGGCCGATCACCGCATGCGCGGGGTCGTCCTCGCGCTGGATCAGCTCGGCCACGCTCTCGGCCAGCTCCTCCGTCCCGCACGGGTAGTTGATGTCCGTTGCGGCGATGTCCTGCATCCACGCGTGCACGTGGAGGATCGCGCCGACGTCGGGATGGGCTTGGTAGATCATCCAATGCTCGATCGCGTCGACGGACACGCGACGCGGCTCGACGTTCGGCGGCACGCTCAGGATCATCCGGTTGTTCGCGGGGTCGTAGCCCGAAACGAGCAGGATGTCCCGCCCGGGGATGTCGAGCTTCGTCTTGTCCACGCCGCTCGCGCTCATCCAGAAGCGGGTCTCGTCCTTGCGCTGCGAGAGGTTCCCGTAAGAGAGGCCGCCGATCCCGTAGAGCCGCTTGACGTGGCGGAGGTCGCGCTCATCGAGGAGCTGGTCGATCGGAAACGGCGCGGGGAGGAGGTCGAGATCGCCCATCCGAACACCGGCCTCCGCGATCTCCTGCGTGATCTCGTCGCCTTCCCAGAGCTCCTCCTCCAGGTCGGTGCGGAACTCGTTGTCGATTACGAGCTTCGAGAGGGCGAGCGGGGCGAGCCGCTCGATCACGCCCTCGGCGAGCCCGTGCTGGCCGTTGGTCGCCTCGACGCCGTAGTGGCCGCGCTCCATCGTCGTGAACCAGACGCCGCGGTCGGCGACGTAGCAGAGGACGATGTTCGCGAGCGCGCGTACGAGCAGCGGGTAGTTCGTCTTCAGGATGTCCTCGGGGATCGCCGGCTGCTGGTGGATCGCCGCAACGAAGGTCCCGCGCGAGCGACGCCGGAAGGGCTTCGGATCGTCCGGGTCGATGAAGTTGACGACCAGGTCGGCGTCGAGGACCCCATCGCCCTCCGCGCGCTGGAAGCCCCGCGACTCGAGCGCCCCACCCAGCTCCTCGGAGAACTCCTGGAAGGCGGGCGAGGTCGGCTGACCGGCGAAGGCGTAGTTCACGGGGCCATCCTACGCCGCCAGCAATCGGCGCAGGACGAACGGGAGGATCCCGCCGGCCCGCAGGTACTCCCGCTCCTGCGGTGTGTCCAGCCGGACGCGGACCCGGAAATCGATGTGGCTCCCGTCGTCGCGGCGCGCCTCGACCGTCGCCTCGCGAGCCGCGCCCCCTTCGAGGCCCCGGATCGAGAACTCCTCACGGCCGGTCAGGCCGAGCGACTCGGGGTTCTCACCCTCGGCGAACTGGAGCGGGACGACGCCCATCCCCACGAGATTGGAGCGGTGGATCCGTTCGTAGCTCTCGGCGACCACGGCTCGCACTCCCAGGAGCATGGGGCCCTTCGCCGCCCAGTCCCGTGAGGAGCCGGACCCGTACTCCTCGCCCGCGAGAACGACGAGCGGCGTGCCCTCGGCGCGGTACCGCTCGGCGGCTTCGAAGATCGTCATTTCCTCGCCGCTCGGCACGTGCAGCGTCCAGGTTCCCTCGTGTCCGGGCACGAGCTCGTTCCGGAGGCGGACGTTCGCGAACGTCCCCCGGACCATCACCTCGTGGTTCCCGCGCCGCGCGCCGTAGGAGTTGAACTCGCGCCGCTCGACCCCGTGCTCGACCATGTACGTACCGGCCGGGCTGTCCGGCCTGATCGAGCCGGCCGGCGAGATGTGATCCGTCGTGACGCTGTCGCCGACCTTGACGAGACAGCGCGCGCCTTCGATGTCCTCGACGCTCGCCTCGGCCTCCTGGAAGTACGGGGGGCGGCGAACGTAGGTCGACGCGTCGTCCCAGGCGAAGAGCTCGCCCTCCGGGACGGGCAGGGCGCCCCACTGATCGTCGCCCGTGAAGACGTCGGCGTAGCGCGAGGTGAACATGTCGCCCTGGAGCGACGCGGTGATCGTCTCCTGAATCTCCATGGACGTCGGCCAGACGTCGCGCAGGAAGACGTCCGTGCCGTCCTCGGCCTGGCCGAGCGGCTCCCCCTCGAGGTCGATATCCATACGACCGGCGAGCGCGTAGGCGACGACGAGCGGCGGCGAGGCGAGGTAGTTCGCCTTCACCTCGGGGTGGATGCGCGCCTCGAAGTTCCGGTTCCCCGACAGCACAGCGCAGACGACGAGCTCCCCCTCGTCGATCGCGGCCGAGATCTCATCCGGGAGGGGCCCGGAGTTTCCGATGCAGGTCGTGCAGCCGTATCCGACGGTGTGGAAGCCGAGCTCCTCGAGGAACGGGGTCAGGCCGGCCCGCTCGTAGTAGTCGGTGACGACGCGGGAGCCCGGCGCGAGCGAGGACTTGACCCAGGGCTTGCGGTGCAGGCCCTTCTCCACCGCCTTCTTGGCGAGAAGACCCGCACCGATCATGACCTGCGGGTTCGAGGTGTTCGTGCAGCTGGTGATCGCGGCGATCACGACCGACCCGTGATCCAGCTCGAAGTCCTCGCCGTCCATCGAGACTCCGACGGTGCGCGATTCCCGCTCGGTTGTCGCCGTCGAGGCAGGCTGCCGCGGAGCAGACGCGTCGTCGACCGCGTCGGAGCCGGGCGCCTGGCCCGAGGTCGGGTCGCTCGCGGGGAACGTGTCCGCGACGGCCTTGTCGTGCGTCCCGTTTCCGTATCCGATCCCGAAGGTCGCGAGCGACTCGTAGAACGACTCCTTGGCGTGTCGCAGGGGCACGCGGTCCTGCGGCCGGCGCGGGCCCGCGAGGCTCGGCTCGACGTCGCCGAGGTCGAGCTCGACGACCTGCGAATAGGTTGGCTCTTCAGTCGGGTCGTGCCAGAGCAGGTTCTCCTTGCAGTAGGCCTCGACGAGCTGGATCCGCTCGTCCGGCCGACCCGTCAGCCGCAGGTACGCGAGCGTGAGGTCGTCGACCGGGAAGAACCCGCAGGTCGCGCCGTACTCGGGCGACATGTTCCCGAGCGTCGCGCGGTCGGCGAGCGGAAGGGAGGCGAGCCCCTCGCCGAAGTACTCGACGAACTTCCCGACGACTCCCGTGCGCCGGAGAATCTCCGTGACGGTCAGGACGAGGTCGGTCGCGGTCGCACCCTCGCGCAGGTGGCCCGTCAGGCGGAAGCCGACCACCTGCGGCACGAGCATCGAGAGCGCCTCGCCGAGCATCGCGGCCTCGGCCTCGATGCCGCCGACTCCCCAGCCGAGCACGCCGAGCCCGTTCACCATCGTCGTGTGCGAGTCGGTCCCGACGAGCGTGTCGGGGAAGGCCTGACCGTCGCGAGACTCGACGACGCGCGCGAGGTACTCGAGGTTCACCTGGTGGACGATCCCGGTGCCCGGCGGGACGACCTTGAAGTCGCGGAAGGCCTTCTGGCCCCAGCGGAGGAAGGTGTAGCGCTCACGGTTTCGCTCGAACTCCCGCTCGACGTTGTGCCGGAAGGCGAACTGCGTGCCGAACTCGTCCACTTGGACGGAGTGGTCGATCACGAGCTCGACGGGGATGAGCGGGTTGATCCTGGCGGGGTCGCCGCCGCGCTCGGCCATCGCGTCCCGCATTGCTGCGAGGTCGACGACGGCCGGAACCCCCGTGAAATCCTGCAGGAGCACGCGAGAGGGCGCGAAGGCGATCTCCCTCGACGGCTCGGCCTTCGCGTCCCAGGCGGCGACGGCCTCGACGTCGTCTTCGTTGTCGCGGCGAAGGACGTTCTCCAGGAGGATCCGCAGGGAGTAGGGGAGCCGGGCGACGTCATGGGACGCTTGCAGCTCATCGAGCCGGAAGATTTCGTAGCGCTCTTCGCCCACCTCGAGCGTCGAGCTCTTCCCCGCGTGCGTCATTTTGCTCCTTTCGTTTCCCCCAGGCTCCTTTTTACGCGCTCGGCACCCTTCATGCCGTTTGGAACCCCTAACGAGACGAAGCCTTGAGGTCGAAGCGTCATTCCGTCAGGGGTTCTTAATCGCCCCTTAACCGACCGCAACGGGAGCTTCAACGGGCCACGGCTATAACGAAGGCGTGCGTATGACCCTCCCCTTCGTCATCGCCGTCCTCGCCGCCGGTCTTCTCGGCGGCGGGGCGGCGCTGGCGATCGGAAGCGCTGTCTGGGACGGCGGGACCACCACCGTCATTCGCGAGAGCAGCGACGCGGTTGCGGCGCCTGTGGCCGAGTTCGACCAGGAGTCGGGCGGAAGCACCGTTGGGGAGATTTATCGCGACGCTGGGCCTGGGGTCGTTCAGATCACCTCGTCCGTCGTCAGCGAGAGCTTCTTCGGCGAGCAGCGCGGCCAGGCGCTCGGCTCCGGCTTCGTGATCGACAAGCGGGGCCACATCGTCACGAACTACCACGTGGTCGAGGGTGCCGACGAGGTCTTCGTCAACTTCTCCGCCGACGACCGGTTGAAGGCCGAGATCGTCGGCACCGACCCCTCGACGGACATCGCACTTCTGAAGATCGACGCGAGCCAGCGTGCGCTGACCCCACTCTCCTTCGGAGACTCGGATGTCGTGCAGGTCGGCGACCAGGTCGTGGCGATCGGCAACCCCTTTGGCCTGGCGCGCTCTGCGACCGCGGGCATCGTCAGTGCCCTCCACCGGCAGATCCAGTCCCCGAGCGGCTTCACGATCGACAAGGTCATCCAGACGGACGCCGCGATCAACCAGGGGAACTCCGGTGGCCCGCTCCTTAACGCGGCCGGTGAGGTGATCGGCGTCAACACGCAGATCGCCACCGGCGGCACCGGCGAGGGCAACGTCGGCATCGGCTTCGCCGTCCCCGTGAACACGCTCGAGGAGGTCGTCGCCGAGCTCATGGAGGACGGCCGCGTCGACCATCCGTACCTCGGGGTGCGGATGCAGGACATCACCGAGCGCGCGGCCGAGCTCTACAAGCTTCCCGCCGAAGGCGCACTCATCACCCAGGTCGTGGACGGCAGCCCGGCTGACCGCGCCGGCCTGCGAGCCGGCGACAATCCGGTCGTCGTCGACGGCACCTCGTACGTGCTCGGCGGCGACGTGATCACGAAGGCCGACGGGCGGGAAGTGGCCTCGTCGGACGCGCTTCGCTCGATCATCGCCGCAGGGGAGCCGGGCGACAAGCTCGAGCTCGAACTGCGGCGCGGCGAAGAGACCGAGACCGTGACGGTCACCCTCGGCCGCCAGCCTGCGCAGAGCTCGACGACCTCGCCCTAGCCGCTTCCCCGCCTTCACCTTCCTAGACTGGCGCGGTGATCGCGCACGCCTTCGGCGAGACCGATCCGTGGACGGTCGGGGTCGAGGAAGAGCTCTTCGTCGTCGACCCTTCGACGCTCGACCCGGTCGCAGCGCCTTCCGGCCTGCTGGACGGAAGGCGGCTCAAGGCCGAGCTCCATGCCGCCGTGCTCGAGCTGAACACCGGCGTGCACGGCTCGGTCGCAGGAGTCGGGGCAGAGCTCGCAGACCTGCGGGCTGCGGCGAGACGCGGGGCGGGCGAAGCGGGTCTGGCCGTCGCCGCGAGCGCGACCTGGCCCCCGGCCGTCCCGGAGGAGCAGGCTGTCACGCCCGAGCCCGGCTACCTCCAGTTCGTCGAGTACGCAGGCCCGTCGGCGCGACGGCAATTTTGCTCGGGCTTGCACGTCCACGTCGGGATCGAGAGTCCCGCGGCCTGCATGGGACGCCTCGAGGCCGTCCTCCCCTGGCTTCCGCTCGTCCTCGCGCTCTCGGCCAACTCGCCCTACGTCGCCGGCGGCGAGACCGGCCTGCGCTCTTCGCGCGCCGAGCTCCTGGCCCTCCTGCCCCGAAGCGGCGCGCCCCCCGTCTTCCGCTCGTACGACGAGTGGGCGGGCTTCGCCGACCGGCTCGTCGAGCTCGGCCTCGCCGACTCCTACACTCGGATCTGGTGGGACGCCCGACCCAGCCCGAGATTCGGGACGCTCGAGCTTCGGATGCCGGATCAGCCGACCCGGTTCGAGGTGACTGTTGCGTTCGCGGCCCTCCTGCAGGCGGCCGCCGTCGGCCTAGCTGACGAGGGGCCCGCTGAACGTGGGATCTACGCGCAGAATCGCTGGGCGGCGCTTCGCTTCGGTGCGCACGCGGAGCTCATCCACCCGGACGGAGGGCGGCTCGTGCCCGTACCCGAGCTCCTGGTCGAGCTCGTCCAGAGGATCCAGCCTGCGCTCGAGCGCTTCGGCACGGGTGACCTGCTGGCGCCACTGGACGGCCTCGCCCAGGCCGACGAGCAGCTCGAGCTCGGCCGTCGCGAAGGGACTGCAGCATTGTGCCGGCACCTGATCGCGCTCACGTAAAATCGGACCATGGCGCTCCAGTCGGACACCATCGAGGTGACGGGCATCCGCTGTGAGCGATGCGTCATGCGGCTCGGCGGCGCGCTCGAGGGCCTCGAGGGCCTGGAGGGCGCGAACGCCAACCTGATGGGCCAGGTCTCGTTGACCTGGGACGACGAGCGAGTCGCCCGTGACGAGATCCTCGACCGCATGGCCCGCGCAGGCTTTCGCACGGTCGAGTGAAGGGGGCCATTCTGCGGCGGCTCGCCCGCCGCTCCCTCCCGCAGCTGGACGGGGAGCTTCGCCTGCCGTGCCTCGAGGCGCCCGTCGAGGTGGTCCGCGACCGCTTCGGGATCCCGCACGTCTATGCCGGGTCCCGTCGCGACCTCGTGCGGGCGCAGGGCTTCGTCCACGCGCAGGACCGGCTCTGGCAGATGGAGTCCTTGCGTCGCTTTGCCTTCGGCCGCCTCGCCGAGCTGGCGGGCCGGCGCGCGCTCGAGCTCGACCGCCTCGCGCGCCGCATGCGCCTGCGCTGGGCGGCCGAGCGCGACGCCGAGGCGTGTGATCCCGAGGCCGCTGGCCTCTCGCAGGCCTACTGCGACGGAGTGAACGCGTTCCTGGCGCACGGGCCGCTCCCCCTCGAGCTCCGCCTCGCCCGCATTCGGCCTGAGCCGTGGGCGCCCGTGGAC
>JACCXC010000050.1 GCA_013697275.1 Actinomycetota bacterium | reverse complement strand
TCGAGCGGCAGCTCGCGGGCGATCCGCGCTGCCCGCACGGCGGCCGCGACGCCGCCGACCTGCGCGAGGAGGGAGCCGCGCCCCGACTCCCAGCAGACGTCGAGCGCGTCGAGCTCGAGCGGCGCCTGCGAGAGCGAGAGCGCTGCTTGCGCGAGCTCTTCCGCGCTTCCGGTCACACCGATGACCGTGGCCGTGCTGGCGGGACGCGGATGGAGGCGCACGACAACCTCGACGATCGTCCCGAGCGTGCCGAGCGAACCCGCGAAGAGCTTGGCGAGGTCATACCCCGCGACGTTCTTGATCACCTTGCTACCGGAGCGTGCGACCGTGCCGTCCGAGAGGGCAACGGTTGCGCCGAGCAGGAGGTCGCGGGCTGCCCCGTAGCGGTGGCGGAGCGGGCCGGAGTCGGCCGCCGCGACGATGCCGCCGATCGTCGCCGCGTCCCGCTCCCCGAGCGGAGGATCGAGCGCGAGCATCTGGCCGGCCTCGGCGAAGAGCGCCTGGGCGTCGGCTAGCCGGGCGCCGGCCTGGAGGACGGCAGTCAGATCGCCGACGTTGTGCTCGAGGACCCGGTCGAGGCGGGAGGTCGAGAGGATCCAGTCGGGCTCGGCCGCGGGTGCGCCCCAGTTCCACTTCGTGCCGCCGCCGCGCGGACGGACGAGACGCCCGTCGGACGCCGCATCGCCCAGGAGGGCGGCGGCCTCCGCATAGCTCTCCGGGCGCTCGATCCGCATCAGAAGCGCTCGGCGAGGCCCGCTGCCTCGAGCGGATGCTGGCGATAAGGGCCCGGAACCTCACCGCAGAGGCGCGGCGTCGGCATGACCTTCCCGGGATTCGCCCGCTGAAGGGGATCGAACGCGCAGCGGAGCTTCTGGAAGGCCGAGAGATCGGCTTCCGAGAACATCGCGCCCATGTAGCGCTTCTTGTCGAGCCCGACGCCGTGCTCGCCCGTGATCGAACCGCCCGCGTCGACGCACGCGAGCACGATCCGCCCGGAAAGCTCCTCGGCGCGCTCGGCCTGGCCAGGCTCCCGCGCGTCGTAGGCGACAAGCGGGTGCAGGTTGCCGTCACCCGCGTGAAACACGTTCGCGACCGGGAACCCGTACTCGCGCGCGAGCTCGTCGATCCGCCCGAGCACCTCGGCGAGCCGAGTACGCGGAATGACGCTGTCCTGGACGTAGTACGAAGGCGAGATTCGCCCCATCGCAGCGAACGCAGCCCTCCGGGCCCGCCAGATGAGCGCCCGCTCGGCCTCGTCGCGCGCGACACGGAGGCCGCTCGCGCCGTTCCGCTCGCAGAGGGCGACGACCGCAGCGGTACGTGCCTCGCACTCCTCCGCCGGGCCGTCCAGCTCGACCACGAGCGCGGCCGCGACGTCCGGGTTGCCGGCCGCGGTCGCTTGCTCGGCCGCGCGCAGCGAGAGCCGGTCCATGATCTCGATCGCGCCGGGGACGATCCCCTCCGCGACGATGTCGGAGACCGTCTGCCCGGCCGCCTCCATCTCGTCGAAGTACGCGACGAGCGTGCGCGTGTCGGCGGGTACCGGCACGATGCGCAGGACGACCCGCGTGGCCACGCCCAGTGTCCCTTCGGAGCCGACGAAGGCGCCGAGGAGATCGAGCCCCGGCCGATCGACCTCCTTCCCGCCGAGGGTGACGACGTCTCCGTCCGGTAGGACAAGGTCGAGCCCGGTCACGTAGTTCGTCGTGAAGCCGTACTTGAAGCAGTGCGCTCCGCCCGAGTTCTCCGCGACGTTGCCCCCGATGGTGCAGACGGTCTGGCTCGAGGGATCGGGCGGGAAGAAGTGCGTCGGGGCGACCGCGCGCGAGACGTCGAGGTTCGTAACTCCCGGCTCGACGACGACCCGCGCGTTCGGCAGGTCGACCTCGAGGATGCTCCGCAGGCGCGAGAGGACGATGACCACGCCGCCCTCCACCGGAAGAGCCCCGCCCGAGAGACCCGTGCCCGCGCCGCGCGCGACCCAGGGAACGCCGGCCTCGTGGCAGGAGCGGACGACGCGCCGTACCTCCTCGGCCGTGTCGGGCAGGACGACGAGCTCCGGCCGGACGCGCAGGTGGAGGAGGGCGTCCGACTCGTACGTCCGGAGCTGGTCGCCATGCGTCAGGACGTTCCCGTCGCCGCAGATCGCGGCGAGCTCGCGCGCGAGCGGCGCGACGCTCACGAGGTCTCGGGAGGAACGACCGGGAGCCCGCTCGCAACGCGCCGCCGCCCGTCACGCTGGTAGGCGACGTCGACGCTGTCGTGCTTTCGGTACGTGCCGGCAACCCCGAGGAACATGCTCGTCCAGCGCCAGAAGCCGAGCCGTCCCTCCTGGGCCAGCGGGCGCCTGAAGTGGAGGACGACGCCGTGGACGTCGTAATCGGCGCCGCGCTCCTGCGGCACGCCGTTCACGAAGACCTCGAAAGGCTCCGAGATGTCGCGTGGGAGCGGGACTGTCCAGGCTTCGGCCACCGCACCGCCGAAGCCTAGACGCCTCGCGCAGCGGACGAGGGGACCCTCAGGCCCCCATGATCCCTCTCGCGCCGCAGCTCCCTCGTTCGCACTCTACGTACCCCCCGCTCTTCCGGTTAGGAGGGTCGTCGCGCTGAACTCACTGAACCACATTCCGCGGGATCCTCAATAGCTCGAACGAGTGACCTGTTGCTTTGTGGCTCGTTGGTCCGGGTGGCCCGTAGAATCGCCGTGCTCGTGAACCGAAGCCGCGTCGTCCTTGCCCTGCTCGTCCTCTTCGCAGCGACGCTTCTCGTTCTTCCCTTGACCTTCGGGCTCCCAGGTGGAACCGGGCCGCCGGAGTCCGTGACCGAGTCCGGCGACGCGATCAACCAGGTCTACTGGGTCGTCTTCGGCATGGCCGCGGT
>JACCXC010000176.1 GCA_013697275.1 Actinomycetota bacterium | reverse complement strand
GTCGTGCTTCGCTTGCGCTTCGCGGACTTCACGCGCGCGACCCGCTCGCACACGCTGCCCTGGGCGACCGCCGAGACGCACGCTGTCCTCGCGACGGCGAGAGGGCTCCTGGCGAGCGCGATGCCGCTGGTCGAGCGCCAGGGGCTGACGCTCGTCGGGATCGCGGTCGCCAACCTCGAGGATGGCCGTGCCGGGCAGCTGATGCTGCCGTTCGACCGCCGCCGCGGCGCCGCCCTCGACGCCGCGCTCGACGAGGTGCGCGATCGCTTCGGAACGAGCGCGATCACCCGCGCCGTGCTGCTCGGCCGCGACCAGGGCCTGACGGTGCCGCTCCTTCCGGATTGAGGCGCCCCGATTAGTAGTGCTAGCCCCACTGCGCGCAGGCCTCTCGCGCCGTTAGCGTGCGACGCTGACCGATGAGTCTCGTGGGCTCGGCCGGTCCTCACCGAAAACCCCGGTAGCGCCAAGGAGGAACCTTCATGTCGGACGAACCCCGGTCGGAGCGGCGCGTAGCGCACGAACGTCTCGCCACCGGCGCGCTCGCGCGCTGGGCCAGGGCCTGCGCCACGCATCCCTGGCGCGTCGTCCTCGGCTGGCTCGGGCTCGTCGTCCTCCTGGTCGTCCTGGTCGGGACGGTCGGCGGCTCGCTCAAGGACGAGTTCGAGATCCCGGGGTCGGAGACGCAGCAGGCGACCGATCTGATCCAGGCCGAGTTCGCAGAGGAGCAGGGCGCCGTCCTGAACGTCGTCTTCGCCGCGCCGGAGGGCGAGCGGCTCGACACGCCCGAGCGCCGGGCGGCGATCGAGGAGGCGATCGCCCGCCTCGAGTCGGAGGAGTTCGCGCCCACCGGCGACAAGGCAGGTCTCGAGACCGTCGCGGACCCCTTCAGCGAGGACACGGTCTCCGACGACGGCCGCATCGCCTACGCGGAGGTTCAGTTCTCGGAGACGATCGAGACCGAGGACCGCGAGGAGGTCGTCGCCGTGCAGGACGCCGTCCGCGACACCGTCGGGCCGGCCGGCGTGACGGTGGAGTACAACGGCGAAGCGGAGTTCCCGCCCATCGAGCAGGGAACCGAGGAGGCGCTCGGCCTCCTCGCCGCGATCATCGTGCTTCTCGTCGTCTTCCGGACCTTCGTGGCGATGCTGATCCCGATCTTCCTGGCGATCGCGGCGCTCGCGTCGGCCTTCCTCCTGCTCTTCATCCTCGCCGGGCTGACCGACATCAACACGATCACGCCCATCCTCGTCTCGATGATCGGCCTCGGCGTCGGGATCGACTATTCGCTCTTCATCGTCACCCGCTTCAGACAGCTGCTCCACGACGGTCTCTCGCCGCGGGACGCCGCCGCCGAGGCAGGCGCGTCCGCGGGGCGCGCCGTGCTCTTCGCCGGTCTGACCGTCGCCATCTCGGTGAGCGGCCTGGCGCTGATCGGCCTCGACTTCGTGACCAAGCTCGGCATCGGGAGCGCCCTCGGGGTGCTCACCACTGTCCTGATCGCGAACTCGCTCCTCCTCGCCGTGCTCGCCCTCCTCGGCCACAAGGTCGACCGGCTGAAGGTGCCGTTCCTCCGCCGAGTCGACGACTCGGAGGCAGGCCGCCGGAACACGCTCATCGCCCGCTACGGCCGGTTCGTGACCGGGAACGCGAAGGCGGTCTTCGCTGCCTCGCTCCTGGTCGTCCTCGCCCTCGGGGCGACCTCGGCCCTCGTGCGTCTCGGGGCCGCCGACCAGGGGACGCAGCCGACGGAGCAGACGAGCCGCAGGGCCTATGACCTCCTGGCGGAGGGCTTCGGGGCGGGCTTCAACGGCCCCATCCCGATCGTGGTCGACGTCAACGGCGACCCGGAGGCGCCGCAGCGGATCTACGAGCGCGTGCAGGGCCTCGAGGGCGTGGACTCCGCGGGGGAGCCGCAGCTGAACGACGCCGAGACGGTCGCGATCATCTTCGTGACGCCCGACTCGGCCCCGCAGGACGAGGAGACCGACCAGCTCGTCGACCGGCTCCGCGACGACGTCGTGCCGGCGGGGATCGCGGGCGGCGATTCGGCCGCCTACGTCTCGGGCCAGACGGCGGCGTTCAAGGACATCGCCGACCAGATCATCGAGCGAATGCCGCTCTTCCTGCTCTACATCATCGGCGTCACCTTCATCGTCCTGGCTATGGCCTTCAGGTCGATCGTGGTCTCCGCCACGGCGGCGATCACGACGATCATCTCCGCGTTCGTCGGCTTCGGCGTCCTGACGCTGGTCGTGCAGGAGGG
>JACCXC010000088.1 GCA_013697275.1 Actinomycetota bacterium | reverse complement strand
TAATGGGCCTCGGCGGCACGATCGACTACCTCGTGGAGACGGTTTTCAACTATCCGACCCTCGCCGAGGCGTACAAGGTCGCCGCCCTCGACGCGGTGAACAAGCTGCGCGCGGTCTCGCTCCACCGAGAGCTCCTGTAAGGAGGCCGTAAGGGAGGCTCCGCAAGCGTTCCGAAAGCCAAAAAGGCGGTGGTACCCTGGGCTCGTGGTTCGGAGACTCCTTCTTCTCCTTTTGCTCGTGCTCGGCGCCCTTGCTCTCACGCCGTCGGCCTTCGGCGCAACGCTGGCCGGGGAAGCCGAGGCGCCCCGGGCCGCCAGCTGCTCAGGACCCTGTCCGATCGTCATCTTCGCGAAGGGGAGCGGAGGCGGGTCGCTCGAGATCGTCACGCACTACAACGACGGCAGACCTCCCCTGGTCGACCCATGCACCCTTGCTCCGCGCGACCAGTGCGTCGTCTCGATCGACGAGCTCTCCTGGGGCGCCGTGCTCAGGCCCGTCGCAGGGGACTTCAAAGGCTGGGAGGGGTGCCCGGGGTCGACCACCACCTGCACGATCGGAGCCGGCACGGCAGGCGCCGTCTGCGTCACCTTCGGCACGCCTGATCCACCTGCGTCATGTCCCCCTCCGTACCTCCAGCTCTTCAAGAAGGGCGACGGGAAGGGAACCGTCATGGCGACCTCCCCCAGCCACACCGCTTCATGTGGGTCGTCGTGCGCATCCGAAGTCTGGACGCGCTTTGCGCCGGGCGAGACCATCAAGCTCACCGCGATTGCCACCGACGGAACCTTCAGCAACTGGGAGCTCTGCCCGCAACCCGCGGGAGTCGAGTGCGACGTTCCCCTCGTGAACGTCGCTACGGTCTGCGCAGTCTTCGTCCGGACGACCCCGCCAAGCGACCGGAGCTGCCCGGCTGCAACCGTCCGTCCGCCGCCGCCGCCGCCACCTCCGGCCGGCCCTCCGAGGCTCGGCTCCCGCTGCACGATCTCGGGCTCGGCCGGGGCTGACGTGATCCGGGGCACCTCGCAGCGGGAGGTCATCTGCGGGCGGGGCGGAAACGACCGGATCTACGGCGGTGGAGGGCACGACCTGATCCTTGGCGGGCCCGGCAACGACAAGATCTACGGGCAGAGCGGACGTGACCACCTCCGTGGGGAGGCGGGGACCGACCTCCTGAACGGTGGCGCAGCCGACGACGTCGTCGTAGGCGGCACGCAGGCCGACACCATCTACGCCCGCGACGGCATCCGCGACGTGGTGAACGGCGGGACTGGCAGCGACCGCGGTCGCTTCGACCGGGCCGACCAGCGCACCTCGGTCGAGCGCCGCTTCTAGCCGCTCGCCGGCGCCGGCTCGCTGACAGGCGGGCGCTCGGTGGCCGACGCGGCGCGGAAGCCCGCGTAGAGGAGCGCGGCCGCCAGCGCGACGAAGGCCGCCGTCTCCGAGGCGCCAAGCCCTGCAAGGGCGCTTCCGACCGCCGCAGTGAGGGTGCCCGCGACGATCAGCGCGTTCGCGAGCGGCCGGCGGCCGAACGTCAGGACCGCGACGGCAAGCACTGCAAGCGTGCCGGCCGAGTTACCGACGATCGCGAGGATCCGCGCGGGGAGGACATCCAGGTGCGCCTGGGCCTCCGGAATCGCAGTCCCCGACACGGACAGGGTGAGCGGCTCAGCCAGTACGACTCCCACAGCGAGGCCCGTATAGAGAAGGACGAACGGGGCGGGCCAGCGGCGCCCGACGAGCAGGAGCGACCCGGCCCCGAGGAGCGGTGCGGTCAGGAGGCCGCCGAAGAGGTAGTAGACGCGAAAGGGCGCCTCGCTCCACCCGGCGGCAGCTCCCCAGGCTAGGGCTGCCGAGGCGAGCGCGTAGGCGAGCAGCGAGGCGGTCCAGGCAGCGAGCTCCGGCGAGCGACGGACGCGCCAGCGCTGCGCGAGGTCGCCGGCGAACCGAAGCGCGAGGAGCGCGGCGGCAAACGCAAGCAAGGCCTCCACGGGCGCATCGTATGGCGCCGCTACCCTCACTCCTGAGGCATGCCGGCGAAGCGATATCTGATGACGCCCGGGCCGACGCCGATCCCGCCGGCCGTGGCCGCGGCTCTGGCGCTCCCAATCGTCCACCACCGGACTCCGGAGTTTCGCGCCGTGCTCGCGCGCGTCCTCGAGAACCTCGCCGCGGTCTACCGGACCGAGCGTGACGTCCTCCTCTTCACCGCGTCCGGAACCGGCGCGATGGAATCCGCGGTGGCCAACCTCTGCTCACCCGGCGACCGCGTGCTCGTCGTCTCCGCGGGCGCCTTCGGTGAGCGCTGGGCGGGCCTGGTCGAGGCGTACGGCTGTGATGCCGTCCACCTCCGCTACGAGTGGGGCGAGACGCCGAGCGGAGAGGACGTCGCCTCGGCGCTTGGGGAGGCAGGCGGTGTGCACGCCGTCTTCCTCACGCACAGCGAGACGTCGACGGGCGTCGTTTCGGACGTCCAGGAGATCGCCGAGCGCGTTGCGCCCTCCGGTGCCCTCACGGTCGTCGATGCGATCTCGAGCCTCGGCGCCATCCCGCTCGAGACGGATGCCTGGGGGCTCGACGTCGTCGTCTCCGGCTCGCAGAAGGCTCTCATGTGCCCGCCGGGGCTGGCGGCCGCGTCGGTGTCCGCGCGCGCCCTCGAGGCGTCCCGCGCCTCGCGCTCCCCGCGCTTCTACCTGGACTGGGCCCGCACGCTCAAAGCCCAGGGCGAGGAGCAGCCCGTGACCCCCTTCACCCCGGCGATTCCGCTCGTCCGCGCGCTCGATGCCGCCCTCGAGCTTCTCCTGGAAGAAGGCCTCGAAGCGACGATCGAGCGGCACGTCCGCTTGGGACGCGCCTGCCGTGCAGGCGTTAAGGCAATGGGTCTCGAGCTTTTCTCGCCTGACGAGGATCGCTCCGCAGTCGTCACCGCTATCCGGATGCCGCCCGAGGTCGACGCCGGTCCGGTCATCCGCGCGATCTCCGGGCGCCACGGGATCACGCTCGAGGGCGGGCGAGGCCCGCTGGTCGGAAAGATCGTCCGGATCGGCCACATCGGCTACGTGGACGTCTTCGAGGTGGCCGCGGCGCTGACAGCGCTCGAGCAGGTGCTCGCCGAGGCCGGCGCCGACGTGGAGCGAGGAGCGGCCGCGACGGCTGCTCTAGACGCGTACGGCGGCGAAGCGGTTCGCGCGTGACGGAGGTCGCCGCGACGCTCCCGCCCCGGGCGGACGCGCCCGCCCCGCCGCGCGTCCTCGTTCGGGAGCGGATCGCAGACGCGGGGATCGAGCTCCTGCGGAGCCGCTTCGACGTCGACGTCGACTTCGACTCGGACCTCGAGGAGCGGATCGGCGACTACGACGCGCTGATCGTCCGGAGCGCCACCCAGGTCACCCGGGAGCTCCTCGAGCGCGCAGACCGGCTGAAGGTGATCGGCCGGGCGGGGGTGGGGGTGGACAACGTCGACCTCGACGCCGCCTCGGAGCGTGGGATCATCGTCGCGAACGCGCCGCAGTCGACGGTCGTCTCGGCTGCCGAGCACACGCTCGGCCTCCTGCTCGCGCTCTCGCGGAACATCCCGCAGGCTCATGCTCAGCTGAAGCAGGGCAAGTGGGAGCGCGCGCGCTTCGCGGGCCTCGAGCTGGCCGGGAAGACCCTCGGGCTGGCCGGGTTCGGCCGGATCGGCCAGCAGGTGGCGCGCCGAGCGAACGGGCTCGAGATGCGGGTCGTCGCGCACGATCCGTACGTTGCCCCTAGCCGCTTCCGCGACCTCGGGGTCGAGCAGGCGGCAAGCCTCGAGGAGCTACTCGTCCTCTCGGATTTCCTCTCGCTCCACATGACGCTCACCCCCGACACGCGGGGTGCGATCGGGCGCGCCCAGCTCGAGGGGGCGAAGGAGGGCCTTCGGCTCGTAAACGTCGCCCGTGGGGAGCTGGTGGACGAGGACGCGCTCCTCGAGGCCCTGCGCTCGGGGCGGGTGGCCGGCGCGGCGCTCGACGTCTTCTCGGTCGAGCCCTACAGCGGGCCGCTGCTCGAGCTTGAGAACGTGATCGTCACTCCGCACCTGGGGGCGTCCACCGCGGAGGCGCAGGATCGTGCGGGCGTGATCGTGGCCGAGCAGGTTGCCGCGGCCCTCGAGGGCGGCCTCGTCACGAACGCGGTGAACATGCCCGCCGTCTCGGCGGAGGACCTCGAGCACCTGCGCGCCTTCCTTCCGCTCGCGGCCGCCCTGGGCGCGCTTGCCGTCGAGCTCGCCGGGGGCAGCCCGGCGCGCCTCGAGCTCACGTACGGGGGCGCGCTTGCCGAACGCGACACGCGGCTCCTCACGGTGGCCGCCCTGAACGGAGCCTTCAAGGGCAGGGTCGAGCAGCCGGTCAACTATGTGAACGCCCCGCTCGTGGCGCGCGAGCGCGGCCTCGAGGTGCACGAGACCTCGACGACCGAGTCGCCCGACTACACGAGCGTCGTCTCCGTCACGGCCCACGGGGATGGAGAGCCCGTCTCGGTCGCGGGGACGACGATCGGGCGCGAGCAGCGGCCCCAACTCGTGCGCGCCCTCGGGTACGAGATCGAGGTCGAGCTCGACCGGTTGATGCTCTTTGCCGTGAACGACGACACGCCGGGAATGATCGGCCGGCTCGGGCTGCTCCTGGGCGAGGCGGGCGTGAACATCGCCAACATGGCCGTCTCCCGGAACCGTCGCGAGGCCCGCGCGCTCATGGCGCTCTCGATCGACAGCTCGCCCTCGGACGAGGTGCTCGAGCGCCTGCGCGAGGAGCCCGGCTTCGTGGATGCGCGCCTGGTCGTCCTCCCGTCGGTCGTTGACGGCTGAGCTCTGGCCCGACGCGGTCGAGCGGGTCGCCGCTACGTTGCGCGAGGCCCGGATCGAGGCGAGGGTCGAAGAGTTCAAGGACGGGACGCCGACCGCAGAGGATGCCGCGGCGGCCGTGGGCTGCCGGCTCGGTCAGATCGTCAAGTCGCTCCTCTTCGCCTGTGACGAGCGCTGGGTGCTGGCTCTCGTACCGGGCGACCGGCGGGCCGACCGGGCGAAGATCGCCACGGCGGCCCGCTGCGAGCGGGCGAAGATCGCAGGCCCGGAGGACGTCGCGCGGGTGACCGGTTTCGAGGCGGGCGGCGTCGCGCCGTTTCCGCTTCCGGGCGTTCACGTCGTCCTGATCGAGCGTACGCTCCTCTCGCACGAGGTCGTTTGGGTCGGCGCGGGGTCGCGCCGGCACATGGCCGCAATCGCCCCGACGGACCTCGTCCGAATGACCCGCGCGCGCGCCGTCGACGCCGTCAGCGAGAATGAGACCGAGCGGACCGGGTAAAAGGGACGCCGAAGGCTTGAAGGGAGGCTCGTGTGATGCAAGAGACCGAGAAGATCTGGATGAACGGGGAGCTCGTCGACTGGGCCGACGCGAAGATCCACGTTGGCTCGCACGGGCTCCACTACGGGTCCGGGGTCTTCGAGGGGATTCGTGCCTACGAGACCGACGACGGGCCCGCTGTCTTTCGGCTGACCGACCACCTGAAGCGCCTGCACAACTCGGCCAAGCTCCTCCAGATGGAGATCCCGTACTCGGTGGACGAGATCAGGGCGGGCTGTTACGACGTCATGGCGGCCCACGCGCTCCCTGAGTGCTACCTCCGGCCGATCGCCTTTTACGGCTACGGGGAGCTCGGCGTCCGACCGTGGAACAACCCCGTCGACCTCGTGATCATGAGCTGGCCGTGGGGGACGTACCTCGGCGAGGGCGCACTGGAGCAGGGTGTCCGCGCCAAGATCTCGACCTGGCAGCGGATCGGCCCGAACGTCATTCCGCACGTGGCCAAGGCAACCGGCGTCTACTTGAACTCGATGCTGGCGGTGATGGAGGCCGCCCAGTCAGGCTATGACGAGGCGATCCTTCTTACGGACGAGGGCTTCGTCGCGGACGGCTCCGGCGAGAACATCTTCGTCGTGCAGAACGGCCGGATCCGGACCCCCGACCTGTCGTCGTCGATCCTCCCCGGTATCACCCGCGACACGGTGATCCAGATCGCGCAGGATCTCGGGTATC
This sequence comes from Actinomycetota bacterium, assembly GCA_013697275.1. Taxonomy (GTDB): domain Bacteria; phylum Actinomycetota; class Thermoleophilia; order Gaiellales; family Gaiellaceae; genus JACCXC01. The sequence continues at coordinate 9,140 of JACCXC010000088.1, read as the reverse complement.
CGGTCGACGAGACGAACCTGATCCGCGCCGACCTCTACCTGGCCGACGAAATGTTCATGTGCGGAACGGCCGCCGAAGTGACCCCGGTGCGGGAGGTCGATGACCGGATGATCGGCGAGCCAGGCCCGATCACCCGCGAGATCCAGAAGGCCTACATGGACACGGTCCGCGGCCGGCGCGAGCAGTGGTCGCACTGGCTCGAGCGCGCGCCGAAGCCGAGCGCGGTTCCCGGCTCCTAGCGGCTCCGGAATGGCTGACGGCCAGCCGCGGATGGTCTTTCTCGGGTTCGGGAAGTTCGTCCGCGCCGACCGGATCTACGCGCTCGAGCCGATCCGCGGCGAGGAGCGGGGAGGTGGGAAGCGCACGCACGTCTGGGTCGAGGGCGTTCCGGAGCCGATCGTCGCCTCACGCACGGAGCGGTCGATCCTGCTCGAGATGGGGCAGCGGGACGCCCTGGCGACGCCGATCGTGGACGAAGCCGTTTCCCTCGCCAAGCGGATCGTCGAGGATGCCGACCGCGGGCGAGTCGACCTCGGCGACCTCGGGCGCCGTGCCAGGCATCTGCTCGAGTCGACCACGAAGGCGGGCGACCCGGAGAAGCTCTTCTGAACCTCGAGCGCGGGTTTTTCGCGCGAAGCGTGCACGCGGTCGCTCCAGACCTGATCGGAGCGACCCTCCTCGTGGACGGCGTCGGCGGGAGGATCGTCGAGGTCGAGGCCTACGCCCGGGAGGACCCGGCGAGCCACGGGTACCGCGGTCAGACGGCGCGGAACGCGGCGATGTTCGGCGCGCCCGGCCACGCATACGTTTACCGCTCGTACGGAATCCACTGGTGCCTCAACCTGGTTTGTGAGGAAGAGGGCGTCGCGGCAGCCGCGCTCGTGCGCGCGCTCGAGCCCATGGAAGGCCTCGAGCGGATGGGCGAGCGCCGGGGCGTCGACGACCCGCGCCTCCTTTGCTCCGGCCCGGGACGACTCTGCCAGGCGCTTGGGGTCACGCGCGAGCACGACGGCCTGCCGCTCGACCGGGCACCCTTCGAGCTCCGCGCCTCCTCGGGCTCCTTGAAGGTCGTGCGAGGCCCGAGGATCGGAATCGCACAGGCCGCTGAGCTTCCCTGGCGCTATGGCCTGGCCGGGTCGAAGAGCCTCAGTCGGCCTTTCCGTGAGGTTGCGCCCCTGGCTGGCGAGCGAAGCGACGCAACACCCGCGGAAAGTCCGTAGGACTTTTCGAGGCTAACGGCCCACGCGCAGCCTGACGACCAGGCCAGGCTCGGCGGCCGTCCGGCCGCGCGGCCTCTGCGCGACGACCACGCTTTCGCCCTCGTCCGCGGAGGCGAGGCCGGAGAGCTCCACCCTCAGGCCCTGTCCCTCGAGCAGCTCGCGTGCGCGTTCGACGCTCAGGCCGACAACGCTCGGGACGACGCCCTCGGTGGCCTTCGGCAGAACGAGCCGCACGGTGCCGTAGGGGGAGAGCGTCCCTGCCTTCGGATACTGGTCGACCACGACGTCGATCCGCTCGCCGGGCTTCGCCGGCCGCGTGACGATCTCGGCTCGGAGGGGCATCGAGGCAAGACGCGCCTCGGCTTTCTCGAGGCCCACACCGATCACCCGCGGGACGTCTACCTCGTTCGGCTTGCAGTCGGCCTGCGCAGTGGGCGCGAAGCCCGTCACGTAGAGAACCTGGCGCGTCCGCTCGCAGAGACCGTTGTCGAGCAGCCACTTCCCGTTGCGGTAGGTCACGTTGACGGGCGTCGCCGACTCGTACTCGGGATAGGGGAACGACTCGGGCGGCTCGTTCAGGTACTTGAGCGCCTTCTCTGCGAAGGATTTCCAGATGGCCGCGGGGAACGTCCCGCCGGCGACTGGATCGCCGTTGAACTCCGTCTCCATCGGGATGAGCTTGTTCGGGTAGCCGACCCAGACGGCGACTGAAAGTTGCGGCGTATAGCCGACGAACCATGCGTCGCCGTAGTTCTCGGTCGTGCCTGTCTTGCCGGCCACGGCGCGTCCGGGGATGGCGGCGCGCTTTCCCGTCCCGTCGCGGACGACATCCAGGAGCATGGCGGTGAGGAGGGCGTCCTGATTCGGCTCCAGCACCTGCTTCTCAACCGGAACGTTTCGCTCGACTCGTTTGCCGTCCTTGACGCTCACGACGGCGCGTGGCCGGTTCCCGAGGACGCGCCCGTCAACCCTGGCACCGTTGTTCGCGAACGTGGCGAACGCGCGCGCCATCTCGAGGGGGTTGACCGCCTCGACCCCGAGACCGATCGCGAAGTACTCGTTCAGCTCGCTCGTGACGCCGAGAGCCTGCGCGATCTCGGCGACGCGGCGCGGCCCGACGAGAGCGGTCAGCTGCGCGTAGACGGAGTTGTCCGAGAACGTCGTCGCCTCGTACAGATTCGTCGAGCCGAGGTAGGAGTTCTCGTAGTTGGCGACCGTCCAGAGCTTGTCGCCGAGGTTGATCGTCGTCGGCTTGGACTCGAACCCCGTCGAGGGCGAGATCCCGAGCGAGAGCGCGGCCGCGAGGACGAACGGCTTGAACGCAGATCCGGACTGGCGCTCGCCCTGGACTGCGAGGTTGAACTGGCTCTCCTTGAAGCTTCCGCCGCCGTACATGGCGAGCACGCGCCCGTCTCGGGGGTCGATCGCCACGAGGGCCGCAGAGGGCCCGTTCTCGGCACCGAGCCATTCGTGCACCGACTCCCGCGCGATCCGTTGGAGCTCGAGGTCGAGCGTCGTCGTGATCTTGAGGCCTCCACCGAAGACCTCTCCGGATCCGTACTCGTCGATCAGCTGCTGCTTGACGTACTCGACGAAGTGCTGCTCGCGCCCGCGTGTCGCGGGGACGCGCACGTCCTTCGGCCGCGGCATCTTCGCCCGGTCGGCCCTCTCGAAGTCGGCCTCGTCGATCACTTGCTGCTCGAGCATCAACGACAGGACGGTCGCCCGCCGCGCGCGGGCTGCCTTGGGGCGCGTGACCGGGTCGAAGGCCGACGGATTGACCGGGACGCCCGCGAGGAGCGCGGCTTCGGGAAGGGTCAGGTCTCGCGCCTTCTTGCCGAAGTAGACGCGCGCCGCCATCTGGATCCCGTAGGCCCCGTTCCCGAAGTAGACCGTGTTCAGATAGGCCGTCAGGATCCGGTCCTTCGACCAGCGCCGCTCGAGCTGCCAGGCGAGCGCGGCCTCTTTCAGCTTGCGGCTGACCGTCCGGTCGTCATTCGTCAGCGTGTTCTTGATGAACTGCTGCGTGATCGTCGAGCCGCCCTGCACGAGCTCTTTCTGCTGAACGTCGGCCCAGGCGGCGCGCGCGATCCCGTGTACGTCGACCCCGCGGTGCTCCCAGAAGCGGCGATCCTCGACCGCGACCATCGCCTGCTTGACGACGGGGGCGATCTCCTTCGACTCGACGACGATCCGGCTTTCCTCGCCGCGCAGGCGCGCAAGGACCGTCTTGCCATCGGACGCGTAGATGAAGCCGTCCTCCTGGAGGTCGGCCTGATGGCGCGGGTCCAGCTCGGGGAGCTCGCTCGCAATCGCGGTGACGAGCCCGTAGACGAACGAGACGCTGCCTACGAGACCGAGGACACCGAGGAGAGCGAGGAGCCGGAGCTTGCGAACCCGGCGCGAGCGGGGTTTCGTCTCTCGCTTACGGAACACGAAGAAGGGAGGAGTCTAGCGCCCCTCCTGGTGATCGGAGCTGTAGGGGCGCCCGGTGGAGGGCCACCCGGACGCCCCTACCGTTCCGCTCGACTCTGCTTACGAGACCGAGCCCACGGCGGGTTGGGCCGAGGTGCGCCAGCGCCGCTCGAGCAGGACGGACAGCCAGATCGACCCTTCGAAAAGCAGGAGGAGTGGCACCAGCTCGATGAGCGTCGTGAGCGGGTCCACGCCCGGGAGGAGAACGGCGACCGCGGTGACGATCACGTAGCCGAGCCTGCGGTTCCTGCGCAGGCGCGCGGACGAGGTGATCCCGAGCCGGACGAGCCCGAGGATGAAGATCGGAAGCTGGAACACGACTCCGACAGAGAGGAGAGTGAGGAGGGCGAACGAGTAGTACGAGCTGGCCCGGATCTCGATGTTGTAGAGCTCCTTGTCGAAGTCGGTGAGGAAGTGCACGGCGGCGGGCAGCGCGACCGAGTAGCCGAAGCCGATCCCCAGGACGAGCAGCACCGCTCCGAAGGCGACAAGCGCCCCGATCGCCCGTTGCGCCCCCCGGTCGAGAGCCGGAGCCAGAAAGCTCCAGAACTGCCAGAGGATCACCGGGAGCGCGAGCGCGAAGCCTGCGTACAGGCTGATCTTCAGGGAGGTCATGAACGGTTCGGTGACCCCCAGCGTGACCGGCTCGGGCGCGCTGGCCGGGAGCGGCGCGTTCAGCCACTCGATGATCTGCGCGTGAAAGACGTAGGCGACCACCGTCGCGGAGACGAGTGCGATGGCCGAGACCGCCACACGCGCGCGGAGCTCGCCGAGGTGATCGACAAGCCCCGCGACCTCTTCGTTCCCGAGTCGCCGTGGCAGGCGGACCGCCATGGCTACGCCGCGTCCTCCCGCTCACGCGTGACGGCAAGCGCCACCGGCGGGGTCGCGGCCGGGAGCTCCTCGTCCTTCAGCGTCTCACGCTCGACGCGCGAGTCGCCCGTGACCGAGTCCTTGAACTCTCGCATCCCGCGGCCGAGCGAGCGCCCCATTTCTGGCAGCCGCTTGGGGCCGAAGACGAGGAGTACGACGAGCCCGAGGAGCATGAGCTCCGGAACTCCGATGAAACCTGGCATGTTCAATCCTTTCGAGAGAGGGGGGCGGGCGCCGATGGCGGCCGCCCCCCGGTTTCTGTCTACGCCTTGATGAAGGGCTTGACCGCGTCGAGCACGGCCTGCATCTCCAAGGCCTCGTCGAACGCCGCAGGGGCGGGCTCGGCCTTGTTCTTGAGCCGGATCGCCGCCGCGTGGCGCGCCTCGATCTGAACGATCGAGCCTGCCGCTGCGAGGATCTCCTTCGACTCGATCATCGGGCCGGCGCCGTTGTAGGCCCCGACGCCGGTGTCCTCGAGCGTCTGGGCGAGCTTCAGGAAGCTCGCCTGGTTCTTCAGCGGGAACATGAACGTCGGCTTTTCGACCGGCGTCCCGCCGAGGTCGGTGATGGTGCCGGCGAGCGCCTCGACGTGCTCGGCCTCGTTCGACCCGAACTCCGTCGCGATGTCCAGGAGCTCACTGTCGAGGCTGAGGCGCATCGACTTCTCGTAGAAGTCCGCCTCGAGGTACTCGAGCGTGAGGGCGAAGTTGAGGATCTCGATGTCGCCACCGCCGCTCTGTGCGAGCGCCTGACGGACGAACGGCGAGACCATCGTGGTGCCGTAGACGGCACCGACCGCGAGAGCGCTCCTCATCATGAACGCGCTACGGCTCATGCCTTCGATCTGGATTGCGGCCAGGTCGGGAGCCGCGTGCTTCACATCGATCATCGGTTTCTCCTTTCTGGCCGGCTAGGCGGCGATGAAGGGCTTCACCTTCGCGAGCACGTCCTCCATCGTGGCGGGGGCTGCGAAGGCGCCTTCGGGGGTGTACGGGGCTCCGACGAGCGCGTTCAGCGCGGACGCGTGGCGCGCCTCGACGGTGTGGATCGACAGGGCCGCGGCAAGGATCTCCGGGCTCTGGATGCGCCCGGCCTGGCCGAGGTACGCGGCCGCGCCGAGGTTCTCGACGGTGGCCGCCAGCTCGGCGACCGCTTTCGCGTCGTCGAGCGGGAAGGTCGTCTCCGGCGCGGTGGCCGGGGTCCCGCCGAGGCTCTCGATCGTCCCAGTGAGGGTCTCGACGTGCTGCTGCTCGTGCTCTCCGAACGTGGAAAGCAGAGACAGCTGAGCTCCCTTGAAGAGCCCTGCGTCGGCGACCTTTCGGTAGAAGTCGGCCTCGAGGTACTCGAGCGTCAGCGCGTAGTTCAGGATCTCGAGGTCGCCTTCGGCAGCCTCCATCTCCATCGTCGTGGTGTCGTCCCCGCTCATCGAGCCGGTCGACGTGCTTCCCCCGGCCTGGCCGGTCGTTCCGCCGTCGTCGTCCCCGCCGCACGCGGCTAGAAGGATCCCGCAGGCGCTCGTCGCGGCGACGCCTCCACCCATCATCTTCAGGAACCGCTTGCGAGAAGCTGGATCGCGCGCGAGCTCGTCGAGCGCGGGGCCGGCCTGCGGCTCACCGGACTCCGTCATCGCTTCCTCCTTCTGTCGGGCAGCGGCCCGCGCCGAAGGAACCCCCGGAAACGTGACCCCCGCATTGTGAACGGGGGTGATTCGCCCCATGGCCGAGGGCGGTTCGTTTCGTTTGTATTAAGCGGTGTCGGCCGTGAAGATCGGCTTGCCCGTCGGCTCGTCCACGGGCTCGTCCTCCACGGTCACCGCGACGAGCCCGCCCGCCGGCACGGGACGCGAAAGGGGCACGACGGTCGCGCCGCCGCGAGCGACGAATGTCGCCGCGCGCAGCATCTCCTTGCCGTCGCGGCTTACCCAAGCCTCGTAGATCTTCCCCTCGGGGGCGGCTTTCAGGTTTTGGAGGATGAGCGCCCCCTCCCGGCCAGATGCGACCACGAGTGTCCCCTGGGCGCCGTTGACCGGAAAGGCCTCAGCGGCCGGGTCGGCCATGAGCGCGAGAACCCTCTCCTGCCCGTAGCGAGCCTCGCGCTCGTCGTCGAGCGACGAGGAGAGCGAGGCGGCCCAGAGGCCGAGGCTGACCGCGACGACGGCCGCGGCAGCGGCCGCGCCTGAGGCGACGGGGACGAGCCAACGTCGGCGGGGGAACTCGATCAAGTTCGACCGCTCGACCTTCGCCTGCGCGAGGATCCGGTCGCGAAGCGCTGGGGAGGGCGCCGGTGCGTCGACCGCGTAGGCAAGCGACGCTGCCGTCGTCTGGAACGACGCCAGCTCGCCGCGGCAGCCCGCGCAGCGGCCGAGATGCGCCTCGTACTCCGCCTCCTCGTGGGCGTCGAGCGCATTCAGTGCGTAGGCGGCGGTCAGGTCGTGGATCGCGTCCTGTCCCACTCTTCCTCCTCGGGCACGGCCTCCTGAAGCATGTCGCGAAGGCGCGCCAGCCCGTTGAACATCCGGCTCTTGATCGTACCCAGGGGCTCGCCGAGCCTTTCGGCAAGCTCCGACTGGGTGAAGCCTCCGTAGTAGGCGAGCTCGATCGCCTCGCGCTGCTGGTCGGAGAGCTTCTTGAGTGCTTCCTGAACCCGCGCGCGCTCGAGCGAGAGCAAGGCGGTTTCGTCCGTCGAGTCAGGCGCCGCGCTCAGCTCGATTGCCTCGTACGGCTCGGTTCGACGGTGTTGCTCCCGGCGAACCAGGTCGACCGCCCGCCGGTGGACGAGCGTCAGGATCCAGGTCCGTGCGGACGCGCGCTCGGGGACGAACCGCGTCGCGCTCCTCCAGACGGTGAGAAGAGCGTCCTGGACGGCGTCCTCCGCGAGCGTGCGGTCTCGCAGCACCCTGAGCGCGAGCCCGAAAGCGATGCGGCCGTAGCGATCGTAGAGCTCCGCGAGGGCAGCCTCGTCGGAACGGGCGACGAGGGCGACAAGGGCCTCGTCCGAGAGGTGCGCATGCTCTTTACGAATACGCATTTTCACTACGCGGTGCGCGGGCACAGGGAACGCTAACACCGTCATGGGAAGACGTTCGCCCACCTTCCCCCTCCGGTTCATGAACCGAAGTGCTCGGCCGGACGAATCGGCGCGGACACAAGAGGGATCGAAGGAAGGGGAGAGAGCATGAGGAAAATCGTCGTCCTCCTGGGGCTTCTGGCCGCCGGGTTGACGTTCGCCGTAGTCAGGGGGCCAAGCCCTGACGAGGCCGTCTCGTCGAGCCACCGTGAAGCGCCTGCCATTTCGGAGGATCCAACGGCGGACAACACGGACCTGTACGCCTTCAGAAGCGTGGATCAGCCGAACATGCTGACCATCGTGTCCAACTGGATCCCGGCTGAGGATCCGGCTGCGGGGCCGATGTACTACCGCTTCTCGACGAAGGCCCGCTACAACATCAAGATCGACCGGAACGGCGACGCGAAGGCGGACGTCGTCTATCGCTTCCGGTTCACCAACATGAAGAGCCCGCTGTTCCTCGCGAACACCGTGCAGCGGTACACCGTCGAGCGGATCCGGGGCGGTCAGAGCCAGATCGTCGCCCGCGGGACGACCCCGCCGAACAACATCGGGCCGCGGACGAACCAGATGTTCTACGGCTCGGCCGATCACGGCTCGATCGCGAGCCAGCGGATCTACAACCTCTCGGGCGGCGGGAAGGTCTTCGCCGGCCAGCGTGAGGATGCGTTCTTCGCCGACATCGGCGCGATCTTCGATCTCGTCGGCTTCCGTCGCGGGACGGGGAACATGGGCGGCGGGAAGGACTTCTTCGCCGGGTACGCGGTGCACGCGGCCGCGCTCCAGATTCCGATCTCGCAGCTCGACGACTCGAACCACATCGTCGGCATCTGGGCGACGACCGAGCGGCAGGAGACGACTGTCCGCCAAAGCCACACGGCGTCCGGCACTGCCGGCGCAGGTGGCGGCGGCGCAGCGCTGACCGGACGGCACATCGTCTCGAAGCGCTGGGTGCAGGTCTCTCGCCTCGCAAACCCGCTCGTGAACGAGCTTCTGATTCCGACCTCGGACAAGGACGAGTGGAACCGCACCAACCCGGCGAACGAGGCGAAGTTCGCGAAGTACTTCCGAACGCCGCTCCTCGCGGCGGCGATCAACGATCTCTACCCGGGCGTCGTGAACGCGCCGGAGACGAACCGTGACGACCTCGTGGCGGTGTTCCTGACGGGCGTGCCCGGCCTCAACTACACCGGGCCGAAGCTCGCCGATCTGCTGCGAATCAATCTCTCGATCGCACCGTCGGCGACGCCCAACCGGCTCGGGGTGTTCGGCGGAGACAACGCCGGCTTCCCCAACGGCCGGCGACTCGAGGACGACGTGATCGACATCGCGGAGCGCGGCGTCGCCGGGAAGCTCAAGGGCAACCCGAACGCCGACTTGCTCGGGGACGGGGTGGACGCGAACGACATCGCGAATCTCTCCGTCTTCCCGTACGAGAACCACCCGCGAAGCGGCTTCGTGAACTCGAAGGGCAACTGCGCCGCGGGCACCGAAGAGGTCAGCGGC
>JACCXC010000135.1 GCA_013697275.1 Actinomycetota bacterium | reverse complement strand
CGGACGCCGACGCGCGCCGCGCGATCTTCAGGGCGGAGCTGGACGAGCGCCCGGTCGCGGAGGGCGTCGATCTCGAGGAGCTCGTGCGGAGGACCGAGGGAATGACTCCGGCCGCGATCGCCAAGATCGTCGACACGGCCGCGCTCGAGGTTCTTTCGCGAGGCGACCCAGTCCGGGGAGCAGCTCGAGCTGGACGAGAGCCACTTACTGGCCGCGGTCGAGCGCTACGCCGGCCAGGACCGGCCGACTGTCGAGCACTGGACGTGGGACTCGCTGATCCTTCCGGCGCCGATCAAGGCGCAGCTCCAGCAAGTCCAGGCCGTGATCGAGGATCCCGAGTCGACCCGGCGCTTCGGGGTCGAACCCCCGACGGGGCTGCCCCTCGCCGGGCCCCCTGGGACGGGCAAGACGACGGTCGCCAAGGTGCTGGCCGCCCAGGCCCGCTGCTCCTTCTATCCGATCGCCGGTGCGGACGTGATGAGCAAGTGGGTGGGCGAGTCGGAGCAGAACATCCGCCAGCTCTTCGAGCGCACGCGGGAGAACCGCCCCTCGATCGTGTTCATCGACGAGATCGACGCGATCGCGGGCAAGCGGGGCAGATCGAGGTGCACGACAGCCACGTGAACCAGCTTCTCTCCGAGATCGACGGCGTCTCGGGCCAGCGCGGCGTCTTCATCGTCGGCGCGACGAACAGGCCCGACCAGCTCGACCCGGCGCTGCTGCGAGGAGGCCGACTCTCGCGCACGATCGTCCTCGGCCTCCCGGACGAGGCCGGCCGCCTCGCGATGCTCCGGCTGCACTCGGCACGCATGCCCACGGTGGCCGTTCGCCTGGAGGAGGTCGCGCGCGAGACGGACGGGTTTCTCGCCGGCCGACCTCAAGGCGCTCTGCCAGGAGGCCGCCCTTGCGGCGATGTCGCGGACGACTGGCGAGGAGTCGGCAACGGTCACGCACGAGGACTTCGAGGAGGCCCTCGGCCGTCTCCGCGAGGGCTCCGTTCCCGAGACGGCCTCGTTCTAGGCTGCGCCGGTCGGCGACGGAGCCGGCATTCGCGCGTGTCCCTACGAGGTCGCCGTGAGGGAGTCGCTCGCGCTGGAGGAATAGCGCCCGCGGGGGGACTGGCCGGACGCGCCCTGCTCCGTGCGGAGAACTCGCAGCGACAGCTCGTTCCTCGAGACCCGGGGCGGCCCCGCGGTTGCCCTCGGTGTTCGCGCTTGCGTCGCAACGTGTTGCGGAAAACCCGCAATCCGGACTGTGGGCGGGCCGGACGGGTCTGCGGACGCCTAGCGAGGGCAGTCAGGACCGCCGGGCCTACGGTTCGGTGGACACCGACGAAGGAGAGCTTGAGCAATGGCCTCGCACCCAGCTTCCGAATACCGCTATCCGGCTCGGCCCGGGTCAGGCGCGCTCGTCACCGTGGCGATCGCGGCGGCGGTGGCTCTCCACAAGGGGGGCGCCGGGCGAGTCGTCGTCGTGGCCGCGTGTCTCTCCACGGTCTTCGCTGCCCACACTGCGCCCGCCGCGATCGGCCTGGTCGCCCCTTGCGCTTGCCGGAGTTCTCGGTGAACGGCGAAGAGCAGAGCAAGGCATCCCTGCGGCTTCAGGCGCGCACTAGCGCCGACGCGGCGTTTCCCGGTTGCCCGCTCGAGGCATGGGAGGAGCGTTGCCGCGGGTTTGCCTCTATACGGACAGTCCGCATCCGTCGGGACTGGGCCAGCAGATCCTCACGCTCGCACGAGGGCTCGCCTCGACGTGGCAGGTCGTGCTCGCCGCGCGGGAGGGCGAGGGGGCAGACCGCCTGCTCCAGGCGGCCGGCGCCGAGGGGCTCGAAGTGTTTCGCCAGGGCGAGTCCCGGCCGTACGAGGGCGTCGAGGAGTGGTTGCGAAGCCGGAAGGTCGACGTCCTGCACGTCCATGCGGGCATTTCCTGGGAGGGCCATGAGGCTGTTCTCGCCGGCAGACGGGCGGGCGTGCCCGCGATCGTCCGGACGGAGCATCTGCCCGACATCGTGACGGCGCCGGGTCAGCGGGCCGCCTACCGCGCGCTGGTGAAGCAACTCGACCGCGTCATCTGCGTCTCCCACGAAGCCGCGAACAGCTTTATGAACGGGGACGTCTCGGATGGCCGAGTCCGCGTGGTGCGGAACGGGATCGAGCCGCTTTCCGCCCACCCGGAACGCCTCGGCCTGCCCGACGATGCGCGCCTCGTGATCAGCGTCGGGCGGCTCACGGAGCAGAAGGGGTTCGATCTCCTCGTCGACGCTGCGGCCGAGCTGCGAGATACGCACTTCTACCTCGTGGGGGAGGGACCGCTCGCGACCTCGCTGCAAGCCCGGATCGAGAGCCGCGGCCTAGGGGAGCGCGTGCGTCTACTCGGCCATCGTGAGGACGTGCCCTCCCTGCTCGCCGGCGCCAACGTGCTGGCTATGCCCTCGACGTTCGAGGGTCTGCCGATCGTTGCGCTCGAGGCTATGTCTCTCGGCGTTCCGGTCGTGGGTACCCGCGTCTGCGGGCTCACGGAGGCGGTCGTCGATGGCAGCACCGGCCGCCTGGTGCCTCCAGGCGACGCCGGCGCGCTCGCCCGGGCGCTCGACGAGGTTCTCTCCTCGCCGGAAATCGCTGCGGCCTGGGGGGAGGCGGGCCGGCGGAGGCAGCGCGAGGAGTTCGGTGCCGGCCGCATGGTGGCCGAGACGGCTGCCGTCTACGACGAAATTCTTGCCGAGACGCGCGGACGGCGTGCATCCGCGCGAGGGCGCACGGAGAGGACTCGGATTGGCTTCGTCGGCGCGGGAGTCATCGCCAGCCGCCATCTCGGCAACCTGCTCGAGTTCCCGGACGTAGAGATCGCCGCCGTCGCCGACCCCGTGGCCGAGCGCGCCGCAGGGATGGCGGCACGCTGCG
>JACCXC010000122.1 GCA_013697275.1 Actinomycetota bacterium | reverse complement strand
AGCTCGGCCTGCAAGGGACTCGCCTGGCGGGCACGCAGCTCTTTGTCCTCCCCTCAACCTCGCCCGCCAACGCCGCTGTCCTCCGCCCGGAGCGCCTGCGGTGGTTCACGGCCCTTGCGGCCCTTGCTGAGGGCCGCGAATTCAGTCATCATCCCAGGCAGTGACGAGGGGAAGGGGTCGCGGCACTCGGAGAGGCCCCCTTGCCCTGCTCTGCGCGGGGGCCATGCTCGCGACGGGCGGTCCCGCCTTCGGCCAGGCGGCCTGCGATCCGGTTATGCCCACGAGCGAGATCGCCTCCGGGATGACGGGCGTGGGCTGGTCGGTCTCGCGCGGCCGGACGCGGGAGCCATTCACGGTCGAGGTGCTCGGCGTCCTGAAGGACGGCGTGGGCCCGGGCCGCGACATGGTCGTCGTGCAGGCTTCGGGCCCGATGGTCACCGCGGCCGGCGGGATCTGGTCGGGGATGTCCGGCTCGCCCGTCTACATCGGCGGCCGGCTCGCCGGCGCCCTCGCCTTCGGCTTCAGCGCCACCTCGAACGTCGCCGGACTGACGCCGGCGCAGGACATGGCGCAGCTCCTCTCGTTCCGGCGGCTCGGCCTCGCCCAGCCGGAGACCGTCCCGCTTTCGAGGAGCCTCGCCGGGATCGTCGCCGCGCGCACCGGCCGGCCCGTGAGCGCGGTCGACTCCATGACGCAGCTCAGGATCCCACTCAGCGTCTCAGGCCTGAACGCACGCGGGATGCGGGAGGTGCGCGCCTGGGCCGCCAAGCGCGACCTGGCCGCGATTCCCTTCGCCGGCAGCGCCGTCCGGACGAGCGCTGCGCCGGCCGCGGCCACCCCGCCGCTTCCCGGGGAAAACTTCGCTGCCGTCGCGGCCTACGGCGACGTGACGATGGCCGGCATCGGCACGACGACGTGGTCCTGCGGCGACGAGGCGCTCGCCTTCGGACACCCGTTCTTCCACGCCGGGGAGGGCCCTTCGGGGGCGAACGCGGCCGACGCGCTCGCAATCGTGGGCGACTCGACCTTCGGGCCCTTCAAGCTCGCTGCGGTCGCCGAGACGCTCGGCACGGTCGACCAGGATCGTCTCGCGGGGCTTCGAGCGCGGATCGGCGCGGGACCCCCGACGACACCGATTCGCTCGGTCCTCTCGGCGTCGGACCGGGGGAACTTCCGAAACGGCGGCACGGACGTCGTCCTCCCCGAGCTGGTGCCGACGGCGACCTTCTTCCATCTGCTCTCGAACGTCGACTCCACCTACGACTCGATCGGGCGCGGGACGGCGGCGCTCAACTGGACGTTCGAGGGCAGGCGCGCCGATGGGAGCCCCTGGCGGCTCTCGCGCGGGAACCTGATCGCCTCGCGCTTCGACGTGGCGATCGAGAGCGCAGACGCGATCGCGTTCCAGCTCGACATGCTCCAGTCGAATCCGAGTGAACGGGTCGAGGTGACGAGCGTGCAGGTCGAGGGAGCCGTCGAGACCGCAGTTCGCCAGTACACGCTGACCAGGGTGCTCGTCGCCAAGGGCGCGAGGGCGCCGTTCAAGCGCGTGCGTCGCGCCATCGGCGTCGAGCCGGGGATGCTGCTTCGCGTCCGGAGCTTCCTCAAGCACTTCGAGTCCGGCGCGACACGCCGGCTCGACCTGCGGGTCCGCGTGCCTCGCCGAGGCGCGCCCTTCGGCGCCCTCCAGATCGGCGGCGGAATGTTCCGCGGCGGCGAGGAGTGCGAGGGCGAGGAGTGCGGCGAGGCGATGTTCGGCTCCTTCGACGCCCTCTTGGCCGCGCTCCAGAACGCTCCGCGAAACGACGTGCTGGTCGCCCGGCTGCGACTCGGGCCCTCGGGGCAGCGGATCATCGAGAAGCGGGCCAGGCTCGACGGCGTCGTCCTCGGGCTCCGGACCTTCGAGCTCCGGCCGCCGGGTGGCGGCGGTTGCTGTGCGGGGCCGGACGAAGGCCCCTGAGCCGCCTCAGCCGCGCCAGCGGTTCGTGATCGGAACGCGGCGGTCGCGGCCGAAGGCCTTGGGGCGGAGCTTCACGCCAGGCGGCGCCTGCCGGCGCTTGTACTCGGCGCGGTCGATCAGCGCGAGCGCGCGCTCGACCACATCGGAGTCGAAGCCGTCGGAGGTCATCTCCTCACGCGAGCGGTCGAGCTCGACGTAGGCCTCGAGCACGCGGTCGAGCTCGGCATACGGCGGAAGGGAGTCTTCGTCGCGCTGGCCCTCGCGGAGCTCCGCGCTCGGCGGGCGCTCGATCGTGCTCGCGGGGATCAGCTCCCGGCCGGCGCGCTCGTTCAGGTGCCTGGCGAGCCGAAAGACGTCCGTCTTGAACACGTCCTTCAGGAGCGCGAAGCCGCCGGCCATGTCGCCGTAGAGCGTGGCGTAGCCGACCGAGAGCTCGCTCTTGTTACCGGTCGCCAGGACGAGCCAGCCGAACTTGTTCGAGAGGGCCATGAGCAGGAGGCCGCGGACGCGTGCCTGGATGTTCTCTTCCGCGAGCCCGGGCTCCGTTCCGGCGAAGGGCTCAGCGAGGACCGCGTTCAGCGCCTCGACGGCCGGCTCGATCGCGAGCTCGAGGAAGCGGACGCCGAGGCTCTCGGCCAGCCGCTCCGCGTCCCGGCGCGTCTCGGGTGAGCTGAACTGCGAGGGGAGCGTGACTGCAACGACGTTCTCCGGCCCGAGCGCCTCGGTCGCAAGGGCGGCGGTCAGCGCCGAGGCGACGCCTCCCGAGACACCGACGAGAACTTTCTCGAACCCGTTCTTCCCGACGTAGTCACGCAGGCCGAGCTCCAGGCCGAGCCGCATCTCCTCCAGGTCGTCGAGGAGCGGCGCGAGCGCCTCCGGCTGAGAGGTCGCCGCCTGTTTCGGTGGCCCGAGGTCGACAACCGGCGGGTCCGGGAGCACGGTCCGCTCGCGCGCGAGTGCCCGGCGGCGCGCGTCGCTCAAGCGCCGTCCGACGGCCGCGTCCGCGTCGATGTCGGCGATGAGCAGCGCTTCCTCGAACGCCGGCGCGCGCGCAACCACCTCGCCGTCCTGGTCGAGGACGACGCTTCCGCCGTCGAAGAGCAGCTCGTCCTGGCCGCCGACCGCGTTTACGAGCGCGACCCAGCAGACGTTGTCGCGCGCGCGCTGGCCGAGCATCTCCTCGCGCTCGCGTCCCTTCCCGAGGTGGAAGGGCGAGGCGGAGAGGTTCGCGACGACGTGCGCGCCGGCCAGCGCGAGCTCGGTCGCGGGCGGGCCCGGCTGCCAGATGTCCTCGCAGATCGTGGGGCCTATGAGCGTTTCACCGATCCTCAGGAGCAGAAGGTCCCGGCCGGGCTGGAAGTAGCGGTCCTCGTCGAAGACGCCGTAGTTCGGCAGGAAGCGCTTGCGGTAGACCGCCTGCACCCGGCCGTCCACGCAGACGGCGCAGGCGTTGAAGAGGTCACGGTCGAGAAGCGGCGTTCCGACCAGCGCCGCGATCCCGGTCGCCTCCTTCGCAATGGCCTCGAGCGTGTCTCGCGCGGCCTGGAGGAAATCGGGACGAAGGAGGAGATCCTCGGGCGGGTAGCCGGTGACGGCCAGCTCGGGGAAGAGGACGAGGTCGGCGCCCGCCTCGCGTGCCTCGCGCGTCCGCTCGACGATCCGACGGTGGTTTCCCTGCAGGTCGCCGACCGTCGAGTTGATCTGCGCGAGCGCCATCCGCATCGCCGTCAGTTTGAACGATACCTAAGTTTCCGCCTTATGGGCGAAAACTAGCGCCGGAGGCGGATGGCGTTCAGGTCGTCGGCAACGATCTCGTCCGCGCGCCGCTCGAGGCCGTCGAGGTCGGCATCGTGCTCGGCATGGAGATAGCGCCCGGTGAGCTTGTCGAGCCGTCCGCTCGCGAGCGCGCGAACCAGTCGAGGTGCGAGCTCCGGCGGCGTCCACGGCGCGTCGTCGGAGAACGCGCCCTCGGTCATCTCGGTTCGCACGAGCCCCGGGCTGATCGAGAACACGGGGATCCGCCCGGCGAGCTGGTTCGCGAGCACCTCGCTGAAGCGATGAACGGCGGACTTGCTCGCGGCGTAGGCGGTGGACGTCGAGCCGGGGAGGTAGGCGGCCCCGCTCGCCACGTTCACGATCCGGCCGCGGCCACGGTCGAGCATGCCCGGGATGACCGCGCGGCAGCAAAGGTAGACGCCTAGGAGGTTGATCTCGAGCACGCGCCACCACTCGTTCGCCTCCATCGTCCAGGCGTCCTTCTCCCAGGCGGCGATCCCCGCGTTCGCGACGAGCAGGTCGACGTGCCCGAGCTCGCGCTCGGTCTCGCTCACCATCCCCGCCACGGCGTCGCGGTCCGAGACGTCTACGGTGAGCGCAAGGCCGCTGATCTCGCCGGCCGTCTTCTCCACCTGCTCCCGCGTTCGGGCGGAGACGGCCACCTTCATCCCGGCTGCGGCCAGCTCGCGCGCAATCCCGTGCCCGATCCCGCGCCCGCCGCCGGTCACCAGCGCGACCTGACCCTCGAGTTCAGACGGCACGGGCGATCTCCTCCAGCGCCTCGGGGTTCTCGACCGACGAGAGGTCGCCCGGATCCTGGCCGAGCGCCTGTGCCCGAACGGCCCGGCGGACGATCTTCGCGCTCCGGGTCTTCGGGAGGGCCGTCACGAAGACGACCCTATCCGGGCGGAATGCCTTCCCGAGCTCGGCCCCGACGAGCCCACCGATCTCCCGCGCGAGCTCGTCTGAGGGCTCCGCGGCCGGCCCGAGCACGCAGAAGACCCAGGCGACCTCGCCCTTCACCTCGTGCGGGATTCCGACCGCCGCCGCTTCGGCGACGTCCGGATGACCGACCGCGGCCGACTCGAGCTCGGCCGGCCCGATCCGCTTCCCCGCGATGTTCAGCGTGTCGTCCGAGCGCCCGTGGAGAAACCAGTAGCCGTCTCCGTCGGCCGAGGCCCAGTCGCCATGCACCCAGACGCCTGGGAAGCGGCGCCAGTACGCCTCCAGGTAGCGCTCGCGGTCGCGCCAGAAGCCGCGCGTCATCCCGGGAAACGGCTTGCGGCAGACGAGCTCGCCGACCTCGCCCGTCCCGACGAGCGACCGGCCTTCGGGATCCACGACGTCCATCGCCATCCCGAGCGCGGGGCCTCCGAGCGAGCACTCTTTGATCGCCGTCGCCGGGGTGGGCGAGAGGAAGCAGGCGCCGACCTCCGTCCCGCCCGAACAGTTGATGATCGGGCAGCGGCCGCTGCCCACGCGCTCGAGGAGCCAGCGGTAGGGCGCGGGGTTCCAGGGCTCGCCGGTCGTCACGATCGTGCGAAGCGACGAGAGGTCCGCCTCGGGATCGCCGTGCTGCATGAGCGCGCGGATCAGCGTCGGGGAGCAGCCGAGGATCGAGACCCGCTCCGACTCGATCGTCCGCCACAGCCGTTCGTGCGGCCAGTCGGGCGCGCCCTCCGCGAAGACGAGCGTCGCTCCGAGCGCCCCGCCGCCGACGACGGTCCACGGTCCCATGATCCAGCCCATGTCCGTTGCGAAATGGATGACGTCGCCCGGGCGCGCGTCCGCCTGGTAGGCGACCTCGCGGACGATCGAGACGAGGAAGCCTCCCTGGACATGCACGATCCCCTTGGGCTTGCCGGTCGTCCCGGACGTGTAGGTGAGGAGGTACGGCGTCTCCGAGTCGACCTCGAGCGGCGGCAACTCGCCCGGGGAGTCGGCGACGAGGTCGCCCCACGTGCCGTCATCTCGCGACCACGTGCCGACGTGCTCGACGGAGGGGGCCTCGCGCACGGCCTCCTCGACCGTCGCCCGCATGTCGAGCCGCTTGCCGCGGCGGAGCGACCAGTCGGCGCAGAGGACGACCTTCGCCTCGGAGTCCTGCAGCCGCTGCGCGACCGCGGGTGCCGCGAATCCGGAGAAGATCGGCACCTGGATCGCGCCCACGTGCGCGCACGCGTGCGAGGCGACGGCAACGTCGGGGCACATCGGCATGTAGATCGCGACCCGGTCGCCGGGCTCGACGCCGAGCCGGACTAGCCCCTCCGCTACGCGCGTCACCTCGTGGGAGAGATCGGCGAAGGAGTGCTCGCGCCGCTCGCCGTCCTCCCCCAGGAAGACGGCGCCGACAGCCTCCGGCGTTAGCTCGGCCCAGCGGTGCACGCAGTTCCGCGCGATCGAGAGCCGGGCGCCGACGAACCAGGTCGCCCATTCCGGGCCTCGCGACAGGTCGGAGACGCGCTCCCACGGCCGGGAGAACTCGAGCCCCATGTCCTCGATCGCGAGCGGCCAGAACCAGTCCGGCTCGTCCTGGGAGCGCCGGACGAGCTCCCGATAGTCTGCCGCCCCCGCGCGACGGATCAGCCGGGTGACGTTGGCCTGCTCGAGCACCTCGGGCGACGGGCGCCAGGCGACCTCGCTCAGCGTCGGCGCCGGAACCACCCCCCGGCCTGCGCGGCGGCCGGCGGCTCCTCGCCGAGGGCGCGGGCTGCGGCCCGGATGTCCTCCTCCGTCAGCGTGCGGAGCTCGGCGAGCGACGGCCGGTCAAGACCTGCCTGCGCGAGGCGGAGGGCGTGCATGTTGACCGCCTGCTCGAAGATCGTCCGCGCGAAGCGC
>JACCXC010000082.1 GCA_013697275.1 Actinomycetota bacterium | reverse complement strand
ACTTCGCGCTCGCCGTCCGCGCGCTGCGGGAGGTGCCCGCCGCGAGGCTCGTGGTCGTCGGGGAGGGAGCGCTTCGGGCGGAGCTCGAGCGTGAGGCCGCCCGGGCGAACGTCGGCGAGCGAGTCGTCTTCGCCGGTGGGCGCCGAGACGCCCGAGCGATCATGGGTGCCGCCGACGTCCTCGTCGCCCCCTCTCGCTGGGAGGGCCATCCACGGGTCGTCCTCGAGGCCCTCGCCGCCGGAACGCCCGTGGTCGCGACCGCGGCTCGCGGTCTGCGGGAGCTCTTGACACACGAGGTCGACGCGCTCCTCGTGCCGCCGGAGGACGAGGCGGCTCTCGCCGCCGCGGTGAGGCGCCTCCTCGAGGACGTCCGCCTGGGCGCGCGACTGACGGACGCCGGGCGGAAGGTTGCGGCGCGCTACGAAGAGGGCGCGGAGGTCGCGGCCTACCTCGCCCTCTACCGAGAGGTCGTCGGACGCTCCTAGGCGGCGGGGGCGACTTCGCCGACGGGAGCCAGGCTCGTGCGGCCGAGCGCGACGTCAGCGTAGAGCTCGGCCACGGATTCGGCCACCGTGCGAAAGTCGTGGTAGGCCGCCGCGCGGCGGTGAGCCTCGAGGCCCTCCACTTCGCTCCTGCGGGCATCGCGGAGGCGCTCGACGAGTGCCTCCGCGAGCAAGTCGACTCGCTCGGCGGGCACGAGCGCCCCGCACGTCGCGTCCAGCGCTTCGCGGGCTCCGCCCACGTCGCAGGCGACCACGCTTCGGCCGCATGCCATCGCCTCCAGCATCGCGAGGGACATGCCGTCCCGCCTGGAAGGCACGGCGACGACGTCGGCGGCCGCCAGCCAGTCGGGGACGTCGGTCCGGTGACCGGCGAAGAGGACGTCGCCGTCGTCCGCCGCCTCGAGCGCCTTGCGGGCGGGCCCGTCACCGACGAGGACGAGCTGTGCGCCCGGCACGTGCCGCGTGACGCTCGGCCAGGCCTCCACGAGGAGGTCCTGTCCCTTCTCGTGGCTCAGGCGGCCGACGCAGACCGCGACAGGATGTCCGTTCAGGCCCAGTCGATCCCTTGCGGCCCGGCGGTCTTCCTTCCCTGCCGGCCGGAAGGCGTCGAGCCGCACGCCGTTTCGAATCACGCGCCAGGGCGCGTCGAAGAGCTCGGCGCCGCGATCACGCTCGTCCGCGCTGACGCAGATGAGCGCGTCCGTCCAGCGGGCGGCGAGCCGCTCCCAGGCGATCGCCGCGCTTCGCTTGGAGCCGTCGACCGCGTCGAACGACCACCCGTGCGGCTGGAAGATCGTCGGGTGCCTGCCGCGCAGGGCGAGCCGGCCCGCGAGGCCGGCCTTCGCGGAGTGCAGGTGGACGATGTCGGGATCGATTCGCTCGACGATCGCCGCGAGCCGGAGGGCCTCGGTCGGCACGGTGATGCCCGGGTCGCGGCGCGCCTTCCAGCCGAGCACCTTCGCCTCGGAACCTTCGAGCTGCCCGGCCAGGTCGCCGTCCGGGGGCGTCGCGACTGCGACGTCCCACCCACGCTCGATCTGGTCGTTGACGAGGTCCGCGACGTAGTTGGGCACCCCGCCGACGATCGGGGCCGTCACGTGCAGGACGGGGCGCGTCATGCGTCTCCTCGCGCGCGCAGGATCGCCGCCGGCGTCAGCAGAAAGATCGAGAGATCCAGCCAGAGCGACCAGTTCTCGATGTAGTAGTTGTCCCACTCAACCCTCTCCGAAAGGGACGTCTTTCCGCGCAGCCCGTTGACCTGCGCCCAGCCCGTGATCCCCGACTTCACGCGGTGCCGCTCCGCGTAGCGGTCGATCCCCTCTCCGAACTGCCGGGCATAGTGCGCGCGCTCCGGCCGCGGCCCGACGAGCGACATGTCTCCGACCAACACGTTCCAAAGCTGCGGGAGCTCGTCGAGGGACGAGGCGCGCAGGGAACACCCGAACGGCGTGCGCCGATCCTCGCTCGCTGCCTCGGCCGCCTCCGCGCCAAGCTCGCGAGCCGCCCAGTCGGCGTCGGCTTCGCCTCCCTCCTCCGGGCGGCCGCGCATCGTCCGGAACTTGACCATTCCGAACTCCCTGCCGTCGAGGCCGACCCGCGCCTGGCGGAAGAAGACCGGCCGCCCCATCGTCACCAGCACGACGCCGGTGAGGACGGCGAGTAGCGGCAAGAGCAGCAGGAGAAGGAAGGCGGCCGCGACCCGGTCGAAGGCGTACTTGGCGGCCACCGCGAGCCCCTTGGGGTTCGCGATGCGGGGCGTCATGAGCGCGATGCCGCCGACGTGGTGCATGGCGATCCGCTTGGGCGTGCGCTCGAAGAGACGCGGCACGAAGGAAACCTGGACACCGAGCGCCTCGCAGCGCCTGGCGAGGCGGAGGAGGACGTGGTCCGGAGCTCGGGAGAAGGTGACGAGCACGTGCTGGACGCCGTGCTCGGCGACGGCGCGTTCGAGATCCCAGCTCGCCCCGAGAACCGGCACGGGATGCGGGCCTTCGAGCGGTTCCTTGTCGAGGAAGCCGATGGGCTTCAGGCCGACCTCGGGCCGCTCGAGCAGGCGGGCCGCGAGCGTCTGGCCGACGCGGCCTGCCCCGAGGATGAGCGTGGGGCGGAGCATCTCACCTCGACGGCGCGAGCGGGCCTCGGCCCGCGAGAGGACGACCCGTCCGGCGACCGCGCAGACCGTGGCGAAGAGCCACGGCCGCACCGCCTGCGAGGACGGAACGGCCGCGTCCGAGACGACGACGCGGGCGGTGATGACCGCCATCGCCGCCACGGCGGTCGCGCCCACGATCTTGCGAAGCTCGCAGTCGAGCCTCGAGCCGAGACGGGGCTCGTATGCTCCTCGCGCCTGAAGGACGACGAGCGCGAGAGCCGGAAACGCCACGAGCCACAGGATCGGCGACGGCTGAAAGCCGCCAGCCCGCCAGCCTGTCTCGGCGAGCGCGACGCCCATGCCCAGCATCGCGGCGTCGACCGAGAAACGTCCGAGCGCCCACTCGGCGCGCGGGCTGAGCGCTCGTAGGCGAGGCGACGCGGGCGACTCCGGCGCCGTCTCCGCGGGGGAACGCGCGATGAGGTCGGCCGCAGCCTCCTCGACCGTGGTCGTGGCAGTCCCCGTCCTCACCGCAGCTCCGCAGCTCCTCTCCCGCCGTACTTTCTCCTCCGCCGCCGCGGGTGACACGCCATCCACCTTTGGGGGAGGTGCGCATCCCCGTTCTGGGGAGTTGGCTCTATAACGCCTCGAAGGCCCATTCGGTTACGCGCTCTTTGCGGTTTAAGCGCAGGACCGCCGGGAGCAGGGCGCAACCGTTTCGCGGGCGACCGCGAATGGACTTCCATGGGTCTCGAACTCGGTCTGTCGCAACTCCCGCCACGAGCCGATACGGGTCTCATGGGGTGCGCGGCACCTCCCGACCTGTCCGATACCATTGGGTGGGCTACACGACCAGGAAGGACGTTGAGCGTTGTTCGAACGTTTCACTGAACGCGCAAGACAGGTCGTCGTTCTCGCCCAGGACGAGGCGCGCGCCCTGAAGCACAACTACATCGGGACCGAGCACATCCTGCTCGGGCTTCTGCGTGAGGAGGAGGGCCTCGCGGCCCGCGTCCTCGAGAGCCTCGACATCACCGTCGAGGAGGTGCGCGCGCAGGTTGCCCGCATCGTAGGCCAGGGTGACGAGGTGACGACGGGCCAGATCCCATTCACCCCGCGCGCGAAGAAGGTCCTCGAGCTGGCCCTCCGCGAGGCGCTCTCCCTCGGCCACAACTACATCGGCACCGAGCACATCCTTCTCGGACTCGTGCGCGAGAACGAGGGTGTCGCCGCGCGCATCCTGCTCGACTTCGACGCGGACGCCGAGAAGATTCGCAACGAGATCATCCGGATGCTCTCCGGGCCGGGCCGCCGACAGCAGGGTGGGGGCGGAGCGCCCGGCGAGAAGTCGAAGAGCTCGAAGCTCCTCGACCAGTTCGGCCGCAACCTGACGAAGCTCGCCTCGGACGGGAAACTCGACCCCGTGGTCGGCCGCCAGACCGAGATCGAGCGCGTCATGCAGATCCTCTCGCGCCGAACGAAGAACAACCCCGTCCTGATCGGCGAGCCGGGTGTCGGGAAGACGGCCGTCGTCGAGGGCCTCGCCGCGCGCATCGCGACGAACCAGGTCCCGGAGCTGCTCAAGAACAAGCAGATCTACACGCTCGACCTCGCCGCTCTGGTCGCGGGCTCGAAGTACCGGGGCGAGTTCGAGGAGCGCCTGAAGAAGGTGATGAAGGAGATCACCCAGCGCGGCGACATCATCCTCTTCATCGACGAGCTGCATAACCT